>JBDLRJ010000038.1:0-19837 GCA_039800145.1 Pseudomonadota bacterium | reverse complement strand
ACCGGGCGCGGAGGAGGTGTGAAGCTCAGCTCGCACAGCGGCGGCAGCCCGGGTGCCACCACGGCCGCGCGCACCGTTTGCCCCGCACCCGCCTGCACCAGGACCGACGCGAGCTGTGTGGGATTTCCCCGGAGCTCCGTTCGCGCAGTGGGCGCGGGATCCTCCGGCGAACCCGCCACGAGGCGCGTACCTCCCAGCGTCACGGGGGACTGGATGCGGAAGCCCACCCTCCAGGTGGCGGCGCTGACGGGCGAAGCCGAGAGCAGCTCCAGCTGGCAGGCCGTCGCGGCGGTGAGCGCAGGAGGGCTGCACGCGGTTCGCTCCCAGGTCCTCCCCTCGTCGTCCACCAACTCCAGGGTGCACGGAGAGGGCAGCCCCTTGCCCCGCGTCTCGAGCGAGACGGGGAAGGTGTCCACGAGGCCGGGATGGAAGAGCGGGGGCGACAGGTGGACGGCGGAGGAGATCTCCGGCGCCTCGGCGAGACGGACGGTGAGCCGCCTCGCCCGGTACTCGAACACGGGCCGGTCGCTGCGCGGGGTCACCTGCAGATCCAGCGAGAGGCCGGTGGGCGTGGTGCGTGGGGGCCCGAGCACGGCCAGGACGGCCTGGGGCGAGAAGCCCTCCACCTGAGACGCGACGGGCATGCGCCAGACCTCGTCCGCCCCGAAAGCCTGCTCGCGCTTTCCCCCGGCCGCCGCGAGGACCTCCCGGTAGCGCTCCGTGGCACGGCCCAGCTGGTCCCGGTGGAGGACGACGAACTCGAGCCCCGCCGCGCGCAGTCGCTCGAGGTGGACGGCAGCCCTCCCCGCGTCGAACGAGCGGGGGCCCATCCAGTCCATCACGGGGAGCAGGTACCCACTCTCGCCGTCCACGGTGGGCCGTTCGTGCAGCGTGGAGAAGTACATCCGGTAGCGCTCGTACAGGTGGAATGCCGGGAGCTCCAACACGGCCCCCCGCCCGGGCTGCTCCGCGAGCCACCGGTACAGCGGCGGCGCCTCTGCGACGGTCCGCATGCGGCGCAGCTGCAGGGGCGCGCAGTTGAACTCCCAGAGGACTCCCCCGAGCGCGACCGCGGTGAGCGCGAGGGGCGCCCAGGCCGAGCGAAACCAGCCGGACAGCAGCGTGAGCCCTACCGCCGCGAGCACCGCGAGGGCGAACTGGGTCTCGAACACGAAGCGCGCAGGGGTCCGCACCCAGGAGTAGCCGGGGAAGACCGTGAGCCACTCCCACAGGCCGGGCCCGTAGGAGGTGTTGCCCCAGAAGATCTCGGGGCCGAGGGCCGCGTACTGGTAGAGCAGCGCAACCGAGAGCAGCGCGAGCGCGAGCCCGGGACGCCTCTTCCCGCGGTACCCGAGCACGAGCGCCCACGTGAAGAGCCCGAGCACCAGGCAGCCCGCGAGCACTCTCGAGAAGAGCGCGTAGGACACCGCGGCCGTGAGCACCGCCACCGCGGGGAGGGCCTTGAGCAGGAAGCGCCTCCGGTTCTCGCCCGGTGCCCCTTCGGCCGCGAACGACAACGCGACGCCGAGCAGCGCGAGCGCAAGCACCGTCACCCCGGGGAAGGTCATGGACTCCGAGCCCATGTTCCCCGAAAGCCTGGGGCCGTACAGCCGGTTGTACTTCGGTGCACCGGCCAGCTGCTCGATGCGCCCCGAGTAGGCCTGGACCTCTGCCACGTCCCGCTTCATCCCGGTCCGTTCCCGCGCGGCAAGGTACGGCCTGTACAGCGGGTAGACGGCGGCGCCCGTGAGCAGGCACCCGGCCACCGCCCACGCCAGGAAGCGGGGACGCCCTGCGGCCGGCGTCTCCACGAGCAGGTAGAGGCCGAGCAGGGCCAGCGCGAACACCGAGTACAGCGCGATGTTCATGCTCGCGGTGCCGTGGAGGAACAGCGCCGCCGAGAGTCCGAGCATGGGGAGCGGACCGGGCCTTCGCCGCAACACCACCACCGCGTAGAGTGCGTACACGCCCCAGTGCGTCTGCAGGACGTTCTGGTGATCGAACTGGTGGAAGCGGAACAGGCAGAAGGCGAAGGCCACGCCGCCCAGCCACGCGGCCGAGCGGTTCCCGGTGAGCTCGCGCACCAGCAGCCAGGTCGCGTGGCCGGTCAGTACGAAGGTGAGGAGGAACCCCAGGTTCACCAGCGTGAGCAGGTCCCCCGTGAACGGGCGGAAGGGCAGCGCGCCGTAGAGCAGACCGAGCGAGATGTCGTTCGTGGTGAGGGCCTGGGGGTGAGGCCAGAAGAAATCCACGTCCAGCAGCCCGGTGCGCTGCCCCGCCATCCACGCGAGGAAGTGCCGCACCATGCGCGTGTAGAACAGCGGATCGTCCACGCCCACGTCCACGGTG
The DNA here is from genome assembly GCA_039800145.1 of Pseudomonadota bacterium. Classification (GTDB taxonomy): domain Bacteria; phylum Myxococcota; class Myxococcia; order Myxococcales; family Myxococcaceae; genus VGRA01. Next base: position 17,488 of record JBDLRJ010000038.1, on the reverse strand, counting down.
TGGGTCCCGAGGTTGGCCGCGAGCGGCCACGTGAGCGCCACCGTCAGCGCCGAGAATCCCGCCAGGACGCCCAGGTGCTCCAACAGCGCGCGTGCCGCGGGGCGGAGCCGTTCCACCGGTTACCTCTTGAGCCAGGAGAGCATCACGAGGTTGCCGAACGGCATCTTCCACCCCCTGTGGGTGACGGCCGACGAGATGCGCGACGCGAAGTCCACGCCGAGCACCGCGAGGAAGGGGCTCACCAGGTGCGTGGTGGTCTTCAGTTCGAGCTCGAACGACTCGTGGAGGGTGGGGGAGATCTCCGCGAGCTTCCGCTCGCAGTCGAACCAGGTGAAGCGGGTGATGTGCTGCTCGTCGTAGGTGACGTCCGAGAGTTGGTTCAGCGCCACCTCGAGCAGCGGCCACGCCGAGGCGTAGTTGGGCGTGCTCATCACCAGCCGGCCACCCGGCCGGAGCTTGCGCGCGGCCTGCTGCAGCGTGGCGTCGATCTCCGCCGGCGAGAGGTGCTCGATCACCTCGATCAGCGTGATGCAGTCGAACGTCCCCTCGATGGCGCTGGAGATCTCCGACACGTGGGCGACGTGGACGAACTGCCGGTGTGCCGAGCCGAAGTGTGCCTGGGCGTACGCCACCTGCTCGGGGAGGATGTCCACGCCGACCTGGCGCGTGAACCGTGCCTCGTCCACGAGCGACAGGAACGTCCCTGCGAAGCAGCCGATGTCGAGGATGGACTGGCCCGGCGCCTGCGGCAGCAGCTCCAGCACGCGGGTGAACTTGAGCTGGTGCCACGCCCGTCGAACGGGGTGACCCGTCAGCATCACGTCGTGGTAGTGCCCCACGGGGATGCTTTCGAGCTTGCGCGCGCTGGAACCCCGGCCGAAGAGCATGCGTGTCTGAAATCACACGGTGTGGGGACACTCAAGCGCCACGTGGCCGCCCGGGGGCGTCCACGGCACCGGACGGTTGGACGGCCGGGTGGATGCCTGCTCCCGGCAAGTGACCGGAACCCATGGTGCGGAGGCGGCGAGGCACCTGCTCGGGCGCGCGGGCCTCCCCTCACCCCGGAGCCTCCATGGACCCGCTCGGCCGTCACCTGTCCCCCCGTCCCCTCACTTCCGCGGAACCCCTGGATGCCGCATCCCAGCCCGCCCACCTCCGCGCTGCGCACGAGCGCTGGATGGTCCGCAGCGCCGAGCACGAAGGCCGCGCGGCGATCCTCGAGCGCTGGATCGCCCAGGGGTTGGCCCAGGGGGGAGACGGCACGAAGATCGTCCTCGAGGCGAAGGCGCTCGCGGGGCGTGCGTTGCTGCTCGGTGCGAGCGGGAAGCTGGAGATCGAAAAGGAGGCGGATGGGTTCCGCGTCAGCACCCAGGGAGGGCTCGCGCTGAAGGGCAGCCGGCACGGGGGCGCCTGGAAGACGGAGGTGGAGCACGGCCTCACCACCGGGCGCGGGTGGCACCTCGAGACCGCGGAGGGCGCTGCCTGGGTGGCGTCCCTCCTGCTCCAGGGGGCCGCCCGCGACACGCCCGCGGAGATCCTCCTGCCCGGCATCCCGACGCTCGGCGCGCGGCTGCAGGCGCTGGATGGACAGGCACGGTTCGCCACGCTCGAGTTGGAGACGGCCGCCGAGGTGAAGGCGAGCGGTCTTGGAGTGAAGGGCAGCGCGGGCATGGGAGGGATCGCTGCCTGGGTGACGCAGGGACAGGCCGCCCGGGTCACGCTGGACCGGGAGCGGGGAGAGCTGGTGCTGGAGACGGAGCTCAAGGGCACCGCGGGTGCGGGGACTCGGGAACTCCAGCTGGGGGAACTCCTCGAGGCGGGCGCGCAGGTGGAAGCGGGCGGGGTGCGGGCCTCTGCGACCTGGAGCGCGCGGTACCCGTTGACCCCGGCACAGCGCGAGCGTGCCGCCGCGGGGGACGTGGTCGGACTGCTCGCGGGCCTGCCGCCGCGCGCCCCGGAGGGGACCTTGTCGATCCGGGTCACCGGCCAGTTGGGCGTCCAGGTGTTCGAGGCGAAGGCGGAGCTTGCCGGGGCCACCGCGGCGGAGGCCGCGCGCGCGTGGGAGACGCTCTCGATCAGGGACCTGCCGGTGCGCTTCGCACGGCTCGCGCCCACGGCTGGCGTGGGTGCGGAGCTGGGCGTTGGGTTCGCAGAGCTGGGGATGAAGGCGGTGCTGGAGCCGCGGCTCCCGGAAGGCAGCACGGCCCGGCCGCTGGGTGAGTGGTTGAACGGGCTGGCCGCCGAGGTGAGCGGGGCGAAGACGGCTGCGCTGGGACGCCTGGCGAGCGCGGCCTCGCGCCCGGAGTAGCCGCCGCGCGCGGACACGCTAGGCTGCCCCCCGCTCATTTCAACGCGGAGGGGCATCCTTGGGTGTGCGGACCGGACTGGACGTGTGGGTGGCGGAAGGGTTCCGCGCGCTGAGAGGCAAGCGGGTCGGGGCCATCGTCAACCCGACGAGCGTGGACAGCCGGTTCCGCCACCTGGCGGATCTCCTGGAGGAGGCAGAGGGCGTGACGCTCGCCGCGCTGTTCGGACCCGAGCACGGCGTCCGGGGCGAAGCGCAGTACATGGTGGCCGTGGAGGATGACCCGAGGGACGCGCGGACCGGCGTCCCCGTGTACAGCCTCTACGGCCACACGTTCGAGTCGCTGTCCCCCAGGCCCGAGTGGTTGCACGGACTGGACGCACTCGTCTTCGACATCCAGGACGTCGGCGCCCGCTACTACACGTACGTCTACACGCTCGCGCTGGCCATGCGTGCCGCGGCGCGGGCAGGCATCCCGTTCTACGTCCTGGACCGGCCGAACCCCATCGGCGGGGACCTGGTGGAAGGGAACCTCGTGGGGGAGGGCTTCCGCTCGTTCGTGGGGCTGTACGCGTTGCCCAACCGGCACGGGATGACGGCCGGCGAGCTCGCAAGGATGTTCAACGACGAAGAGCGGATGGGGGCGGAGCTCCACGTCGTGCCTTGCAAGGGCTGGAGCCGGAAGATGCGGTGGAGGGACACGGGGCTGCACTTCGTCCCGCCCTCTCCCAACATGCCCACCCCGGACACGGCGCTCGTCTACCCGGGGATGTGCCTCGGGGAGGGCACCAACGTGTCCGAGGGCCGCGGCACGTGCCGGCCCTTCGAGCAGTTCGGCGCGCCGTGGCTGAGGCCGGACGCCGTGGCAGAGGCGCTCAACGCCGAGAAGCTCCCCGGCGTCACCTTCCGCGCCTGCAGCTTCACCCCCACGTTCGACAAGTTCCGCGGCGTGTCCTGCGGCGGCGCCTTCATCCACGTGACGGACGAGCGGGCGTTCCGGCCGCTGCTGACGGGGCTCGCGGTCTTCCGGTGTGCGCGGATGCTGGGGGGCCCCTCGTTCCAGTGGCGAGCGGACGCCTACGAGTTCGTGGAGGACGTGCCCGCGTTCGATCTCCTCTGTGGGACGGACACGGTGCGGGCCGGGCTCGAGGCAGGTGCGCCGCTCGGCGCGCTCGTGGAGGGGTTCGACGAACAGGCGCGCGCCTTCGAGACCCGCCGCGAGCCGTGGCTGCTGTACGCGTGAGGGCGATCGGGATGCGCGTGGCCTTGATGGGAGGGAGCTTCAACCCACCGCACGTGGGACACCTGCTCGCGGCGCAGTACGTCCACGCCACGCAGGAGGTGGACGAGGTCTGGCTGCTCCCGAGCCATCACCACCCGTTCGGCAAGCAGCTCGCGGCGTTCGAGCACCGCGTGGAGATGTGCCGCCGGCTCGCGGCCGAGACGTCCGGTTGGCTCAAGGTGTCCGAGGTGGAGCGGGGACTCGGCGGACAGGGGTACACGGTGGACACGCTCGAGCACCTGTCCCGCGCGTACCCCGAGTTCACGTGGCGCTGGGTGATCGGCTCGGACATCGTGAAGGATCTCCCGTCCTGGAAGGACGTGCCGCGCATCCGGGCGCTGGCGGACTTCCTCGTGTTGCACCGGGCCGGGCACCCCGTCGAAGGGGCCGTGGGACCGCCGCTGGTGGAGGTCTCCTCGTCGGAGGTGCGCGAACGGCTGCGCAGGGGGGAGCGGCCGGACGCGCTCGTGCCCCGGACGGTGCTCGCCTGGATCCAGGCTCACGGGCTCTACGCGGGTTGACGCCTCACTCGAAGGCCACGCCCACCACGTGCAGCGGGCCGAGGTCCCCGCGGAAGCGCCAGGCGAACTGGTAGACGAGCGACGCGGGGTAGAGCCCCACCTGGGTGCGCAGGGCGACCTGTCCGCCGGCCGCAGGCAGCCAGGTCCCCCCGCGGACGTCTGCGTCCAGCCACGCGGCGGTGCCGAAACCCTCAACGTCCACCTGGCGGATGAAGAACGCAGGGAGGAGGTAGAGGCCGCTCGCCCAGCCGTGGTCCACGACGAAAGCGTGGCGAAGCCGTGCGCTCGCGCCCGCCATCCACCGCGCGTTGAAGGTGGAGTCCTCGTACCCCCGGAGCGACTCGGTGAAGGCGAGCCCCGGGGCGACCGGGGCGCCCCGCTCGGGCTGGTTCTCGCCCGGCCGGCCGAACTGCGCGCCTGCCACGCTCCCGCCGCCGCCCACGCGCAGCAGCTTCCCGCGTTCGCTCGCCACCGCGCGCGCGAGCGCGGAGACCTGCAGTTCGTTGCGCCACGCGGGCGGGAACGGGAGCCAGGCATCCGCCTCGCCCCGGAGATCCGCCAGGGCCTCTGTGCTCCCGAGCGCGCGCGGGTACCACGCGGCGGAGGCCGACAGCGCGAAGCCACGCTGGACACCGCCATAGGGCGTGGATTCGCCGCCGAACCAGCCGATGGCCGCGGTGGGGCCCACGGCGCGGGTGGGCTCAAAGTCCGGGGCCGGGGAGGCTCCGGCCGTGCGCTGGATCCCCCGCAGCCCGAAAGAGACGGGCCACGTGAAGAAGGTCCGGCCCGCGGAGAGGGCAGCGCTCCAGTCGCGCACGTCCCGGCGCGCGACGAAGGCGGCCTCGGCGGAGATCAACCACGGCGCGGCGAGGTAGTTGGCGTACGTGAGCGAGACGCTCGGGAGCGAAGGTCCGTCCACGGACTCGAGCGTCAGCGCGTAGTTGTGCAGCCCGAGCCGGTCCGCCCCCGAGAGCCCGAGGAAGTAGTAGGGCACGAGCCCACCGCCCGATTCGCTGGCACCGATGAACGGCACGCGGAGCGCCGGGATGAGCAGGTTGTCCCAGGCGGAATACGGCTCGTCCGAGAGCAGCGTCACGGGGGGCGGCGGGACAGCGGCAGCCGTCGCGGGGACCGGTGAGACAGGGGCAGCCACGGCCGTCCGCGGGGACGGGGAAGGCTCCAGCCGGTCGACCGTGAAGTGGGCCGACTCTCGGTTGAGGAGGAGGACGGCGCCGCTGCGGAGCGGCTGGGGATCCAGCGCGGCCCAGGGGACCTCCCCCACCTGGGTGAGTTCGCCGGAGGCGAGCGCGTATCGCCACGGCTGGGCCCGGCCGTCCGTGTCCCGCAACAGCACCAGCGACGCGTCGTCTTCCCACCGGGGTTGGTAGTTGAACCGGCCGTCGCGCGTGATGGGCACGAGCGCGCCGTCCGCGGTGCGGAGCCAGAGATCGAACCCCTCGCCCATCCAGCGGCTGAAGGCGACCTTCGTGCCGTCCGGGCTCCACGCGGGGGCGGCCACCGTCGTGGGCCCGGAGAACGACACCAGGATCTCCCGCGCGCCGGTGGCGAGCGTGACGGCCTCTATTCGAGAGGTTGAACCTTCTTGCGCGACCACGAGAAAGCGGCTGCCGTCGGGCGACAGGCTGCCGCCCATTCCCACGAACCCGCCCCACTCGTGGACCACGTCGCCCGTGGCCGCGTCCAGCACGAACAGGCGGGTGAGTTCGTTTCCCAGTTCGGTGACGTCCGAGAGCGCGTAGCCCAGCCGGCGGCCGTCGGCGCTGAACGAGAGCCCGCTCACCGCGAGGGGGCTGGTCGAGATCCAGTCCCGCCCGGGGAGCACCTGCGCCATCCGCCGCGACCAGCGCGTGGCGCCGTCCGGGCCATGCACGGTGAGGCGGTTCACGTCGTCGAGCGCGGAGGACCACACGGCGAAGCTCCCATCCGGTGCTGCCGCGAGGCGTGCGAAGTAAGGCCTCGGTGAATCCACCAGCACGCGCTGGTTCTGTCCGCGCCGCCGCGGAGGGAGGGAGGCGGCGAGTTCCTCCCCGAAGGTGTCGAACTCCGCCCCGATGCTGGCGCCGAAGACGGAACGGAACCGGAGGGTCACCCACAGCGGCGAGAAGACGGCTCCGCCCTGGTCGTCCACGAACGCCCAGAGCTTCTCCTCTCCGTGGCGCCGGGCGAGCCACTCGACGAAGTGCTGGCCCACCACGTACTGGGCGCCGAAGGGGAGGTGTTCGCGGTGGAGTGCGTTGAGGTGACCGGCGTTCAGCCGGTGTGACGCCGCGTAGGACTGGAACATGCCGCGCCAGAGCGGGTTCTCCGGGCGGCCCACCCGGCGACCGAGCCTGGACTCGTACCAGGTCGCCAGTCCCTCCAGGAACCAGGTGTCCACGAGGCTGTTGGGTTGGTGCACGTTCCCGAGCAGATCGTTGGCGAGGCGCCAGAACCCGTGGGCCTGCTGCATGTGCACGTAGTGGACGGCCTCGTGGCAGCTCACGTCTCCCACTTCGCCCCCGGCGAGCCCGAGGAGGTGGAAGAGCTCGAGGGTCAACTGCTCGGGCAACACCATCTGCTGCGGCAGCCCGGCAATGCGCGGCTGGACGTAGGCGTTGTTGAAGTTGCTGGTGGTGAAGAAGACCTGGAGTTTCTCGCGCTCGCCTTCGCGGAGGGGCTTCTTGCGGAGTTCCTCCACGCACTGCTCCAGCCGGGCGAGCGTGCGCACGGCGTTGTCGCGGCCCTCCTCCGGGAAATAGGCGCGGACATGGGTGGTCTCCGCGGTGCGCATCCGCCCGCGCGCGAACCCGGTCTCCACGTCCTGCGGGAAGCGGGGGAGCAGGCACCCGGACATCAGCGAGAGGAGGAGGACGGAGAGGGAGCGCACGGCGACGGATGATGCCCACAACTGGACGGGCAGGGCATCCGGAATGGGCTGGTCCGGGCCGCCCCCGGTGGGCTATGCCGCCGCGCCATGAACGCACCCGCTCCCTTCCCCATGCCGCCGCAGGTCGCAGACGCCCAGTTCCAGCTCCAGGCCGCCCTCAAGGCGCGCGAGGGCGCGGACGTGGACCTGCTGGCCCTGCCTTGGACGGACGTGGAGAAGAAGATCATCCCGCTGCTGGGCGGCGCGTTCTCTCCCGACAACCAGCAGCACCTCGTCATCGCCCTGGGGCTGTGCGCGGCCTTCGCGCAGCGGCTCGGCCAGGAGACGGGCGCCTTCTGGTTCCCGAACCGGGACACCATGGAGGGGGCCTCGCTCGGCTTCCCGGACGCGCTGGTGACGCTCTCGCCGTTCGGCGAGGTGATGAACGCGCTGGGCCGCGCGAACCTCGGCCAGCTCGAGGAAGTGTCCAAGACCATCCGCGTGCAGCTCGCGCAGGTGAAGTTCTCCGGCACCGGCGGGCAGCGGCGCCTCACGCCGGACCTGTACGTGCGGCTCTTCGACGCGGGCTTCGTCCAGCTGCTCGTGCTGGACGGGAAGAAGGCCAACGAGGCGTGGCAGTCCACGCCGGACAAGCTCTCGCGCGACATCCGGGACGCGCTGTCCCGCGCCGGCAAGGAGCTGCCGCCGGAGCTCCGCCAGCAGCTGCAGGCACAGCTCGTCGGCGCGCTGGACCAGTTGCCGCGCGACGCGCAGTTGATCGATCTCGCCCCCCGCGGGGCGGTGCGGCTCGTGGAGCTGATGGGCCACCTCTTCGGCACGGCGCGGCAGTCGGGCAGCGCCCCCGAGGAGTTCTGGAGCCAGTTCATCTTCCCGCTGCTGCACGTGGGCGCCCCGGACACCTTCCCGCCGATGGACGACGAGGAGCTCGAGGCGCTGCGCCAGGGGGCCGAGCCGCTCATGCTCTTCCTCGAGGTCGTCCCGTACGCCACGCCGTCCGTCGAAGACGGGCTGCTCGGGGAGTTCAGCCAGGAGGAGCTCAAGCTCCCGCACGAGAAGCTGGCCAACGTGGCGCCGCTGCGGATGGTGCGCGCGGAGATGGCGCGCTTCGCGGGGCTGCTCCGCTCGTTCGACGCGGCGAAGACCCGCGCCTCGCTCCAGGCGTTCACGCAGTACGCGGAGGAGAAGGCCGGCGCCAAGGCCAGGTCCTCTCCCGAGGCGGACCAGATGCTCGAGGCCGCGCTCGCCGTGCTGTCGGATCTCCGTTCCGCCGTGGAGAGCGCCCCCCCGGACGCCATGCTCTGCGTGCGGCGTCTGACCGAGGCGGAGGCCGCGTCCGACGCGGCGCTCGCGGAGCTGCGCAAGCTGCTCAACGGACCGCGCCTCATCCTCGCCTGAGCGGGGATCAGCGCGGGGGATCGCGGAGCAGCGCGGCGAGCGCCTCCGCGGTTTCCTCAGGAAGCCGGGCGCGGGCCAGGTCCACGCCCCTTCGGCCGAGTGCCCGGTAGAGCGGCAGGAGATCCGGGGGCAGCGCGGCCAGGTGGGCCTTCACCACCTCGCGGTCCCCTCGCGCGACGGGCCCCGTCAGGCCGGCGGACAGCCCGCGCGCCTCCACGCCGTCCAGCGCAGAGCGCATGAGGGGGATCAAGGCGGACAGCGCCTGCGGCTCGGGGACGCCGGCCTCGGCCAGGGCTTCGACTGCCGCGGACGCGAGCGCCACGAGCCCTCCGGCGGCGAACACCGCGCCCGCGTGGTAGGCGCCGCGGCCCTCTTCGGGGACGGCGATGGGCTTGAGCCCGAGCGCCACGCACGCACGCCGCAGGAGCGAGAGAAGACCCGGCGAGGTGGCGGACACGGCGGCAGCGCGCCCCCCGAGCGGATCGGTGCGGGCGCTGAGGGCCGCGAGCGGGTGGAGCGATCCGAGCGGCCGGTCCCCGTGGCCCTCGAGCACCGAGAGCGGGAGGGCGCCCGAGCAGTGGACGAGCGCGGTGGTGCGGCCGAGGTCACCCGCCACGAGCGCGGCGGCCTCCGCGACGGCGCCGTCCGGGACGGTGAGGACGACGGCCGAGGCCTCGCGCAGGTCCTCCTGGTCTGCGACCCGGACGCCGTGCGCCACCGCGCTGCGGATGGAGGCCCCCGAGCGGGGAAACACGCTCACGGGCCAACCCGCGCGCTGCAGCCCGAGGGCGAGCGCACCGCCCACCCGCCCGAAGCCGACGAGCACGATGGGGCGAAGTCGGGGTGGCCGGGTGGAGAAGGTGGTGCGGGTCGAGGGACGGCGGCGGGGGGGGCGTGCAGGGGCCATGGCGGTGGAGCGGCCGGGAGGGCTTTGGGTTAGAAGCCGGCCGCGCATGTACGGACTTTCCTCCACGTTGCGGGTGCTCGTCGATCCCTGGGACGGGGTCCGCCCCTTCCTTGATGGCGGGCGGTGGGCCGCGGCCGTGGTGCTGCTGTGCCTGGGAACGGCGCTCGCCGGGACGGCGGTGGGGCTGCGGTGGAACGCCGCGCCCGCGGTGACCGCGGAGCTCCGGGCCGAGGGGGAAGCGTCGAAGACCTCCGAGCAGGAGTTGCAGGAACTGGTTGCCCGCAAGCAGCGGACGAAGCTGGTGGCCGGGGTGGCGGATGGGCTCTTCGGGGTGCCGTTCCGGCTCGGGGCGCTGGCCGTGGCGCTCTGGTTCGTGGCGTGGCTGATGGGGCGGTCGCTCCCGCTCGGAAAGGCGTGGCAGGTGGCCGCGCTCGCGGCCGTCCCGGTCGCGCTCGCGCAGTTTGCGCTGGCGGCGGCCGTGTTCCGGCAAGGGGCACTGGAACTGAAGCAGGTGGAGGGGCTGTTGCCGTCTCACCTGGGTGCGTGGCTTCAGGCGGAAGGGGCTCGCGCCGAGCTCTACCGCGCGGTGGACCTGTTCCAGCTGTGGGCCGTGGGGCTCATGGGACTGGGCTTCGCCGAGGGCGTGGGGCTCTCTCGCACGCGCGGACTGCTGCTGTCCGTCTTCCTGTTTGCCCTCTACGTGGGCGTCTTCCGCGTGGGCGTGCCGGGGCTGCTCTCGGGCGGGGGTGGCAAGCCATGACGCTTTCCGCGCTCTCGCTCGCGCTGCTGTGCGCGGCGCCCATCACGCTCCAGGAGGTGCGGGGGCGGAGCCGTGCCAACGTGCAGGCGATCCTCTCCGAGCTGGACCGGGCGCGCGCCACCGAGTCGGTGAACGGCGCGAAGTCGGTCATCCTGCCGCAGGTGAACGTCTCCGGCGTGGTGGCCGGGCGAGGTGAAGGTCCGAAGTACCAGTTCAACCCGTTCACCGGCCAGGTGACGCCGCTCGACCTGACGGTGGGGTACTCCAACTTCGATCTCAACGTCTCGGTCCAGCAGCTGCTGTACGACGGCGGGCGGTGGTGGTCCCGCGTGGCGCAGGCGGGGGCGCAGGAGGCCGCTGCAGAGGGGCAGCTCCGCGAGCAGCGCAACGCCTCGGAGTTCGAGGGGGTGCGGCGGTTCTACGAGCTGCTCCGGGCCCAGGAGCGCGAGCGGGTGCTGCGCGCCAACGAGGAGCGGAGCCGGGACCAGGTGGTCCGCGCAGACGCGCTCTTCCAGTCCGGGCGCGCGGGGCGGGTGGAGTTCCTGTCCGCGCAGGTGAACGCGGGCCAGGACCGCATCAGCACGCTGCAGCAGCGGGCGCGGATCGTGGCGACGCAGGCGGACCTGTCGGTGTGGCTCGCGCTGTCCCCGGAACACGATCTCGTGGCGGAGGGGCAGCCCCCCGAGGAGCCGACGCCGGAGTCCTTCACGGACCTGGTGGAGGTCGCCCGGAGGAGGCGACCGCTGCTCCAGGTCCTCGAAGCCCAGGTGCGCGCCGCGGAGCAGGCCGTGGCGGTGGCGCGGGCGGACTACCTCCCGTCGATTTCCGCGTCCGTGGCGGCGGGCAGGACGGCCCCGCTCCCGGGACCCTTCTTCCTCGAGCCGGGGCGCCAGAACTACCTGAACGGTGGCCTGAGCTTCCGGTGGAACCTCTTTGCAGGAAGGGCCACGGATGCCGCGGTGCGTACGGCGGAGTCCTCCGTGCGCACGGCGCAGCTGAACCTGGAGCAGGCGCGGCGGGAGGTGGAGGCGGACGTGCGGCGGGCGCTCGCGGCGTACACGGCGCAGCGCGAGGCGGCCACGGTGGCAGCCCAGAGCCGTGCCTTCGCGGACGAGGCGCTGGAAGTGGCGCGGGGGCGCTTCTCCGGGGGCGAGGGGGCCACGCTGGACGTGCGAGACGCGCAGCTCAAGCTGGCGCAGGCCGAGCTGCAGTTGCTGGAGACGCGGATCGACGCGGCGATCGCCCGGGCCAACCTGGAGCGGATCATCGGCCGCGAGGGTGGTGCACCATGACGTGGTGGAAAGCGCTGCTGGCGCTGCTGTGCGTGGGAGGGGCGGTGGCCATCACCGCCGCGGGACTGCGGGAGCGGCCGCCACCGGCTGAGCAGGTCTCCGTGGCAGAGGCGAAGCGGGCGGACATCCGCCGGGTGGTGGCGGGATCCGGGAAGCTGGTGGCGAGCACCACGGTGAAGATCTCGTCCAACCTCTCCGGGGACCTCACCGAGCTCCGCGTGAAGCAGGGGGACCGGGTGGTGCGCGGACAGGTGCTGGGGCGGTTGGACCGGCGCCGCTTCGAGGCCAACGTGCGGCAGGCCTCGGCCGCGGTGAGCGCGGCGCGGGCGGACGCGCGGGCAGCGGAGGTGGAAGTGCAGCGCACGACCGCGGAGCTCCAGCGCGTGGAGGGGCTGCAGGAGAAGGGCATCAGCTCCTCCGCGGAGAGCGACCGGGCTCGGGCCGCGCGCGACTCGGCGGAGGCGCGGTTCAACGCTTCCCGCCAGCGGGCAGCGCAGGCCGGCGCGGTGCTGGACGAGGCGCTGACCCAGCTGGAGAAGACGACGCTCACGTCCCCCATGGAGGGCACGGTGATCGAGCTCTCGCGCGAGGTGGGCGAGCGCGTGCGGGGCAGCGACTTCAACGAGGACGTGGTGATGACCGTGGCGGCGCTCGCGGCCATGGAGGTGAAGCTCGAGGTCAGCGAGCACGAGGTCATCCACCTGCGGCAGGGGCAGAAGGCGGACGTGACGCTGGACGCGCTCGAGGGGCAGCTGTTCCAGGGGGAGATCGTGGAGATCGCCCAGAAGGCCACCATCCGGAACGCGGGATCCGAGGCGGAGGTGGTGAGCTTCCCGGTCGTGGTGGCGCTCCCCGAGCGCCCCGCGGGGGCACTGCCGGGGATGAACGCCGAGGTGCGCATCACCGCGGAGGTGCACGAGAACGCGGTGACGGTGCCGGTGCAGGCGGTGACGGTGCGGCCGGCGAAGGATCTCCCCGCCGAGGCGGGCCCGGTGGAGGGTGGCGCCCTGGCCGTGAAGCGCGCGGGCGAGGCGCTCGCCCGCGTGGTGTTCGTGGTGGGGGAGGACGGCAAGGCGCACGTGCGCCGCGTTCGCACCGGGATTGCCTCTGACACGGACCTGGAGATCCTCGAGGGGCTGCAGCCCGGGGAGAAGGTGGTGGATGGGCCGTTCCGGACCCTCGCGCGCGAACTGAAGGACGGCGTGCGCGTGGAGGAGGGGGACGGTGGAGGGAAGCGGCCGCGGGGCCGCGGGTAGCCCACGTGCTGATCCAGCTCGAACAGATCTGCCGCACCTTCCGCGTGGGCGGGGAGGAGGTCCGCGCGCTGCGGGACGTCTCCTTCTCCGTGGCGAAGGGCGAGTGGGTGGCGGTGGTGGGGCAATCCGGGAGCGGGAAGAGCACGCTCATGAACGTGCTGGGCTGCCTGGACACGCCCACCGCCGGGCGCTACCTGCTGAACGGCAAGGACGTCTCGCGCATGGCGGACGACGCGCTCGCGCGGGTTCGCAACGAGGAGATCGGCTTCATCTTCCAGACGTTCCAGCTGCTGCCAAAGGAGACGGCGCTCGCCAACGTGGAGCTGCCGCTCGTTTACCGCGGGGTGCGGAGCCGGGAGCGGCGGGAGCGGGCGGCGGCTGCGCTGGAGAAGGTGGGGCTCTCGAACCGGGTGCACCACCGGCCGAACGAGCTGTCGGGTGGGCAGCGGCAGCGCGTGGCCATTGCGCGGGCGCTGTGCGCGGAGCCCTCCATGCTGCTCGCGGACGAGCCCACGGGGAACCTGGACTCGGCGACGGGCGAGGAGATCGTCCGGCTGTTCGAAGCGCTCCACCGCGCGGGCCACACCCTGGTGCTGGTGACGCACGAACCGCGGCTCGCGGCGCGGTGTCCCCGGGCCGTTCGGCTCTCGGACGGGATCGTGGTGGCAGATGGCCCGGGCCCGGAGGTGGCGCGGCAGAACCTCGAGGACCTCGGCCGCGCGGCGGACAAGGGGGCGGCATGAGCCTCCGCGTGGACGGGTGGGAGGGGGCGAAGATCGCGCTCGCCTCGCTGCGTGCCAACCGCCTGAGGACCGTGCTGACCACGGCGGGGATCGGAATCGGCGTGGCCACGCTGCTCGCCATCGTGGGGATCATCCAGGGGCTGAACGCCTCGTTCGAGGAGCAGCTCGCGGGGCTCGGCTCCAACTCGCTGTCCATCTCCAAGTTCCCGTGGGTGATGAAGGGGAGCTGGTGGGAATACCGGAACCGGAAGAACCTGACGCTCGAGCACGCCGAGGCGCTCCGGCGGGTGCCGAACGTGGTGGCCGTGGCGCCGAACGTGACGCGGATCCGGGAGGTGACGGGGCGGGGGCAGCAGCTCTCCTCGGTGCGGGTGGTGGGCACCATCCCGGACTACCTCCAGGTCTCCACGTACGAGCTCGCGGAGGGGCGGTTCCTCGTCGAGGCGGACGAGGGCGGATCGGTGGTGGTGCTCGGCGCGGACGTGGCAGAGGCCCTCTTCCACCGGGACTCTCCCCTCGGGGCGAACATCCGGATCGGCGAGCGGCCCTTCCGCGTGGTGGGCGTCCTGGCGCGGAAGGGGAAGCTGCTGGGGCAGAGCCGGGACATGCTGGTGGCGATCCCCTTGAACACCCACCGGCGGTACTTCGGGCGGTGGAGGCCGCTGGACATCGGCGTGGCGGTGGATGATCCCAGCACCCTGGACCGCGTGGAAGATCTCGTGGTGGGGGCGCTCCGCCGCCATCGACAGACCCCCCCGGACAAGGAGGACGACTTCGCCGTCAACCGCCCGGAGCAGCTGGCCGCCACGTACGAGCAGCTGACGGCCGCGCTGTACGCGGTGGCGGTGGGCGTGGGTTTCATCACGCTCCTGGTGGGCGGGATCGGCATCATGAACATCATGCTGGTGTCCGTGCGCGAGCGGACGCGGGAGATCGGCGTGCGGCGCGCGCTGGGGGCGAGGCGGAGGACCATCGTCGTGCAGTTCCTGCTCGAGGCGTCGGCCGTATCCGCGGTGGGCGGCGCGCTGGGGACGGCGGCGGGGCTGGGCATCGCCCAGGTGGTGTCGTGGATCACCCCGCTCGCGGCTGCGGTGAACCCGCTCACCGTCGTCGCGGGGGTGGGCTTCTCGGCGGTGGTGGGGCTGCTCTTCGGCATCTGGCCCGCGGCGAGGGCAGCGAGCCTGGACCCCGTGGAAGCGCTCCGGTACGAGTGATGCTCGCGTTCTGGGACAGCCTGCGCCTGGCGCTGAAGACCTTCCTCGGTAACCCGCTCCGGAGCGCGCTGACGCTGCTGGGGATCGTCATGGGGGTGGCCACGGTGGTGGCCATGATGGCGCTCATCGAGGGGTTGAGGCTCAAGGTGAACGGCGACCTGTCGCTGCTCGGGGCGGACGTGTTCCAGGTCACCAAGTGGCCGGTGGGCTTCGGCCAGTTCGATTGGCAGAAGTACGCGCGGCGTCCCAACCTCACGGTGGACGACCGCGACGCCTTGCTGGCGGCCTGCCCGTCCGTGCGAACGGCCTCCGCGTCCGACGACGAGGGCGGGCAGCGCGTGGCAACCGCCACGGCGGAGACGCGGCCCAGCGTGAGCGTGATGGGCGCCACGCCCGAGTACCTCGAGACCGCGGGAATGCAGGTGGTGAGCGGGCGCTTCCACGGGCTGTCCGACGAGGAGGACGGGCGGGCGGTGGCGGTGGTGGGGATGGACGTGGTGGACGTCCTCTTTCCCGCGGTGGACCCGGTGGGGCAGGAGGTCCGGATCAAGGACCGGCCCTACCTCGTGATCGGCGTGCTCCAGCGGCGCGGGGCGTTCCTCGGGATGTCCAGCATGGACAACCAGGTGATCCTGCCGCTCTCCACCTTCCTCGAGTCGTGGGGCAGGAGACGGAGCGTCGATATCAACGTGGCGGCGACGGACCCGGACTCGCTCAAGCGGGCACAGGACGAGGTGACCATCTTCCTGCGGCGGCGGCACGATCTCGGGCCGGGTGAGCCGAACGACTTCGAGCTCTTCACCAACGACTCGCTCACGAAAACGTTCAACAGGTTGTCGTCCGTCATCTCCGCCGCGTCCGCGGGAGTGACGCTGCTGTCACTGCTCGTCGGCGGGATCGGCATCCTGAACATCATGCTGGTGTCGGTGACGGAGCGGACGCGGGAGATCGGCGTGCGCAAGGCACTCGGGGCCACCCGGCGGCGGATCCTGGCGCAGTTCGCGCTGGAGGCGGTGACGCTGTCGCTGCTCGGTGGGCTCGTGGGGGTGGGGCTGGGGTACGGCGTGGCGTTCCTCGCGCGCTGGGTGTTCGGGGTGATGACCGCGGTGCCCACGTGGGCGGTAGGGCTGTCCCTGGGCGTGTCGTCGCTCGTGGGGCTGGTGTTCGGCATCTACCCGGCCTCGCGGGCGGCGCGGCTGGATCCCGTGGAGGCGATGAGGACGGAATGAGCATGCGGCGCATGGGGCTGGGCTTGACCACCAACCTGCATCCCTCCGTGCCCCCGGACCCGTGGGCGCTCGCGGCGGAGCGGCCAGGACTCGTGGACTTCGTGGAGTACAGCGCGCCGTTGTCGCTGGAAGAGGCGCGCCGCCAGGCCGCGCTCTTCGCCCGCGTGGAGTCCGGCGTCCTCCCGGTCCTGTTCCACCCGGTGCACCTCAACCTCGACGGCCCGGAGCTGGAGCCGGTGGAGCACCTGCGCGCGCTGGACGAACATGCCCGCGCCGTGCGTTCCCCGTGGGTGGGCAACGACGTGGGCTGGTGTCATGGCCGCGGGACGCCGTTCCCCGGCTACCAGTTCATCTCGCCCTCGTTGAATGCCGCGTCGGTGGAGCGGTGCGCGGCGCACGCGCTGCACGTGCAGGTGCACCTGTCCGTGCCGCTGCTGCTCGAGAACCCGGTGGTCAACACCGCGCGGGGGAACCTCCACGTCCTGGACTTCATGGGGGCGCTGCACGCGCGGACGGGCTGCGGGCTGATCCTGGATCTCGGCCACCTCTTCAGTCACCAGCTGGCGCGGGGGCTTCCCCTGGAGGCCGGGCTGGACGGGTTTCCGCTCGGGCAGGTGCGCGAGGTTCACCTCGCCGGGGGCGTGCTCACGCGCGCGGGGCACCGCGCTTCGTACTTCGACGATCACACGCAGCCGCTCCGCGAAGAGCTCTTCGGACTGCTCGAGTCCCTGGTTCCCCGTCTCACCGGGCTGCAGGCGGTGACGTTGGAGCTGGACGGTCACCCGGATGCACAGGCGCTGCGAACGCTCGAGCGGATCCGTCCGCTGGTGCCAGCAGCTTCGGCGGGGGACATGCCGGACGCACCGCGCGCCCCCGCGGTCCCGACCGCCGTGGATCCCGGCCCCGCGTGGGCCACTTACGACCGGACATGGGGACGTGACGCTGAACCGGAGGACCCGGAAGGCGCGGCAGCGGAGCTGGACATCCGGCTCTCGGCCCTCGCCGAGGTGCTGGATGGACCCTTCCCGCTGTCGCGCGTGCTGCTCGCCGGGACGCGGGACCGGCTCGCCGCGTTCGCCGCGTCGGACGCGTTCCGCGACTGCTTCGAACAGGGGCGTCCCCTCTCGCAGGGGTGGGGCCGGTGGTCGCGCGCGCAGGTGCGTGCGGCACCGGGGCCCGGCGTGGAGCTGGCGCTGGCCTTCGAGGCGTGGGCGCACGGCGCGGCGCGCAAGCAGGGGCCGCAGGTGTTCCCGTTGGATCTCTCCGAGGCGTTCTTCGCGCTGCGCGGGCTGAGGCGTCACCTGGGGGCGCGCGCGTGGGCGACGGGCACGCTGCCGGAGGCCGCTGCCGAGGCGCTGCGCCAGGTGCTGGAGCGCCCCGCGCGCGGGCCCTGGCGCGTAGAGGTGGGCTTCGACGGCGAGCGGCTCGAACTCAGGAGCCCGAGCCGGGGCCCAGCTTCTCCTTGAGGATCTCCCTCACGGTGACGGCCGCGGTGGCCACCAGCCCCTGCGCGTCCCGCTGTGCGTTCACGGCGAGGAAGAGCTTGTTCGCGAGTGCCCCGAGGAGCGTCTCGTCCCCCTCCGCGACGTGCTTGCCTCCGGGCGTACCTTCCGGCTAGGTGGGTCGCCCATGTCTGCAGCGCCGCTGGTCGTGGGAATTGCGGGGGGCACCGCCTCCGGGAAGACGACGGTTGCACG
>JBDLRJ010000037.1:0-3675 GCA_039800145.1 Pseudomonadota bacterium | reverse complement strand
GAGCACCGTGCCGGTTTCAGCCACGGTGACCTTCTTGCCGAAGTCCTTGATCTGCTCGCGGAGGATGCTGCTGATTTCGTCAGCCCGGATTTGCATGGTGATTCAAGCCCCTGGGTGGGAGAAAAAGTGGTTGGCGCCTTAGCACGCCGGAACGGTGCGGCAAACGGGGTCTTACGGGGAGCCGCGGAGCTCCCGGCGGAGCTGCTCGAGCTGGGTCTTCACCGAGCCGTCCAGCATGAGCGAGCCCACCGTGGCGGTGACGCCGCCGAGCAGGGACGCGTCCACCTTCGACTCGAGGACCACGCTCTTCGCGGCGACCTTCGCGAGCGACGCCTCGAGCGCGCCCAGGGTGGCCGGGTCCAACGGGACGGCGGAGGTGACGGTGGCGCGCACGCGGCCCACCCGGGCGTCCGCGAGGTCCGCGTACAGCCGCTGGATGTCCGGGAGGAAGCCCATCCGGTTGCGCTCCACGAGGAGCTTCAAGAGGTTGGCCGTGGCCGCGGACAGCTTGAAGGTGCTGACGAGCTTCTCCACCACCGCGAGGCGGTCTGCCACGGGGTAGGCGGGGTTGACCATCACGTCGTTCAGCTCGCGGTTCTGGCCCAGGGCGTCCGCGAGCGCAGAGAGCTCGGTGCCGACGGCGTCCAGGCTGCTGCTGCTGGAGGCGACGTCGATGAGGGCGCGGGCGTAGCGGCGGGCAATGGAGACGTTGGCGGCCATAGGTGGCCCGGCTCCCTAGCAGAGCCCCCGGAGCGTCTCAAGGCGGACGCAGGGAGGGCGGCTTGGCCCCGGTCCGGGGCGCGGATTACCCTCCTTCTCATGGACAGCATCGCGCGGGAGTTCGGGCAGGCGATCCGAAAGGAGCTGGGCGAGGACGTGAAGGAGCTCGTCCTCTTCGGTTCGCGCGCGCGGGGAGATGCCCGCGAGGGGTCTGACTACGACGTCCTGCTCGTCGTGCCGCAGCGCTCCAACGAGCTCCGCGAGCGGCTCCTGGACATCCAGGCGGACTTCATGAACCGGTACGGGGCGCTGTTCGCCATGGTCCTCCGGTCCGTCGACGAGTGGCGCGCGAGCGCCGGCTTCCCGTTGGCCATGAACATCGAGCGCGAAGGCGTACCCCTGTGAGGGGTCCGCTCGAGCTGGTTCTCGAGGCGATCCTCAAGAAGGCCGAGCAGAAGCAGCAGTCGGCCCGCCATGCGCTGGAAGCCGGTGACTGGGATGACGCCTCGTCCCGCGCCTACTACGCCGTGTTTCACGCAGTCTCCGCCGTGCTCCGGCAGCGGGGGGCGGTCTTCACGAGCCACGGCCAGACGCTCGGGGCGTTCAACCGTGACTTCGTGGCGACCGGACGCTTCCCCAGGGACACGACAAAGGTCCTCACGAGGCTCTTCGAAGACCGGCAGTTGGGGGACTACGACGTGTTCGCAGCCGTGACGCCCGAGACGGCGCGCCGAGACGTCGAAGACGCGGCACGCCTGGTGGAACTGTGCCGCGAGGTGATCCGCCAAGGCGGGTAATCGCCGCGGGCGGACTCAACCTCGTGCCAGCCGCTCGAGCGCCTCGACGTCTGCGAGGTCCTGCAGCCGTCCGGTGGCGCGCTTGTTCCGGAGCAGGTCCGCCACGGAGAGCACGGGGATCTCGAGCCCGTCCAGCGCGCGCACGGTTCTCCGGTCCCACGCCTCGTCGAAGGTGACCCCGTCGATGTCGGTGAGCAGATCTATCCGGACGGGGGCGACGCCGACCTCGAGCACGAACCCCGGAGCGCTGAAGTCTCCCTCCGCAAGCCCCGAGGTGGGAGCACCGAACGTCCGAAGGGCCCAGAGCACCCTCGGGGCGTTGTCAGCGGACGCACGGATCCAGATGTCCAGATCCTTCGTCGTGACCGATCAGCGACGGCGGGATGACGAGCGTGGCGGGGTGTGACGCGAGCGCGTGCGGGTAGCCTGGACGGCGGCCCGTTCAGCCGAGAGTCTTCTTGAAAGCGGCGGGCGTCATGGCCTCGAGCGGGAGGTTGAAGACGTCCCGGTGGGTGCCGAGACGCTCGAATGCCCAGGTGAGGTAGGCCTGCACCGGCACGCCGACGGTGCGGCAGGTGGCCACAATGCCGAGCAGCACGCAGGCCCGGTGTGCCCCCTCGGTGCTACCGGCAAACAGCACGTTGAGACGCAGCTTGGCGACGTTCTGGAATTCCCTCTCCGTGGCGGAGTTGTCGATGGGGACGTCCGCGTCGTCGATGAAGCGGAAGAGGGCGTCCTTGTGTCGCTGGTAATACCGGACGGCCACCATGAGAGGCTCGGTGGGCAGCAGCGTGGGCGCCACCGCGTCGCACCAGTGCTCCAGTTGCGTAGCGAGTGGGCGGATGAAGCGGCGGCGGTGGGCGACAAGGGCGTCGCCCGTCAGGCCCAGTTTCCGCGCCTTCTCCTCCTCGGCGTACATGGCGGCGACGAAGCCTCCGCCCTCGGCGGCCAGAGTGGGCTGCGTCTCTTCGGCGTCGCGGAATTTCCGCCGGCCGTGCGCGTTGCACCCTGCTTCGAGGACGGTACCGTCCGCATACACGGCGTTGAGGCGGTGTTCCGCGTCCGCGGTGAGGACGCCGTGGAAGCGCGTCAGCTTCGAGGTGAGGTTGTCACTGGCCTTGTCCGCCTCGTACTGGAAGACGGCGCACTCGCGGTTTCGGTACAGCTCCAGGTACCCGTTGTGCGCGGCCTCCAGCCCCTGCACCAGCACCTTGAGGCCCGTGCCGTCGGTGGCCATCCACCGGCTGCCCAGCAGCTGCAGCCAGTGCAGCCTGTCGATGGGGGCCAGCAAGTCCGCCGCCCTCTCCATGAAGCCCACCAGCGTACCCATGGCCAGCGGCACGCCCCTCTCCTTCAAGTCCCGCCGCGTCCTGTCCAGCGGGGACAGCAGCGCAAACTTCTGCGCCACAAACCAGGCCAGCGCGTCGCACGTCACCTTGGAGCGCTCGTACGGCGCGGGCAGCGAGCGCGGCGTGGTGCGTCCCCCGCACGCGCGGCACCGGCACGTCGTGCGTCGCACCACCCGCCGTCGCAGGTGCTCCTTCACCACGTGCAGCTTCTCCTCCACCACCTCGTCCGCCGCGTCCAGCGCGGTGCCGCCGCAGTGGCCGCAGGTGTCCGGCCGCAGGGTGTGCTCCTCCACCGGCAGGTGCGCGGGGAGTGCCTTCCGCCCCGTCGGCGGCGGGCGCGGCCCCGTGGCCTTCGCCTTCGGGGGCAGCAGCGGCGGCTGCGGCCGTGTGTCGAAGGCCTCCTTCGCATCCCCGTCCACCACGGGCGGTGGCTCTGGCGGTCTCGGCGCGGGGGCCTTCCGCTGCTTGCGCTGCGCCACCGCCAGCAACTCCGTCACCCGGTCGTTCAGCGTGGCGATCGTCCTCGCCAGCTCCGCGTTGCTCGTCAGTACTTGCGCCAACTGCGCACGGAGAGCGGCGTTCTCCTGCTGTAGCGCGGCCACGTCGAGCACGGGCGCGCAGAGATCATGTCCCGGCCCCGGTGTCGATCCCCTTGCCGCGGAAAGTGCGTCGGTACCAGCCACGCCGAGCGGCGGTGAAGTCGATGCCGGCCAGCAGCGACGCGAAGGTGGTGCCGTCCACCTCGACGCGGGCGTCCGTGTCGGAGACGGGCGGCAGCTGGAAGCTGCCGGCCTCGAGCCGCTTGGCCA
>JBDLRJ010000036.1:0-3057 GCA_039800145.1 Pseudomonadota bacterium | reverse complement strand
GGCGTCTGCAGCGCAGTGGCGGACGGGGCCTGGCTGCTCCACTCCGACGGCACCTCGGGCAGGGCGTCTCCCTCGAGCGCACCGTACGCCGCCGCGAGCGCCGCGAAGCCCTTCTCCACCGCCTCGTCCACGGCCCTGCCGTCCGCCCCCTTCGAGAGCACCCACGGCTGGAAGTGGGCGTAGAAGGCCTGCGCCCCCGCGAGGTTGGCGCGCATGTCCGCCAGCGTGTAGCGGGCGTAGCGGGACTCCTCCTCGCCCGTGGCACCGAGGTCCACCTTCTCCGCCTGCTCGTCCATGGAGCCCATCACCCCGCGGAAGGCGGCGCCCGGGTCCAGCTGCAGCGGCGCGAACTGTGCCCGCATGCTGGCGCAGTCGTCCACGAGGCGGCCCAGCAGCTTCTCGCGGAAGTCCTCCGCCTCGGCGGCATTCGCCGGGAAGCGCGGCGCCGCGTACCCGGGCAGGGCCGACTCGAAGCGCGTGACGGCCTCGTGCACCGAGTCGCTCCACAGGATGCGCTCTGCCGCGTGCACGCCGGTGAAGCCCTTGTCGTCGAACAGGTTCGCGTCCGGTGACGTGAGGAGCGTGTCGTCGTACCGGCCGTCCGTGGACGTGTCCAGGTCCGGGAACAGCACCGCGATGGCCCCCTCGATGCGCTCGTACGACGCGCGCAATTCACGCCAGTGGGTGCGCATCTGCTGCACCGCCTGGGCATCGGCGGTCGCGTTCCAGCCGTCCGCGTCCGGTGCGGGGGCCGCGGCCTTCATCGCGCGGGCGGCCTCGTCCATGGCCTTCAGCTGCGCGTCAACGGTGGCGCGTGTGCCCTCCGTGGCCTGTTGCTCGGGAGGCATGCAGCCGGCGCAGAGGGCGGCGAGCGAGAGGGAGCGGAGGAGTTTCATAGGAGGTCCGGCGGGGTCACAACCCCTCGAGGAACGACAGCAGCAGCGCCCGGTCGGACGGGGAGAGGACGCGGAAGCGGTCCACGGAGACGTTGGCCTCGGAGCCGGGTGACGCGTGGAACTCCACCGCCTCCTCGAGCGTGTCGGCTCGGCCGTCGTGCAGGTAGCTGGAGAGGAAGCGAAGTCCGCAGAGAGGCGCGGTGCGCCACTCGCGCCCCGAGGCCGACTCGTCCGTGATGCCGTCCGCGAGCCCATCCCCCAGGTCGTGCAGCAGCCCGTCCGTGTAGAGCGGGGCCTCGATGCCCGCGAGGGCGCGGATGGGGAAGTCGGGCCGGGTCCGCAGCGAGGGGACGTGGCAGGCCGCGCAGCCCGTGGTCTCGAAGAGTTTGGCACCACCTTGAACGTTCCTGCGAGGAGGAATCTCCACGAGCCGCGCGTAGTCGGCGAGCAGGTCCACCTGCCCCGACGTCACGTCCACGCCCGGCTTGGCGTCGTCGTTCAGCCCGTCCGGGTTGGGGAGTTCCACGGGCCGCAGCGGCGAGGTGAGCCCCATGTCGCCCTGCAGCGCGTCGGCGGAGAAGTCGTCCAGCGTGGCGCTGCGCGCCTTCACCCCGAAGCGGCCCACCAGCCCCGATGTCCCGCGCGCCCAGGTGGGGTACCCGGCACGCTCGTGCGGCTCCGACTGCCAGGTCACGCGCGATACGCGCCCACTCACCCCGTCCGTCCCGCTGGCCTGCGCCGCCTCGAGCCGTAGAAACTCCGTCTCCTCCACGGCCTCGAGGTACCCGCGGCCGAACAGCGGCGGCCCGAGCCGGAGCGACACCTGCGCCGTGCCCCCGTCCGGCGCGAGCACCGGCGTCACCGCCCCGCCCGCGGTGAAGGGCCGCACCGCGTGTCCGAAGGGCAGCTCACCCTGTGCCATGGCCACGTGCTGCACGCCGCCGGGGCCGCGCGCGCCCACCTGGTGGCACGCACCGCACGAGGCCCGCACGTACAGCGGCCCGAGGCCGTCCGGCGCGCGGAACGTCCCGTCGAACAGCGCGTCTCCCTCGCGGAAGCGCGCCACCTCCTCCGGCGTGGCCCCGCGCAGCGGCGTGTCCAGCGGGACGTCCTTCACGGTCTGCCGTGGAACTTCACCTCCGCACGCGGTGAGCAGGAGCAGCAGCGGCAGGGGACGGGGCGCCATGGCGGTGAGGTCAAGCCCGCGAGAGGAAGGCGAGGAGCTCCGCCTCGGCCCGCGCGGCGTCCAGGTCCCTCGGGATGACGTGTCCGCTGCGGGGCAGGCGCACGAGCCTGCGCACCGCGGGCAGTCGGGCCGCGAGCAGGCGCACCCCCTCGAGCGAGACGACGGCGTCGTGGTCCGCGGCGACCAGCAGCGCGGGGACGCGGATGCCGGGAGCGACCTCCTCCGCGCGGGCCTGCAGCCGCCAGAAGTTGCGGATCCACCCGAGCGGCCAACGCGGCATGAGCGGCGCGAGCGCGCGGACCGCGGGGTCCCGGATGTCGGTGGAGTCCTTGGTCATCCAGGGACGGAGGCGCTCGAAGGGAAGGAAGCGGAAGCGGCGCAGCCACCCGGACGGGGCATCCGCGAGCCGGAGCGCGGGGGCGAGCAGGGCGAGCGAGCGCACGCGGGCGCGGTGGTTGGCCGCGAGCACCAGGGCGAGCAGCGCCCCCATGGAGAAACCCACCACGTGCACCGGGCCGTTCTCCTCGAGCGAGAGCTGCCTCAGCGCCGCCTCGGCGGACGCCTCCCAGTGCTGCTCGGTGTACGAGGGCAGCTCGCCCGCGTCCTCGCCGTGGCCGGGCAGCAGCGGGCAGACGGCGCGGTAGCCGGCGCGCGCGAGCCCCTCGCCCAGCGGCCGCAGGTCCCACGGCGAGCCGGTGAAGCCGTGCAGCAGCAGCACCGCGCCCTTCGCGGGCGTCTCCGGCTTCAAGTCGAACGGGGAGAACGGTGACTGGGACACGGGGGCTTCCCGTGGAGGCTAGCAACGGCTGCGCCCCCGCGGTATTTCCCCGGCCCACCATGTCCCAGGGTCCCAAGCCGCAAGAGGTGCAGTTCCAGGTGCAGATGGACGACGAGGTGGCCAACGGCCAGTACATCAACCTCGCCATGGTGAACCACACCGAGACGGAATTCACGCTGGACTTCCTCTACGTGCAG
>JBDLRJ010000035.1:0-5270 GCA_039800145.1 Pseudomonadota bacterium | reverse complement strand
CCGCCGCGGCCCACGCAGTTCCGGCTCTCCGGCAAGAGCGGCTACGCCACCATCGACATGATGCTGTACGACATGCAGCTCAACGGGCAGGTGAGCGAGCACGACCGGAAGATCGGCCAGAAGCTCGCCTCCGTGCTCACCGGCGGAGACACGAGCCCCCTGTCCACCGTCACCGAGGCGCACCTGCTCGAGCTCGAGCAGGAGGCCTTCCTCTCGCTCTGCGGCGAGGAGAAGACGCAGGCGCGCATCGAGTACATGCTTCTGAACGGCAAGCCGCTTCGTAACTAGTAAGGAGAATCCCCATGACGACCCGAGTGGCAATTGCGAGCGCGGTGCGCACCCCCTTCACCCGCGCGCTGAAGGGCGAGTTCAAGGACACCCGGCCGGACACGCTGGGCGCCGTGGCCATCTCCGCCGCGGTCAAGGCGGTGCCGGGGCTGAAGGCTTCCGACATCGAGGACGTCATCCTCGGCTGCGCCATGCCGGAAGCGGAGCAGGGCATGAACGTGGCCCGCGTGGCCTCCATGCTCGGCGGGCTGCCGGAGACGGTGCCGGCCATGACCATCAACCGCTTCTGCAGCTCCGGCTCGCAGTCCGCGGCCAACATCGCGGACGCCATCCGCGCCGGCCGCATCAGCGTGGGAATGGCCGGCGGGCTCGAGTCCATGACCTACATCCCCATGGGCGGGAACAAGGTCTCGGCCAACCCGGAAGTCATGGCGCAGCACCCGGAGATCTACACCTCCATGGGCGCCACCGCGGAGAACGTGGCCGCCCGCTTCGGCATCCCGCGCGAGGAGCAGGACAAGTTCGCCGCCCGCAGCCAGGAGCGCGCGGCGAAGGCGCGGGCGGAGGGGAAGTTCAAGGACGAGATCGTCCCCGTCACCACGCGCGTCTTCGACGACGCGGGCGTGGCGCACGAGGTGACGGTCACCGAGGACACCATCCTCCGTCCCGAGACGACGCTGGAGGGGTTGCAGAAGCTCAAGCCCGCGTTCAACGCGAAGGGCACCGTGACGGCCGGCAACGCCTCGCCGCTCACGGACGGCGCCGCGGCCATCGTGCTGATGAGCGAGGAGAAGGCGAAGCAGCTCGGGCACAAGCCGCTCGGCTGGTTCGTGGACTACGCGGTGGCAGGCGTCCCCCCGGACATCATGGGCATTGGCCCGGTGCCCGCGGTGAAGAAGCTGCTCGAGCGCAACAAGCTCACCGTGAAGGACATCGACGTCTTCGAGCTCAACGAGGCCTTCGCCGCCCAGTCGCTGTACTGCGTGCGCGAGCTGGGCATCGACCCGGAGAAGGTGAACCCCAACGGCGGCGCCATTGCCCTGGGCCACCCGCTCGGCGTGTCCGGCGCGCGGCTCATCGCCACCATCCTGCGCGAGCTGAAGCGCCGGGGCGGGAAGTACGGGGTCGTCACCATGTGCATCGGCGGCGGCATGGGCTTCGCCTGCCTCGTCGAGGCGGCGTAGGACGGCCCGCGGTCCAGCCTTCGACGAGAGACGGGGCTACTGCGAGAGCGACAGGTCGTCGAAGTAGACCTCGTCGGTGCTCGCGCCGGTCCCCGAGACGAAGCTCGCCCGGATGGCGAATTTCACGAACTGGGCATCGGCGGGCGGGGTCTGCGTGTAGCTGTTCTCCTGCCAGGTGGCCGAGGCCGTCAGCCCGACCGAGGTCTGGGTATTCGCCGCTGTCGATGCGCCGGTGGCGCAAGCTGCGTCCGTGAACCAGTAGAACTTGAAGGAGGCCCGCGTGTTCGCGACAGGCTGCGGCGTGTAGAGCCAGCCGCGCGCCGTGACGGCGCCCGCCCCCACCTGGATGCAGCCGGACGACGCCTCTCGCCCGCTCGCGCTCGAGGTGAGTGACGGAAACCTCGCGACGTTGGCCCCGCGCTGGGCGGAGATGGGCCCGGTGCTCGCGGTGAGCGGCGCAGACGCCGAGGTGGTGGTGGTCCAGCCGGTGAGGGTGCTGCCGGTCTGCTCCTCGAACGAGCCGTTCACGAGCAGGTTGAAGCCCTCGAAGTCGGCGCTGCGCGTCGAGAGCGGCGCAGTGTCTGAGCCGCGCCGCACGTCGCCGGTGACAAGGACGCGGTAGCCGACGTTGGGCGTCAGTGGACCAGTGGCGAGGGCCACCTCCGCGGGCCCCGTGAGGCTCGCGGCGGCGACCGGGACGGCCGGGTTGGAACAGTCGGTGGCAGGCGGCAGGACGATGCAGTAGCCCGACGGGTCAACGGCGGCGCCGGTCGCGACGACGGCGTCCGAGAAGGTGAGCTGGACCGAGGCCGGGCCCTTCGCGGTGGCCGACGCTAGGGTGAACGGCTTGAAGCCCGAGAAGGCCGCGCTGGCACGTACGAGCGGAGCCCCGTCGGAGGCACGGGTGACGCCGACGACGTAGACGGTATAGGGCGCGCTCGGGCCCTGCGCGGCGGTGGTGAGCGTGACGGTGCTGCCCGAGAGCGTGGCCCCGGTGATGGCGAGGGCGCCGTTGCAGGCCGCCGGGGTCCCGGTGGCGATGCAGTAGTTCGCGACGCTCTCTGCCTCGGCGAGGGACGGGGGGGCGGCGAAGGAGACGTCCAGCGTGGTGGCGTCCTTCGCGGCGGCCGACGTGACGCCGAACGCGGGCGAGCAGGCTCCCAGGTGGCACATGTCGCCGGGCATGCAGCCGCCGCACGAACCGCCGCAGCCGTCGTCGCCGCACACCTTGTTCGAACACGAGGACTGGCAGAAGTTGCCGGTGAGCCCTGCACCCCCGAGGCCGGTGATGTTCTCGAGCACGACGGCGACCGCCGAGTTCTGTTCGGCGACGTCGACCTGCGCCGAGCCGCGGTGCAGCGGCGTGCCGTCCGCGCGGAAGGTGCGGACCGTCACGTTGCGCGCGAGGCCGACGGGGACCTTCTCGGCGAGACCCGCGGCAACCCCGTTCGCGAGCGCCAGGTAGAACGTCGCGGGCGCGGCGATGCGGGCCCCCTCGGTGACGACCGACACGTGGTGGACGTCCGCGACGTCGAGGTCGCCGGCAGGGAAGGAGGCCGACACCGCGACGTCGCCGACGACCGGGCGCAGCGTCACGGAGGCGGAAGCGAGCTGGCCCGCGACGATGTCGACGCTCGTCTCGCCGCGGTAGATGACGACGGCCGCCTCGGCGGTTCCGGGCAGGGCCGGGAACGCCGTGACGGTGATGGTGCGGCCGGTGCCGACGGGGATGTCGCGGATCGTCCCGGTCGCAGTGACGGGGCTTCCGCCGAGCGCGAGGTCCGACGCGATGGGCGCGGCGAGATCCACTGCCGTGACCGTGGCGCGGACGCGGACGACGTCGGCGCTCGTGATCGGCAGCGAGATCTGGAAGCCGCCGAGCCCATCGCTGCAATCGGTGCACGGGTCGCCACCGGGCGCCGAGGAACACGCGGGCACCAACGCGAGAGCGACGAAGAGCACCGAGACGTGGAACGGACGCATGGCCTGATTCCTCCCCACTTCCCTGCCGGAAGCGTTTCCGCGAACGATGGACGAGCGCACGCTGGCATCCCGACGGCGTTCCGTCCAGCCAACGGGGCGTCGTGCCTGGAGCACCGGGGACGTCCGCGAGACGGAGCCGGCGTGACAGCCCTGGACGGACGTCGCAGCAGGCGCACCCGGCGCCGTTCAGTTCGCCCCGTCCTCGAGTTCCAGGAGCGCGCGGATGGAGGCGTAGTCCTCGGCCCTGGCGGTGACGAAGCCGGAGATGCGCTCCATGCCCCCCTTGCTCCCGGCCTGCCCCCGGGGCGGGCGGTAGGAGAGCAGCGCCTGCCGGAGTCCCGCGGCGTCCGCGGTGGACACGGTCGGTCCCGCCACCACGCCGTCCTGCGGTGCGTGGCCCGTGATGGCCACCTGCCGCAGCGCGCTGACGTCCACGCCCTGCTTCACCGCGTTGGACTGGGCGGCGGAGTAGGTGGCCCCCGCCTGGCACCTGCCGCCGAGCACGTCCCGCATCACCTGCAGGTGGTTGCCGCTCACCGCGATGGTGACCTCTCTCTCCAGGTCCATGCCCGCGGCCCTCGCCGCCACGCGCGGCAGCAGCATGCCGGTGGTGGAGTCCCGGTCCGGGACGCACAGCGTCTTCCCCTTCAGTGCCGCCATGGACGTGATGCCGGCGCCGTCGGCTGCCACCAGCACGCCGTCCGTCCCGGAGCTGCCGCCCACCTGCTTCATGGCGAGCAGCGTGATGCGCGGCTCCACCCTCTCCGTGCGCACCAGCAGCGCGGGCGGCAGGGCGGCGAAGTGCACGTCGCCGGCGAGCAGCTGGCGGGAGAGCTCCTGGTAGCTGCCTGCGTGGATGAACTCCACGGGCCGAAGCGTCTGCTCCTCGAGGTGGCGTCTCAGCGGCTCGATGTCCTCCGCGAGAACCGCGCGGTCCACGGTGGGCGGCCAGCCCACCTTCAGCGGCGGTCCCTCGAGTGGCGGTGGACGCGTGAGGACGAAGGCCGCAGAGGCCCCGAGGCTTGCGGCGAAGACGAGCCCCCCGAGCAGCAGCCGGTGCCAGCGCGGGCGGGGCGGTGCCGGCAGCTGCGCGGGGTCCATGGCCGCGGTGGCCGCGGTGGCTTCCACCGGGGCCTGGACGGGCGAGGGGATGCCCGGGGCAGAGAAGCTCGGGAGCGTCTCGCTGACGGTCCGCTGGGGGTAGGGCGTGCCGGCGCCGGTGCCCCCGCTCTTCGCGCGCTCGACGGCGTCCTTCAGGGACTGGGCGCGGGCCTGCAGCAGGTCCCCCATCACCGAGCGGACCCACTCGCCCAC
This sequence comes from Pseudomonadota bacterium, assembly GCA_039800145.1. GTDB lineage: Bacteria > Myxococcota > Myxococcia > Myxococcales > Myxococcaceae > VGRA01. The sequence goes on along the minus strand of JBDLRJ010000035.1, from coordinate 501 downwards.
CTCGTCCGTGCCGTGGCGGAGGCCCGCCGCGTCCGCCGCGGACTCGAGCGCGCGCCGGAGTCCGTCCGCGTCGGCGAACCGCTGCTCGCGGTCCACGAGCAGCGCCTGCATGATGGCCAGGGACAGCGCGGCGGGCACGTCCGTGCGCACCTGGTCCGGGCGCGGTGCTTCGCCTGCCGCGATGGCCTGCATGGTGGCCAGCTCGCTCTCGCGCTTGAAGAGCCGCTTCAGCGTGAGCAGCTCCCACGCCACGATGCCGAGCGCGAACACGTCACTGCGGCGGTCCAGGCGCTGGGCCTGCACCTACTCCGGGGACATGTAGTGGACCTTGCCCTTGAGCGCGCCGGGGCGCGTGGTGTCCACCCCTATCTCCGTGGCCTTGGCGATGCCGAAGTCCAGGAGCTTCACGTGGCCGCCGCCGGTCACCATGAGGTTGTGCGGCGAGATGTCCCGGTGGACGAGCCCGAGCAGCTGCCCCTGCGCGTCCGTGAGTTCGTGCGC
>JBDLRJ010000034.1:0-8096 GCA_039800145.1 Pseudomonadota bacterium | reverse complement strand
CGGCGGGAGCCGCGCCATCAAGTCCGCGAACCGCTCCGGGGTCAGCGCCTGCGCGCCGTCGCACAGCGCCTTCTCCGGCGTGGGGTGAACCTCCACGAGCAGGCCGTCAGCACCCGCAGCCGCGGCCGCGAGCGACATGGGGATGACCAGCTCCCGGTCCCCGGTGGCGTGCGAGGGGTCCACCACCACGGGCAGGTGAGACGCGCGCTTCGCCCAGGCCACCGCGGAGAGATCCAGCGTGTTGCGCGTGGCCGTCTCGAACGTCCGGATCCCCCGCTCGCAGAGGATCACCTGGTCGTTCCCGCCCGCCACGAGGTACTCCGCGGCGAGCAGCCACTCCTGGAGGGTGGCGGAGAGCCCGCGCTTGAGCAGCACCGGCTTGCGGAGCTCCGAGAGCGCCCGAAGCAGCGAGAAGTTCTGCATGTTGCGTGCGCCCACCTGGAGGATGTCTACCTCGTCCGCCATCAGCGGGAGCTGGGAGACCTCCATCACCTCGGAGACGATGGGCATCCCGTGGCGGCGTCCGCACTCGGCGAGGATGTGGAGGCCCGGCTCGCCCATCCCCTGGAAGGCGTAGGGGCTGGTGCGCGGCTTGTAGACCCCGCCCCGCAGCACGTGGGCCCCGGCGCGGGCCACCGCGGCGGCCGCCGCCTGCGTCTGCTCCTGGCCCTCCACCGCGCAGGGGCCGGCCATCACCACGAAGCCCGCTCCTCCGAACTCAACACCGCCGGCCACGACCCGGGTCCCGGCGGGTTTCTCCGCGCGCAAGACCTTCCGGGGGCCTCCGTCGGTCCGGCCTGCTGCCTCGTTCTCGTTGCGTCCGCTCACGTGCCGGTGACCTCGGGAGTCCAGTTCAAGCGCTCTTGAACTCGTCCGTGCATCTATAGCCGTCATGCCTTAGAAGCAACGGGCGTTGCTCATGGCCTCTCTCTCCTCTGATTCCAGCCCGCGCCTGCCCGAGGGGCACCACGCCCTGCGCGGGCGCGTGCCCTTTGCCGCTCTGCCCGTGCCGGACGTGGCCTGGGCACGGGGGGAGGCCGGGCTCCTGGGGTGGGGGGTGGAGGACGAGCGAGTGGCCTGGGCCCCCCAGGACGTCCGGGCGGCACTCGCACGGGTGCTCTCGGAGCGCTCCGGCCCGTGGCTCGGCGGCTGGGCGTTCGACCTCGCGCGGTCACCCGAAGGGGCCTGGAGTGGGTGGCCCCTGCTTCGGTTCATCCGCCCCTCGGTGGTGCTCCGTTATGGCCCGACCGGGGCGACGCTGGCGGCGGCGCCCGGTTCCGAGCACCGGGCCGAGCAGCTCCGGCGGGCGTGGGAATCGGCGCCTGCCGCCCCGGCGGTCGCCACCTTCGTCCCCCCGTGGCCCTCGGGCGACCCGGCAGCCTGGATCTCCCTGCACGCGCGGGCGCTCCGCGTGCTCGGCGAGGGGCGACTGGAGAAAGTCGTGCTCGCGCGCGCCGTGACGGCGCCGTTCCGCGGCTCTCTCCCCGAGGTGTTCGCTGCGCTCGCGCGGGAGAACCCCGGGGCGCGTTCCTTCCTCGTGCGGAACGGAACGGCGGTTTTCCTGGGAGCAACGCCGGAGACGCTGTGCCACGTCCGGGGGCTCGCGTTGGAGACCGAGGCCCTCGCAGGGACGGCCCGGCCCGGCGCGGCGGACGCGCTGCTGGGTTCCGGGAAGGATCGCCGCGAACACCAGGTGGTCGTCGAGGCGATCCGCGCAGCGCTGGCAGCCCACGCGGACGGGGTGGACATCCCCGCGGAGCCCGAGGTGGTGACGCTGCCCAACGTCGTCCACCTGCGGACGCCCATCCGTGCCCGGCTGCGCTCCGTCTCCGCGCTGGCGGACCTGGTCCCCGTGCTCCATCCGACCCCGGCGGTCAACGGCGCACCGCGCGACGAGGCGCAGGCCTTCCTGCGGGACCACGAGGGGCTCGAGCGCGGCTGGTTCGCGGGCGGGGTCGGCTGCGTGGAGCCGGGGCACGTGGAGCTCCGGGTGGCGCTCCGCTCCGCGCTCGTCACGGGAGACAGGGTCCACGCCTTCGCGGGGGCCGGCGTGGTGGTGGGATCGGAGGCCATCGCCGAGTGGGAGGAAACGGCCCGCAAGCTGACCACCGTGCAGGCGGCATTCGAGGAGGCGGCGCGTGGCTGAGCTCAACCCCCGGTGGGCCGACACGTGGATCCGCACGCTCGTCCAGGCGGGCGTGGAACACGCGGTGATCTGCCCGGGCTCCCGCTCGGCCCCGCTCGCGCTCGCCTGCGCACGCGCCGCCGGGCTGCGCTGCTGGTCGGTGATCGACGAGCGGAGCGCCGGCTTCTTCGCCCTGGGGCTGGGGATGGCCACCGGTCGGCCCGCGCTCGTGGTGGTGACCTCGGGCACGGCTGGGGCGCACCTGTATCCCGCGGTGATGGAGGCCTCGCTCTCGCACGTCCCGCTGATCGTGCTGACGGCGGACCGGCCGTGGGAGCTCCAGGGCTGGGGCGCAGCGCAGACGCTCCCGCAGGCGGGGCTCTTCGGACAGTTCACTCGGTGGTCCCTGGAACTCGGCGCCCCGGAGGATGTGCCCTCGGCGTTTCGACACCTCGCGGCGTCGGCCGTTCGCGCTGTCTCGTCCGCGCTCGGCAGTCCCGCGGGCCCCGTCCACGTGAACCTCCCGTTCCGCGAACCGCTCGCAGCCCAGCCCGAGCACTCCACGACACGGGAATCCTTGTCGGCTCCGAGGCTCCAACGCGCCCCGCGCGTGTTGGACGTGGGGGCGCTCGAGCCGGTACGGGCTGCGGTCGACGCGTCCGCGCGGGGCGTGATCCTCGTGGGACCGCACCGCCCGAGCGAGGGGTGGGCCGAGGCGCTCTCCGCGTTGTCGCGTGCGACGGGCTACCCACTGGTCGCCGAAGCGGTCTCGAACGCGCGGTTCGGCCCGGCAGCTGAGCGCGCCGTGGCGCACCTGGACGCGCTCTGGCGGGTGCCGGCGTTCGCCGAGGCCCATGCCCCGGACCTGGTGCTTCGCTTCGGGGGGGGGCTCACCGCTCGCAACACGCTCGCGTTCGTGGAGCGTGCCGGGCGGGTGATCTCGTTCGCGGACGACGAGGCGCTGGTGGACCCGACGCACGCCGCGACGGACCTGCTGCTGGGGGATTGCACCTCCGCCGCGTGGGCCCTGTCACGGTCGGTCCGCCGCGGAGACTCGGCGTGGACCGCCTCGTGGCTGGAGGCGGAGGCGAAGGCGCGTGCCACCCTGGGCGGACTGCGGGAGACGGCGCTCTCCGAGCCCGGCGTGGCACGCGCGGTGTTCGGCGCGCTGCCCGCAGGGGCGAACGTGGTGCTCGCGAGCAGCATGCCCATCCGGGACGCGGACGCGTTCGCCGCGGCCACGAGCCGGCCGCTGCACGTGTATTCCAACCGCGGCGCCAACGGGATCGAGGGGACCGTCTCCACGGCCCTCGGCGTGGCGGCCGGCAGCGGGCGGCCCACGTGGGCGCTCGTCGGAGATCTCGCCTTCCTCCACGACATGGGCGCGCTGCTCACGGCCCACCGGTGCCAGGTGCCGGTGGGGATCGTGGTGGTGAACAACGACGGAGGGGGCATCTTCAGCTTCCTGCCGGTGGCCGGGACCGGTGCAGCCTTCGAGCCCTATTTCGGGACCGCTCACGGGCTCGAGTTCCAGGGGCTCGCGTCCCAGTTCCACGCGGGCTACGCACGGGTGACGGAGGAGGCGCCGCTGTCGGACACCGTGCGCGCGCCGCTCGACGGGGTCCGCGTCGTGGAGGCGCGTGTGCCGGGCCGGTCGGAGAACGTCTCGGTGCACCAGGCGTGGTTCCAGGCGGTGAGGGACGCGCTCGGGAGCGGGCCGTGAGCGGCCTGCCGCTGCTCATGCTCCACGGCTTCACCGGCAGTGGCTCCTCCTTCCAGGCGGTGGCGCCTCTCCTCGGGGACCGCACCTTGATCACGCCGGACCTGCCGGGTCACGGGGCTGCAGGGCGGCAGCTTCCCACGGCGGGGCGCGCAGGGTTCTTCAAGGCGTTGGACGAACTTGCGGCGCTGCTCGAGCGTTCCGGACAGGGCCAGGTGGATCTCTTCGGGTACAGCATGGGCGCACGGCTCGCGCTGGCGTTCGCGCTGCGCTTCCCAGGCCGCGTGCGCCGGTTGGTCCTCGAGAGCGGCTCGCCGGGACTCCGCACGAGGCGCCAGCGGCTCAACCGCCGCCGCGCAGACGAGCGGCTCGCGCGGGGGATCGAGCGCGAGGGCGTCGACGCCTTCATCCGCCGGTGGGAGCAGCTGCCCCTGTTCGCCGGCCTGCGGGCCCTGCCGGCCGAGGCCCAGGCGCAGCTGCGCGACCGCCGCACCGGGCAGTCGACCGACGGGCTCGCGTGGGCACTGCGCTCGCTCGGGACCGGCGTCCAGCCCAGCCAATGGGCGAGGCTCGGCCAGGTTCGACCCCCGGTGCTCGTCCTCGCGGGGCTCCGGGACGAGAAGTTCACACGCCTTGCCCGGGCCATGGCGGACCGGCTCCCCGACGCCAGGCTGCGCCTGCTGCCGGGCGCGTTCCACGTTCCCCACCTCGAGGTGCCGCAGGCGTGGGCCTCGGAGGTCCGGGGCTTTCTCGACTGAGTTCCTCCATGGCTCCCAACTCCATCCCGTTGAAGGTGTGGCTGCAGGCCGCGCGACCGAAGACGCTGACCGCGGGCCTCGTTCCTGTCCTCGTGGGGACCGCGCTCGCCGCGCGTGAAGGACGCGCGCAGCCGCTCCCGGCCCTTGCCGCCCTGGCCGGCGCGCTGCTCATCCAGGTGGGGACCAACCTGACCAACGACTACTACGACTTCAAGAAGGGCGCGGACACCGCGGAGCGCGTGGGTCCCCAGCGCGTGACCCAGGCGGGGCTCATCCCGCCGGGCAAGGTGCTCGGCGGCGCGGTCGTCAGCTTCGCGCTCGCGGTGGCCGTGGGGCTCTACCTCGCGTGGGTGGGCGGGTGGCCCATCGTCGCCATCGGCGTTGCCTCGGTGGCCTCCGGTTACGCCTACACCGGGGGGCCCTTTCCCCTCGGTTACAACGGGCTCGGAGATCTCTTCGTGCTGGTGTTCTTCGGCTTCGTGGCGGTGTGCGGCACGTACTACGTCCAGGCGCACGAGGTGACGGCGGTGGCAGCGTGGTGCGCGGTGCCCGTGGGGGCCATCGGCACCGCGTTGATCGTGGTCAACAACCTGCGGGACGTGGCGACGGACGTGAAGGTGGGGAAGCGGACGCTCGCGGTCCGGTTCGGACGTTCCTTCGCGCGCGCCGAGTACGGCGTGCTGCTCGCGGCGTCCTTCCTCGTTCCGCTCGTGCTCGCGGCGCTGGAGCTCCGCGGGCCGGGGCTGCTCGGTGTGTCGGGAAAGGGACTGCTCGGGTGGGGAGGGAAGGGCGTCCTCCTCTCGTGGCTCGCGATCCCCGCGGCACTGGGGCCCCTGCGCACCGTGTTGACCGCCGAGGGCGCCGTCCTGAACACGGCGCTCCACGGCACGGCGAAGCTGCAGCTCGTCTTCGGTCTCCTCTTCTGCGGGGGACTGCTCCTGTGAAGTGGACCTTCCGCGACGTGGCTTGGACGCTGCGCTCGCCGGTGGCCACCGCGGCGGCGACGGTGTCCCGGCGAGAGGCCGTGCTGGTGCGCGTGGAGCACGAGGGCGTGGTGGGCCTCGGCGAGGCCTCTCCGCTGGTGGAGTTCGGGGGCGAGGAGCCCCGCCAGGCGCGTGCCCTGCTGCAGGAGGCGGCGCGTCAGATCACCCGGCCCCCGACCGGGGCAGGGGACGTCGACCGGCTCTTCGAGCGGGTACCGGGCATCCGCTCTGCGCCGAGCGCGCGCTTCGCCGTGGAGCAGGCGCTGCTCGACTGGGTGGCGCGGAGGATGGGGCTGCCGCTCCGCAAGCTGCTGTCCCCGGGGGCGGCGCGCGAGGTGGAGGTCAACGCGCTGCTCGTCTCCGATGAACCGGAGGCGCTCCGGGACGAGGCAGCGCACTGGGTGTCCCAGGGCTTCAAGACGCTGAAGGTGAAGGTGGGCCTCCGCGGGCTCGCGGGAGACCTGGCTCGGATCTCCGCAGTGCGAGAGGGGGCGGGCGCCTCCGTGAAGATCCGCCTGGATGCCAACGGCGCGTGGGACGTCCCGAGCGCCGGGGAATCGCTGCGCGCGTTCCAGCCGCTCGGCGTGGAGCTCTGCGAGCAGCCCACGCCCGTGCGGGATCCCCAGGCGCTCGGCGAGGTGGCCCGGATGCGGATCATCCCGGTGGGGGCGGACGAGGGGCTCGTGGACGCCGCGGCGCGGGAGACGCTCGCGCGGGAGGCGGACGTCCTGGTGATGAAGCCCTCGTTGCTCGGCGGGATCCTCCCAGCGCTCGCGCTCGCGAAGAAGGGCCGGGCAGCGTACGTCACCGCGGGGTACGAAGGGCCCATCGCCCGGGCGGGCGCGGCGCACCTCGCCTCCGCGCTCGCACGCACCGGCCACGCGCACGGGCTCAACACGGGCGCGTTGATCGTGGGATCCGCCTCGCCGCTGGATCCCGTCAAGGGCGTCATTCGTCTCCCGGACACGCCGGGCCTCGGCCTCCCGCCCGAGGTGTTCGGGTGAGACCGTGTCCCGTTCGCACCCAGGCGCTGACGCGGCCCGAGGCCCCGGCGCTCGTGGCGGGCGGACGGCGCTTCACCTGGGCCGAGGTCGACGTCCACGTGTCCCGGTGGGCGGCCCGGCTCCTCGCCGCGGGCGTGCGCGACGGTGCGCGCGTGGCGGTGCTGTCCCACAACCGCGCGGAGTGGGTGTGGCTGCTGCACGCGGCTGCCCGGACCCGTGCAGTGCTCGTTCCGCTCAACGTCCGCTGGACGGCGGGGGAGTTTGACTCGGCGTTGAACAGGGTTGCACCCGCGCTCGTCCTCGTGGAGGGCGGACTCGAGGGACGGGTCGCGCGTGGCGTGAACCTGGAGTCCTTCGCGGAGGCGCCCGGAGACTTCGAGCCGTGCCCCGCCGAGGTGGACGACGGGGCGGGACGTGCATGGCTCTTCACCTCGGGGACGACCGGCGTGTCGCGGGTGGTCGAGCTCACGGGGGGGAACTTCTCGGCCTCGGCACGCGCCTCCGCGCTGAACCTCGGAAGTGAGCCCGGGCAGGCGTGGCTGGGGTGCCTGCCGCTGTTCCACGTGGGTGGGCTGGCCCTGCTGACGCGCGCCGCGGAGTACGGGGCGCGCGTGGTGCTGCAGGACGGGTTCGAGCCCGTGCAGGTGGCGGCGGCGCTCGAGCGGGAACGCGTGACGCACCTGTCGGTGGTGCCCACCGGGCTCCGCCGGCTGCTCCAGGTCCACGCGGGGCGTGCTCCCGCCACGCTGCGCGCGGTGCTGGTGGGCGGCGGCCCGAGCCCGCTCGGACTCCTCGCGGAGGCGCGCGCCCGGGGCTGGCCGGTGCTGCAGACGTACGGACTGACGGAGGCCTGCTCCCAGGTCGCCACCGAGCGGCCAGGCGAGGCGGACGGGATGTCGTCAGGACGGCCACTCGCCGGGACGGAGGTGCGCGTGGTGGACGGCGAGCTCCAGGTGCGGGGGCCCACGGTGATGCGGGGGTATGCCGGGGACGCCGCGGCCAACGCCCGCGCCTTCACCGCGGACGGCTGGCTCCGCACGGGGGACCTCGGGGAGCTGGACGGCAGCGGGCGCGTGGTGGTGCACGCGCGGCGCACGGACCTGGTGTTGACCGGCGGGGAGAACGTCTACCCGGCGGAGGTGGAGGCGGTGATCCTGTCCCTCCCCGGCGTGGAGGACGCGGCGGTGAGCGGCGTCCCGGACGAGGAGTGGGGCCAGCGCGTGGCGGCCGCGGTGGTGTCCACCGCGGGGGTGACGCCCGCCCTGCTCGAGCAGCACTGCCGCGCCCACCTCGCCGGCTACAAGGTGCCGAGGCGCTGGAAAGTGGTGCCGGGGCTCCCCCGGAACGCCGGGGGGAAGGTGGACCGGGTGGCCCTGCGGAATCTCTTGCAGAAGCCGGACTGACGCACTGCGCCCAAAGTCCTTGAATCCCCGGCGGAACCTGCCAAGGATGCGCCGCTTTTTTCCGCTGGACCCAGGAGACATCCCCCATGGCGCCGACCGGTCA
>JBDLRJ010000033.1:0-2779 GCA_039800145.1 Pseudomonadota bacterium | reverse complement strand
CCGTGCAGGTGGACTACCTCGCGCTCCTCGCGGACGCGCTGCCGCGCAACCACAAGGGCCGGCGGCAGCCGTAGCCGGGGGCAGGGGAGATCGGCTATGCACCGTCCCGCCCCGGGGTGCCCCCTGGCGCCAACGGTGGCGCCGGCAGGTCCCGGGCGGAACGTCCCTGCAAGGAGTGGAACGCCGTGCCCCCCGAGACCCCTGGAATTCCCCCCACGCAACCGCTGGAGAGCGACCCGCAGCCCGCGGTGGAGGCCGTTGGACCGGTAGACCCGGGGCTGGACGCGGAGGGCGGAGAGGACGAGGAGGAGGAGGAGGAGGACGCCGCGGAGCCGGGGGCGGAGGTGGCGGGCTTGGACGTGGCCGACTTCGGCGGGCCGCTCGTGGAGGAGCCGGGCGAGGCGCTGGCGGTGGGAGACACGGGGGAGCGGCCGCCCGAGATCCTCGTGGAGGAGCCGCCCGAGCCGCTGCCGGAGCTGGAAGGGAAGACGGACTCGGGAGAGCCCGCCGAGATCGATCCGCGGCTGCTGGACCCGGACGCCGTGAAGGTGGTTCACCGGCTGCGCTCGCGTGGGTTCGAGGCCTACTTCGTGGGCGGATGCGTGAGAGATCTCCTGGTGGGGCTCAAGCCCAAGGACTTCGACGTGGCAACGTCCGCCACGCCGGACGAGGTGCGGGACACCTTCCGCAACTGCCGCCTCATCGGCCGGCGCTTCCGGCTCGCGCACGTGTACTTCAAGGGCGGGAAGATCATCGAGGTCTCCACGTTCCGCCGGAACCCCGGCGAGGGGCTGCCGGACACGGAGGCGTCCAACGCGGAGACCGCGGCCGAGGTGGAACAGGCCGAGCCGGGCGCGGATCTCCTCATCACCACGGACAACGTCTTCGGGACCGCCGAAGAGGACGCGCGGCGCCGGGACTTCACGGTCAACGCGCTGTTCTACGACACGGCCGCGGGCAAGGTGATCGACTTCGTGCGGGGCCGCCGGGACCTGGAGCGGCAGGTCATCCGCACCATCGGGGACCCGGAGGTGCGCCTGCGCGAGGATCCCGTCCGGCTCATCCGCGGCGTGCGGTTCGCCGCCAAGCTCGGCTTCGACATCGATCCGCGCACCTACGCGGCCATGGAGGGGGCGGTGGAGGATCTCCCGCGCTGCGCCCCGCCGCGCCTGCTCGAGGACACCTTCCGGCTGCTTCGCGGCGGCATCTCCGAGCCGTCGCTCAAGCTCATCTCGGCGCTGGATGCGCTCAAGGTGTTGATGCCGCCCGTGGACGAGTTCCTGAAGCGCGGCGGCCCGGACGTGGAGCGCGTGTTCTACGCCCACGCGCGGGCGCTGGACGCGCGGGTGAAGGCGGGCGCCTCATTCGAAGACGCGGTGCTGCTCGCGGTGCTGCTGCAGCCGCTGTGCGAGAGCGCCCCGGAGGACGAGGGGCAGGGCGGGGAGGGCCGGCCCCAGGTGGCGCGCGCGGTGGAAGAGCTGCTCGCGGAGCTGGTGCGGACGGCGCGCCTGCCGCGGCGCATTGCCGAGCGCTGCCGGATGATCCTCTTCGCGCAGCGCACGCTGTCCGGCCAGCGCCGGCGGAGGGGCTCGCTCGCGAGCTTCCGGCGCCACCCGCTCTTCGCCGAGGCGCTCCACGTCTTCGAGATGTCCGTGGAGGCCACGGGACAGCACCGGGAGGCGCTCGAGCGGTGGAAGGCCGGCGGGGCTCCCGAGGCTGCTGCCCCCGGCGCGCCGGGGGCTGGCGAGGGGCGGGGCAGGCGGCGTCGTCGCCGCCGGCGGGGCGGCGGTGGCGGTGGGGGAGGAAATTCGCAGGGCGGGGGCGCTGCGCCCTCGGCATGATCCGCTGACGGAGGAAACGCATGAGCACGTGGGGACGAACCGTTGGAGCGACGCTGGGCCTGGCTCTCCTGGGGTGCATGCCGAAGGAGCCGCCTCCCTTCCCGGCGGACTTCACCTGGGGGGCCGCCGTGGCAGGGTTCCAGGTGGACATGGGCTGCCCCACCTTGCCCCCGGAGCGCTGCGAGGACCGCGCGAGCGACTGGTACGCCTTCATCACGGGGGAGCGGTTCCTCTCCCAGTCGTACATGGTGGGGGATGCCCCGTCGAAGGGGCCCGGCTTCTGGGAGCTGTACCCGGAGGACCTCCGGCGTGCGAAGGAGGAGATCGGCCTCGAGGGGTTCCGGATGTCCGTGGAGTGGAGCCGCGTCTTCCCCACGGCGACGGACGGGATCGAGGGGTACGAGGCGCTGAAGGCCGCGGCCAACCCCGAGGCGCTCGCCACGTACCACGCGATCTTCGCGGAGCTGAAGGCGCGCGGCATCAAGCCGTTCGTGACGCTGCACCACTACACGCTGCCCACGTGGATCCACGACGCGGTGGGGTGCAACGCGGATCTCTCGGCGTGCACGGAGCGGGGATGGCTGGACAAGGAGCGGACCGTCCGGGAGATCTCCAAGTTCGCCGCGTTCGCGGCACGCGAGTTCGGCGGCGAGGTGGACGAGTGGGCCACGCTGAACGAGCCGCTCGCGCTCTCGCTCCCCGGCTACGTGCAGCCGGGCAAGGACCGCGCAAACCCGCCCGCGGTGTCCCTGCAGTTCGAGGCCTTCAAGGCGGTGACGCTGGCGATGATCGAAGGCCACGCGCGGATGTACGACGCGGTGAAGGCCGCGGACACGGCGGACGCGGACGGGGACGGCAGCTCGTCGCGGGTGGGGCTCGTCTACAACCTGGCCCCGGTCCGCGGACGGACCGACAGCCGCGTGGACCAGCGCGCCGCC
>JBDLRJ010000032.1:0-2641 GCA_039800145.1 Pseudomonadota bacterium | reverse complement strand
CTTCCGCGCGCTCGCGCGTGCGGGCCACGAGCTTCGCGATGTCCTTCTCCTCCTGCTCGAGCGAGAAGTCCCGGCCGTCCAGCTCCCCCTTCTTCGGGAAGTAGCCCACCACCTCGTCGTCCTCGAACACGAGGCCCGAGCGGTTGCCGGCGACGAAGGCCGTGGACATGTGCACGAGCGGGGCGCCCACGCGCTGGCAGAGGTCCACCAGGTGGCGCACGCCGTTCGTGTTGATCTCCAGCGACAGCTCCACGGACGGGTTGAAGGAGACCAGGCCCGCGCAGTTGATGACCGCGTGGACGTTGCCCTTGAGCTTCTCGACGGCGGCCTCGTCCATGCCGAGGAGCGGATCCGTGATGTCCCCGTCCAACACCGTCACGCGCTGCCGGAGCCACGCGTCCATGCCCTCCTGCCCGCCGTGGCGCTCGCGCAGCGGCTCGAAGGGCTCGCTCGTTGCGACCTTGTCGTAGAAGCGCCGCTCGGCGGACGGGGCATTGCCGCGGCGCACCGAGATGTACAGGTGCCCGAGCACCTCGCCGTAGCGGTGCAGCAGCATGGACAGGGACACCTTGCCCACGAAGCCGGTGACGCCTGCGAACAGGATGCGCTTTCCGGTGAGGGTGGCGGTGACGTCCAGGGGGGGCAGCGAGGGCGCGGTGGTGGCCATCGGGACAGCTGCAGCCGCTAGCGGGCGGGGCGGGGGGCTGTCCAGATGTGGACGCCCCCTCGGCAGGCGGGGTACTGGCCCCGTCCCGTGGATGCCTCCTCCCGCCCCCGCGTCGTCGCCGCGCTCGCCTCGCTGTACGTGGTGTGGGGCTCCACCTACCTGGTGATGCGCTGGGCGCTGGAGGGCTTCCCGCCGCTGTGGATGGGGGCGGTGCGCTTCACGCTCGCAGGCACGGTGCTCTTCACGTGGCTGCGGCTGCGGGGCGCGGGCTGGCCCACGCGCGCGGAGTGGGGGGCGTCTGCCGCCACGGGCTTCCTGCTGCTCGCCTGCGGCAACGGGCTCGTCGCCTTCGCCGAGCAGACGGTGGCCTCCTCGCTCGCCGCCGTGATGGTGTCCGCCATGCCGCTGTGGGCGGCGCTCTTCTCCGGGCTCTTCGGCCAGTGGCCGGGGCGAAGGGAGTGGGCGGGGATGGGGCTGGGGGCGTTCGGCGTGGTGCTGCTCAACCTGGAAGGGGACCTGCGCGCGAGCGTGCCGGGCGCAGTCGCCCTCGTCGTGTCCCCGGCTGCGTGGGCCTTCGGCTCGGTGTGGGGGAAGCGCCTGCCGCTGCCGAAGGGGGCCATGGCGAGCGCGCTGCAGATGCTGAGTGCGGGGCTCCTGCTGCTGTGCGCAGCCCCGCTCGTGCACGGAGTGCCCGCGCACGCCCCGTCGGCGAAGGCGTGGGGTTCGCTGCTGTTCCTCGCCCTCTTCGGCTCGCTCGTGGCCTACAGCGCGTACCAGTACCTGCTGCGCACGGTGCGGCCGGCGCTCGCCACCAGCTACGCGTACGTGAACCCGGCGGTGGCGCTGCTCCTGGGCGGCGTGCTGGGGGGCGAGCGGCTCGCTCCCGCCGCGTGGGCGGGGGCGGCCGTGGTGCTGTGCGCGGTGGTGCTGGTGGCGTGGCCTGCGCCGAGGCCACCTGCACGTTGACGCCTCAGCGCACGTCCACCTGCAGGATGGGCGGGATCTTCACGAGCGAGATGCTGGCCGAGCGCCCCATGAAGCCGCGCGCCTGGTCGATGGCCTCGGAGAGCGTGTCGGTGCGCTCCCAGCCCATGAGCTCCGGCACGTGGTTGTTCTCCGCGCCGGCGACGATGACCTTGCCCACGTGCTGGCGGCCGTTCTCGCCCCAGTACCACATGTAGAAGGGGTGGGCGCCGTGGTAGGCGTTGCCCTTGCGGTACAGGTGCACGTAGCTCGGGTTCTTCGCGAACTCGCGCTCGTACTTGTGCTCGAGCACCATGGCGTCCCGCGTCTCCGGGAGCAGCCGGTTGAAGAACTCGATGTAGCTGGGGTGGTGCTCCGGGTCGAACTCGTCGTACGCCGGGTGGGTGAGGATGATGACGCCGCCCTTCTTCACGAGCGGCACGCCCCGGTTGAGGTTGAACAGGTACCCGAGCCCCATCACCTGCAGGAGCAGCGGGTTCATGATGCTGTTCACGTTGTACGGGGAGACGTACGGCACGCCGAAGATGACGATGTCCGCCTGGCCCTCCACCGGCACCGAGTACTGCTTCCAGGAGAGCTCCAGCGTCTTGTCGTGCGTGGGCTCGGTGGCCCCCGCGAAGACGCCGATGACGTCATAGGCCGCGGGGATGCCGAAGAAGAGCTTCCGCTTGGCCGCGCGCGGCATCTTGGAGAGGGCGTACTTCATGCCCTGGAACTTCATCCGGTCGAACTCGGTGTAGTCCTCCTCCCTCTTCATGAGGAACTCCACCGGCCCGTCGAACATGCGGTTGTTCAGGACGGTCTCGATGTGGAAGACCTTGAGGTTCTTGTCCACCACGCGGCCGATGCGCTCCACGGACTTGTGGAGTGCGGAGCGCTTGGGCTCCATGTAGCTCTCGGTCTCGCGGATGGTGCGGGCGTTGTGGTGCGCGCGCAGCGACTCGTAGTCCGCCAGCCCCGTGCCCACGGACTTGTGGCCGCCGTCCATGG
>JBDLRJ010000031.1:0-5819 GCA_039800145.1 Pseudomonadota bacterium | reverse complement strand
CTCGAGGACGCGGCTCTTCACCATGAGCTCGTGCATGCGCACGAGCAGCGCGCGGTCCAGGGGCAGCTCCCCGGACTTCTCCGCCTTCACCAGCTTCGGTTGCGGTCGTGACATGGGGCGGGGCTAAAGCACAGCCTCGCTCCCGGCGAAAGCCCCTGCCCCGCGGTACGGCTTCACCCCCGCAGAAACCCATGCGCAGCTTCCCGGGCGCCATGGCTCGACGCGTCCTGTCCCTCCTGATGCTGCTGCTGTCCGCCTGCGCCCCGTTCCGCGTGCGCGCCGAGTTCGACGCGGCCGAGGTGCCCCGGATGCACGCCTGGCGCACGTGGGCCTGGTACGGCGCGCCGCAGGAGGGGGCGGCCACGGGCGGTGCGGGCGAGACGGGCGGCCCCCTGCTCCGCGGCGTGCTGCGCTCGGAGGTGCAGGCGCAGCTCGAGCGCCGGGGCTTTCGGCCCGCCCCGCCGGGCACCGAGCCGGACTTCCGCGTGGCGTGGCACGGCTCCATCTCCCCGGAGCTGCAGGTGACGCAGCTGGGCGGGGCCTACCCGTGGGGGCCGTGGGTGGACCCCTGGTACGTGGGAGGCATGGGCACCACCACCGTCACCGCCACCGAGAAGGGGCGCCTGGTGCTGGACATGGTGGACAGCAAGAGCGGGACGCTCGCCTGGCGGGGCACGGCCGAGGGGCCGGTGGACACCGGCTCGCTCAAGTTCGAGCAGAAGGTGCGGGACGCGGTGGAGGAGCTGCTGGGGCGCTTCCCGCCGAAGCCGTGAGCCCGCACGCGCGGCCAGAAACTGGACGGGTGCCGGGGCTGGCGCAACATGGCTGTACCGTGAACAGCATCTCCGCGGATCCCCGCACCGTCACCGTCACCAGCTTCCTCGGCGCCACCTGGTCGTCGGACCGCACCACCGTGCTGTCCGGCAGCGAGAGCTGCAGCTACGCGGTGGCCACCGTGTACGTGCAGCGCCCCACGTCCCAGCGGTGAGCAGCCCCTTCCAGTCGCTCTTCTCCGGGCGGCCGGTGCTGCTCGCTCCCATGGAGGACGTGACGGACGAGGTGTTCCGGCGCCTGTGCCGCACCGTGGGCGCTGGGCTCTGCTACACGGAGTTCGTCAACGTGGAGTCCCTGCTGAAGGGGGACCGCAAGAGCCGCCGCAAGGTGACGCTCCCGCCCGGGGACACGCCCACCGCCATCCAGGTGTACGGGGCCAACCCGGACACGCTGTGCGAGGCGGCGGCCGTGGCGGAGGAGGCGGCCCCGGCCTTCATCGACATCAACTGCGGCTGCTGGGTGCCTAAAATCGTCGGCCGCGGCGCGGGCTCTGCGTGGCTGAGGGATCCCCCGAAGATGGTGGAGATGGCCGCGCGCGTGGTGAAGAGCGTGTCGCTCCCGGTGACGGTGAAGACGCGCATCGGGTGGGGGCCGGAGTCCGAGATGCCCATCGTGGACCTGGCGCGGCGGCTGGAGGACGTGGGCGTCTCTGCCCTCACCGTCCACTGCCGCACCGCGCAGATGCGCCACGACGGGAACGCCGACTGGACGTGGGCAGCGAAGGCCCAGGCCGTGGTGCGCATCCCGGTGGTGGTGAACGGGGACGTGCGCACCGGCGAGGACGCGGTCCGGGCCCTCGGGCAGACCGGCTGCGCGGCGGTGATGGTGGGGCGCGGCGCCCTGGCGCATCCCTGGATTTTCCGCGAGGCCCGCGCGCTGCTGGACGGCCACCCTGCCCTGCCGCCGCCGTCCGCCACGGAGCGGTTGGACTTTCTTGCAGAGCACCTCCGGCAGAACGTGGCCTTCCGCGGCGAGCGCAACGGCGTGGACTGCACGCGGCGCCACTACGCCGGGTACCTCGCCCCGGTGCCGGGCGGGACGGAGCTGCGCGCGGAGCTCAACCGCACCCCGTCCCTCCAGGGCTGCCTGGACGCGCTGGCGCGGGTGCGGGACGCCCTCACGCCTGCGGCAGCGTGAAGGCGAAGGCGTTGCCGCCCGCCACGCCCGGCTCCACCCACAGCCTGCCCCCGTGGGCGCCCACCGCGCGCGCGGCGATGGCGAGCCCCAGCCCCTGCCCGCGGCTGTGCGGCCCGCGCACGCCCGGCCGCAGGATCGCCTCGGCCCGGTGAGGCTCGAGCGGCGTCCCCTCGTCCCGGACGCGCAGCCGCATCCAGGGGCCGCGGTCCTTCTCCACCTCCACCCAGATGGTGCCCCGCGCGGGGCCGTGCTCGAGCGCGTTGACGAGCAGGTTGGACAGCGCGCGGCCGGCGAGCGCGGGCTGGATGCGGACGCGGCCGGGGACGTGGCACACGGGGAGCACGCGGACCTGCTGCGCCTCGGCGAGCGGGCGGAGCCGGGCCACCGCGCGCTGGACGAACTCGTGCACCTCCACCACGGCCTCGGCGCGCTCGGCGCCCAGGCGCGCGTCCAGCACCTCCGCCATCCAGGCCACCTGCTCGAGCAGCGCGTCCAGGTGGTGCAATGCCTGCTCGCCGCCGCCGGCCCCGCGGCTCGCGCGCCGTGCCGCCTCCGCGTGCAGGCGCAGCGTGCACAGCGGAGCCTTGAGATCGTGCGCGAGCGCGCGTTCGTCCAGCATGCCCCGAGGCCTCCCTGTCGAAGGTGCGCAAGGAGCGCCCCCCGTCCAGCTGGAGCGTGTACGCCCGCGGGCGACGCGGCGGGAGAGATCCCCGGTGCGGCTCAAACGTCCATGGCAGGACGGACGCCGAGCTCCCGCCCGCGGAGCGCCAGCTGGGCCCGGTTCTCGCCGCCGAGCTTGAGGTACAGCGATGAGACGTGGGCGCGGATGGTGCGCTCGGTGATGCCGAGGCACGCGGCAATTTTCAGGTTGTCCGCGCCCCCGGCGACGTAGCGGAGCACCTCGTGCTCGCGCACAGAGAGGCTCGCGAGCGGACCGGTGTGCAGTTCACCGCCCTCGACGGGGAAGACGCGCCAGCCGTCCCGCACCGCCTCCAGCACCTCCACGAGCCAGCCCGGCGAGGTGCTGCGGGTGGACACCCAGGCGCACGCATCCCGGCAGTCCGCGTCCTCGGCCCCGAGCGTCCGCGGGCCGTCCCCGAGCACCACCGTGTGACACGCGGGGAGGCGCTCCTTCACCCAGCCGATCAACCCCGCCGGCGTACCGGCCCCCAGCAGCACCACGTCCGGGTGCACCCACGTCAGCACCTGCTGGAAGGGCTCGGCGATCCGCGCCGCCACCGTGACCTGGATGCCCTCGGCCCAGAGCGCCGAGACGAGCCCGTCGCGCACGAGCTGGCGATCCTCGAGCAGGCCAACGCGCAGCGGGGAGGGGGGGCTCGGGGGAGACATGGGCGCCCAGTGTGGGCTGGCCGGCGGTTCACCTCAACGGGTGGACCGGTTGCAAGGCCGTCCCATGTCCTGCACCCGACACTCAGTTGCAGCGGTCCGTGCCGCCCACCACGCTCTCGGGGCGCTCCGACTTGGGCTTGGTGCAGTCCACGAGGCGGCCCAGGCCGGTCAGCGGATCGAAGACGATGACGTAGGGCATGGGCTGGTCCACGAGCGTCAGCTTGACGAAGCCCACGGCGGTGTCACCGGGGTTGCAGTTGCTGTCCCGCGTCTGGCCGGTGGCGCCCACGAAGCACAGGCCGTCCAGGTTCTCGAAGCTGACCTGCGCGGGGATGACGAGCTCCTCGCCCTCCTTGGAGCATTCACAGCCGGACCCGCACTTCGTTCCACGGCCGCAGCTGGAGGTGGGGCAGTTGCGGCCCCAGGTGTCGTCGCACGGCAGGCGGCCCCAGCGCAGGGTGCTGGCCAGGATGCCGTTGCGCTGGCCGGTCTGCAGGTCCATGCGGACCGGCTGGTTGCCCACGCGGGCCTGGCCGCGCGCCTCGAGCAGGTAGACGTAGATGTCCCGGACCGAGCCCACCTGCTTGTTCCGGTTGGCCAGCTTGGCGAAGTAGTCCACCGACAGGCTGGCGAGGATGCCGAGCACGCCCACGGCGACCATCAACTCCAGGAGCGTGAAGCCGCGCGCACGCCGCATCAGAAGGTCCCCACCAGGCGCAGGTTCCTCGGGGCCACCTGGAACGTGTAGTTGCGGCGCGAGTAGCCGTCCCTCGGGTAGCCGTCCGAGTCCAGCCGGAACCCGTTGCCGTCCCGGGAGACCAGGTTGCGGTCCACCTGCGGAGAGCGGACCACCAGCCGCACCTCCACCAGGCGGGTGCGCCGCTGCAGCTGCTCGAGGAGCGTGAGCCCCGCGTCGTCCGTGTTGGTCCCGCCGGGGACGGGGCAACGGGAAGGATCCTTCGGGCACTGGTCCAGGGGGAGCCGCGTGGTGCCCGTCTCGGGGAACCAGACGATGGTGCCGGGATTGGCCAGGTTCTCCAGCCCGAAGCGGAAGCTCATCTGCTCCACGTCCCAGAGGATGTCGATGAAGTCCTTCGCGGTGTTGAGTCCGTCCGGGTCCATCTGCAGGCGCGGGCGCTGGTCCGTCCAGTTGACGCGGAAGGTGGCCCCGCCGGCCTTCTGCAGCGTGGTGTTGGGGTTGCACCAGAAGGACGCGGACTGGTCGCCGCAGGGGCTGCTGGCGTCCACGTTGGTGATGCCGAAGCCGGCCGACGTGCTGAACCGCGTGCTGCCCATCACGGAGGTGACGCGGTGCAGGCAGTACACCTGCGTCCGCGCGTTCGCGAAGATGACGGGGGTGAACTGCATGTCGGACGTGGCCCCGTCCGTCACGCACACGTCCGAGCCGCTGCGGAGGAAGCAGCCGCTGCACTGGCTGGTGCCGGACTGGCAGCAGTCGGTCCCCATGGTGCCGTCCGCCAGCCCCGTGATGGTGGTCAGCGAGTCGCTGATCATGTCCGCGTAGGTGCCGGTGGGCGCCGAGAAGGTGCCGTCCCCCGAGAAGTCGTTGTCGGTGGTGACGGTGATGGCGGAGTGCTTGCCCGAGCCGGTCACCAGCTGCGCGTTGCCGAAGCCGCCGCCCGCGCGGCGGATCTCGTCCGAGATGAGATCCTGCGCGGCCCGCACGCTCTGCTGCGCGAACATGCGCTGCTGCTGGTCCAGCGACTGCTGGTTCATGTACATGCCGCCCGCGATGGCGCCGGCAATGACGACGAGCCCGATCGCCGCCGCGATGAGCAACTCCAGCAGGCTGAAGCCGCGCTCGCCGCGCCGCACCGGCCTCACGGGGGGGCCATCCTCGTCTGCATGGCGAACACCTGGCGGGTCCGGCCCGCCGTCTTGCCGACGGTGTCTGCCCAGCTGACCGTCACGCGCACGTTGACCATGCTGCCCGTGGCGCTGCCCACCACGGAGTCCGTCCCGTCCAGGGGCCGGTCCAGGCGGGGGACGCCGCGCTCGGTCCCCTCGTAGGGAGGGTCCACGTCCACCGCCACGTGGAACTCCATCTTGATGGGGTTGCTGGCCCCGGTGGCCGGGGCGGTTTCCGTCAGGTCACCACTCGCGCTCCAGTAGAGGTTGCGGGTGTTGCCGTCCAGCTGCTTGATGTTGGCGCAGTTGTCGTTGCACCCCAGCGCCACGATGCGCTCCAGCTCGCGCTGGGCCACGGCCTGCGCCTGGGTGATGGCGAAGTTGCGCTTGACCACCGTGGAGGAGGCGAGCACGAGCGCGGCGAGCCCCGTGAGCCCGATGGCGGCGACCGCGAGCGCCACCAGGGTCTCCACGAGGCTCATGCCGCGGGGCTGGCCACGCCCGTGCGTCACTTCGGCATCCTCCCGTTGGGCAGGGCCTCCCACCGCAGGGTGCGGCGCGTGCCGCTGGTGCCGCTCGCCGGGTCGTTGTTGAAGACCCCGGAGCCCACCAGTTTCACCTCGCCGGTG
>JBDLRJ010000030.1:0-6177 GCA_039800145.1 Pseudomonadota bacterium | reverse complement strand
GGAGTCCTTCTCGCTGGTGCCTGCCAACGAGGGCAGCCGCGCGCAGTTGGCTTCCTCGTCCTCACGCTTCGACGCCGAGGTAGGCCGCGACGCGGTGGCCGGCAAGCACGCGGTGCAGGTGGTGAAGCTCGCCCAGGGCCCCGTCTTCGACGGCGAGGCATTCGAGAGTGACGCTTCCCCCGTGAAGGGCGGCACGCTGACGCTCTCCGAGGGCAGCCGGACGTGGACGGTGAAGTACACGGACGGGACGCCGTTGTCTGAAGTTGCAAAGGTCGTGGCGGCCTCCGGTGCGCCCGCGGACGCGGAGGTGGTGAAGGACGCGTCCGGCAAGGTGCACCTGCAGGTGCGCGCGCGCAACGCCGGCACGGGCTTCAACGTGGCGGAGGCGTCCACGGGGACGGAGCACCAGGCGGTGGCGGTGCGGAAGTCCTCCGAGGGAACGGACTCTCAGTGGCTGGTGGATGGTTCCTCATTCACCGGGCGCGGCAACGTGCTGGACGACGCCATCGCGGGCGTGGTGCTGAAGGCGCGAGGCGCTGGCGAGGCCGAGACGCTGGAGGTGACGCAGGTGTCGCCGCCCGCGCAGGCGAAGGTGGGCAAGCAGCCGGCGTCGTTCGCGGTGGTGGCGGACGCGGGCGCGCACCCCGGCACGTACGAGGCGCAGGTGAAGCAGGTGGCGCAGCCGGCCTCGTGGCGCAGCGGGAAGCTGGGCCAGGCGGGCGCGGGCACCGTGGTGGTGAAGGCAGACGGCCGCGAGTGGAAGGTGGCCGTGGCCGAGGGCTCCACCGCGGCGCAGGTCGCCGAGGCGCTCGCGAAGGCTGGAGCGCCGGTGGAGGTCACCGTTGAAGCGGACGGTGACGGGCAGCGCGTGGTGGTGACGGCGCGGCAGTCCGGCTTCGACACGGCTGCGGGCGAGGCTTCCGCGCTGCAGGTGCTGGAGGTGCCGGCGGCAGGAGACGCCAGCCGGAAGGTGGCGGGCTTCCAGCAAACCCAGGCCGCGCGTAACGCGGTGGCGGTGGTGGACGGGCGGATGGTCCAGTCCCGCACCAACCGGCTCGAGGACGAGGCCACGGGCATCACGCTGATTGCCGAGGCTCCGAGTGAGCGGGCCGAGTCCTTCGACGTACTGCCGGCGAGCGAGGGGAAGGCAGTTGCCGCGAGCCCTGCGCTCACGGCCAGCCGCGCGTCAGGCTTCTCCTCGGAGGTGGGCGAAGGCGCGGCGGCGGGCAAGCACTCGGTGCAGGTGACGAAGCTCGGGGCCGCGGCCGTCTTCGAGACGGCGAACGTGGCCTCTGCGACTGTACCCGTGAAGGGCGGAATGCTGCGCATCAAGACCGACGGCGGCGAGTGGACCGTCAACGTGGCGGACGGCGCGACGTTGTCGGACGTTGCAAAGGCGGTTGCCGCCACCGGCGCACCGGTGGACGCGGAGGTGGTGACGTCCGCGGAAGGTGTCCGGCTGAAGCTGACCGGCCGGGTGCTCGGCGGCGCGCTGGCGGTGACGGAGACGTCCACGGGCAGCACCGGCGCGGCGCTCCTGCCCCAGCAGGTGAAGGCGGCTGCGTCGTCCGAGTGGCTCGTGAATGGCAAGTCCTTCACGGGCCAGGGCAACCGGCTGGACGGTGCCATTGCAGGCGTGGTGCTGACGGCTGGAGCGGTGGGGGCTGCCGAGACGCTGGAGCTCTCTGCCCGTGACACCACCGGGCCCGGACTCGGCGCGAGCGAGTCCTCTGCCTACGTGGCGGAGGTGGGCGCGGGTGCGGAGGCCGGTCAGCACTCGGTGCAGGTGCTGAAGCTGGCTGCGCCGGCTGTGTACCGCAGCGCGGTGTACGCGACGGACACCTCCCCGGTGTCTGGCGGCGAGTTGGCCATCGGCGTGGGAAGCGGCAAGTGGCGCATCGCCATCCAGGACGGCGAGTCGCTGCAGCGGGTGGCTGCGTCCGTCAACGCCTCGGGCGCCCCGGTGAAGGCGCGCGTGGTGAAGGCGGGCAAGGGGTACCAGTTGGTCATCGTGGCGAAGGCGTCCGGCGTGGCGCTCGCGGTGAAGCACGCGGTGACGGGCAGGACGGGCGGTCCGCTGGCCCCGGTGCTCGTGCAGGCGGCGTCCTCCACCGAGTGGCGGGTCAACGGCAAGTCCTACAGCTCGCGGACGCGGCGCCTCGCCGGGGCCATCCCCGGCGTAACGCTGGTGGCGAAGAAGGCCGGCGCGGAGCAGCCGCTGGTGCTGGCGCCGAAGGGGCCGAAGGACGCGGACAGGGACGGAATTGCAGATGCGTCCGACACGTGCGTCTCCGAGCCCGAGACGGTGAATGGCTACCAGGACGCGGATGGCTGCCCGGACGTGGCGCCGCGCATCCAGTTCGTCAACGGGAAGTTCGACCTGCGTGAGCAGGTGCGCTTCCAGACGGCGAAGGCCATCATTCTCGAGGAGAGCTTCTCGCTGCTCGACGAGGCGGCCCGTCTCCTCAACGAGCACCCGGAAGTGAAGCTCATCCGGGTGGAAGGCCACACCGACAGCCGCGGCGCGCGCGCGTACAACATCAACCTCTCGGCCAACCGCGCGAAGGCCGTGGTGGATGCGCTGGTGAAGCGGGGTGTGGACCGGAAGCGCCTGAAGAGCCAGGGCTTCGGTCCGGACAAGCCCATCGACACCAACGACACCGATGAGGGCATGGCGCGCAACCGCCGCACCGAGTTCTACGTGGTGCAGTAGCCGAGGCGTGGGGCGCCTGCGCCCAGCGGGCGTCCCACTCCGATAAGATGCAGGGCGCCATGCGCGCCCTGCTCCTGCTCCTTGCCGCCTCGCCCGCCCTCCTGCTCGGAGGGTGTGCGCCCAGTTCCTCCTGCCTCGCCCTGCCCACGTGCGGGCCCGGTGAGCAGGCCGTGGACCGCTGCGCGCCGTCCGACCCGGACTGCCGAACCATCGGGCTGTGCGGGCAGGTCGCGTTTTGCCGAGGTTCGGCCGTGACGTGCGAGGCGAGCCCCTCCTGCTCCGAGGGAGAGAGTCCGGGCACTGCCTGCGGGGAGTCTGAGCCGGGTTGCCGCAGCGTCAGCCTGTGCGGCACCACCGTCCACTGCCGCCCCGACGCGCAGTGTCTCGCTGTCCCGGCGTGCGAGGCCGGGGAGACTGCGGGAGGCCCCTGCGGCGCAGGCGAGGCGGGCTGCCGCAGCGTCAGCCTGTGCGGCAACACCGTGCACTGCCGCCCCGCGGCGACGTGCCAGGCAGCCCCCACGTGCGCACAGGACGAGGTCGCGGGGGAGGCCTGCCAGCCCTCCGAGACGTCGTGTCGGACGGTGAGTGCGTGCGGCGCCACCGTCCACTGCCGCCCCTCCGTCTCCTGCCTCGCCCAGCCCACGTGCGACACCGGGGAGACGGCGGGCAGTCCCTGTGGTGCGGGCGAGGTGGGATGCCGCAGCGTCAGCCTGTGCGGTTCCACCGTGCACTGCCGCGCGGGAGGGCAGGGCACGTGCGTGGCCCCTGCGTGCGGCAGCGGCGAGGTGGACGGTGCCGCCTGCCAGCCGTCGGAGTCCGGCTGCCGAACGGAGAGCGGGTGCGGCGTGACGGCGCACTGCCGTCCGTCCATCACCTGCCAGGCGGTGCCCACCTGCAGCGCGGGCGAGGAGAGCGGGACCACCCCCTGCACCTCGGGCGAGGCGGGCTGCCGCGCCGTCACCCTCTGCGGCTCCACGGTCTACTGCCGCGAGGCGCCGACGTGTGACGCCATCCCCACGTGCGCTGCAGGAGAGGACAGCGGGACGAGCCCGTGCGCCTCGGGCGAGGTGGGCTGCCGCGCCGTCACCCTGTGCGGCTCCACGGTCTACTGCCGCGAGGCCCCGGTGAACTGCTTCGCCTCCCCCACGTGCAACCCGGACGAGCAGCAGGGCAGCGCCTGCCTGCCCGGAGAGTCCTCCTGTCGCGAGGTGACGATGTGCGGGGAGACGGTCTACTGCCGTCCCGCCATCACCTGCATGGCGCTCCCCACGTGCTCGGCGACGGAGGTCGCTGGACCGGCGTGCAGCGCCGCTGAGCCCGCGTGCCGTGCGGTCACCCTCTGCGGGCAGACCGTGTACTGCCGGCCGCTCTAGGCACTCAGCGGGCGTCCCGCTTCGCCCAGAAGTCTGAAATCTGCGGCCACAGGCCCCGGCTCGCCGCGCGGCTCACCACCGCGCCCACGTGCCCGCCCACCTGGTGGATGCGCTGCTTGTCCTCCGCGCCCACCTGGTCCAGCAGCGGCATGGCCGACGACGCCGGCACGATGTTGTCGTGCTCGAAGGTGATGGCGAGCGTGGGGCAGCGGATGTCACGCAGCGACACCGGCTTGCCCGAGAGCGTGAACTCCCCCTTCACCAGCGCGTCCTTCCGGTACAGCTCCTCCACGTAGCGGCGGTACGCCTCGCCGGGGAAGGAGACGTTGTCGTTGCCCCACGTCTCCAGCGCGAAAAAGCCGTCCAGGTACTCGTCGTTCCAGAACTTGTCCACGACGCCCACCGCCTTGGCGAGCGGCAGCGTGGGACGCAGCATCTGGAAGGCCGCCTGCATCAGCTGCCAGGGGACGTTGCCCGCGCCGTCCACCAGCGCCTCCAGGTCGAAGCCCTCCTGCCGCGTCCAGGTGGAGACGAGCCCGTCGTCGTGGAAGGCCACGGGGGCAGCGAGCGCCACGAACGAGGCGAAGCGCTCCGAGTGTGCCGCGGCGTGGATGGCAGACAGCGTCCCGCCCAGGCAGTAGCCCAGCACGTGCACCTTGCCATCCGGGGAGTGCTCGCCGGCCTTCCTCAGCGCGCGCCCCAGGTACGTGTCCGTGATGTCGTCGAACGTGAGGTAGCGGTCCTCGGGCCCCGGCGTCCCCCAGTCGATGATGAGGACGTCGTGGCCGCGCGAGAGCAGGTACTCCACGAAGCTCTTCCCCGGCATGAGATCCAACACGTAGTGCCGGTTGATGAGGGAGGGCACGAGCAGCACCGGCGTGCGGAAGGCATGGCCCTCCGGCCGCGCGCGGTACCGAAGCACGCGCATCTTGTTCTCCCGGTGCACCTCCACCGCCGGCGTCTGGCCCACGGCAGGAGGCGGACGCCTCCGCACCAGGGTGGCGGCGAGCTCGACCATGGGCCTCATGCGTACATCCCCTCGAACACGGCCTTGAACGCCTCGTACACCTGGCGGCGGCGCACCTTCAGCGTGGCGGTGAGCAGCCCGTTGGCCACCGTGAGCGGCTTCTCCACCACGGTGAACTTCTTGAGGGTCTCGTACGAGGCGAGCTGCGCGTTGACGCGGTCCACGCGCTTCTGCACCAGCGCACGGGTTGCCTCGAGGCGCGCCGCGTCCGCCACGCCGTCCGCGTCCAGCTGGGCCTTCACCGCGTCCGCGTGCAGCCACACCGCGGCGGTCAGGTAGGAGCGGCCGTCCCCGTACACCACCACGTGCGAGATGAACGGGTCATCCGCGAACCGCTGCTCGATGTTGGCCGGTGGAACGTTCTTGCCGCCCGAGGTGACGAGGATGTCCTTCTTGCGGTCGATGATCTGGAGGAACCCGTCGTCGGTCCAGCGCCCCACGTCGCCGGTCTTCAGCCAGCCGTCCTCGGTGAAGGCGCCCTGCGTGGCGGCAGGATCCTTGTGGTACCCGCCGAAGATGCTCGGGCCGCGGGCGAGGATTTCACCGTCCTCGGCGAGCTTCAGTTCCACGGAAGGCAGCGGCTTGCCCACCGAGTCGAACCGGAAGGCGTCCGGGCGGTTGAGCGTGAGGGTGGGAGAGGCCTCCGTCAGCCCGTAGCCCTCGATGATGAGCAACCCCGCCTGGTGGAAGAAGTCCTTCACCTCGCGCTTGAGGCCCGCGCCACCCGAGAGGCAGAACTTCAGCTGCCCGCCGGTGAGCTCCTTCAGCTTCGCGTGCTGCCTCCCCGTGCCCTCCACCTGCTGCGCGGCCACCGCGAGCTTCTCCCAGTAGGCCGGGACGCTCATGAAGACGTGCGGGCGCACCTCCGGCATGAGCTTGAGCGCCGTGGCCGGCTCGCCGAGGTAGGTGGTGAAGCCCAGCGTGTTGCCGAGGCACGCCTCGCCGAAGCCGAAGATGTGGCTCATGGGCAGCCACAGCAGGTCCACGGCCCCCTCGTCCACGAGCGGCGCGTTGCACTTGAGCCAGTCCTGGCCGTTCACGCCCACGTTGCGGTGCGTGAGCGG
>JBDLRJ010000029.1:0-3284 GCA_039800145.1 Pseudomonadota bacterium | reverse complement strand
CTGTCCCGGAAGCCGAGCCCGGCGAGCACCTCGCGGGCGCGCGTCTCGAGCGTGTAGCCGCCGAGCTCGTCGAAGCGCGACTGGACCTCGCCGAAGCGCTCCACGAGCTTGTCCAGGTCGTCCGCGAAGGCGGGATCCCCGAGCTTCGCCTCGAGCACCTTGAGCTCGCGCGCGACGTCCGCGACGGGACCTGCACCGGCCATGGCCTGCTCGAGCACCGTGCCGTCGTTCATCTCGCCCACGTCCTGCCGGAAGTAGCCGAGCGTCACGCCGCGGTCCACCGAGACGGAGCCCTCGTCCGGCTGTTCCTCTTTCATGATGTAGCGGAAGAGCGTGGACTTGCCGGAGCCGTTGGGCCCCACCAGGCCCGCCTTCTCGCCCTTGTGCAGGGCGAAGGAGGCGCCCACGAAGAGGATCTGCTGCCCGTGCTGCGCACCGATGTTGTCGAGTCGAATCACGGCGCCGCGGCTTCGCACACCTTGGGCGCGCGCGGAAGGGTCAGCTTCCGGTGACGTGCCGCAAGGCCGCGGCCGGTCCCACGGCGCGGAGGCGGGCCAGCTGGTCCTCGGACTTCACGAAGAAGGAGCCGGCGAAGGCGAGCGCGTTGAGCGAGAGGTCCTCCACGTGCTCGCGGGCCCGGGGCACCACGAGGAGCCACTCGCGGGTGGCGAGCAGGTTGTAGTCCGCGCCGTCCCGGTCACGTCCCAGGCGGGCGAGCGCCTCCCGGTAGGCCGCGAGGGCGCCCTGCGCGGTGGCCGGCAGCGGGACCACGTCACTCCGGCAGGGCAGCTGGGTGGCCCCGGGGACGAGCGGGACGGGGAGGGGGATCAGCTGCAGGTGGCGGTGCGGTTGGCTCGCGCCGGCGGTGGCCGTGGAGTTGTAGAAGACGAGGCCGTCCACGGACTCGAGGCAGCGGAGGGCGGCGTCCCAGTCCGGGAGTGCGAGTCGCTGCGACTGTGGGACGAAGTCCCGCGACACCACCAGCGCGTGGTGCGGAAAGACGTTGAACTTGTTGAGCAGCACCCGGTGCGTGTCCGAGAGCTCCTGCACGAAGAGCCCGGCCTCGAACGGAGGGAGGAACGGGTTCCGGGCCTGGGGTCCGGGCGCCGCCGGGGGCCGCGCCTTACGCTCGAGCCCCCGCGCCACTCGGACGACGAACGGGAGCCCTTCGTCCGGGAGGGGGTGCTCGTCGCTCGGGATGGGCTGCTGCGTCCCGAGCGACTGGGCTTCTGCGCTTCGGGCGATGACCTGGGACCAGTCGAGGCGTGCGGGCATGGATGCACGAGGGAGCCTACGAGAGGCCTGGTGCCCACGGAACTTGCTGGCCGGCGCGTGGGGCACCGCGCGCGTCCGACGAGCGCGCCCTCGCAACGCCCGACTGTTCCCTCCGGTACCATCGACGACCTGTTCACGGGAGCGGGAATGCCGAGGCCGGTGGTTCGTCGCGGGTGGCTCTTGTTTGCTGCGGTGTGCGGGCTCGCGTGCAGCAGGCGGGAGCCGGCTGCCGAGGTGCTCGAGCCGGCGGACCGGCTTCTGCGCGCAGCGCAAGACGCGCCTTCGATCTTCGGCAAGGGACCCGAGAAGGCCCCTCCAGCACGCGCCGATACCTCCGCCGTGTCGTGCTCTTCGGTGGCTCCGCGGAGTCCAACCTGGCGGACACGTGGGAGTGGGCGGGCTCGGGCTGGACGCTCCGCGCGCCCTTCGACGACACGTGGGAGTGGGATGGGAAGACTTGAACGCGGAAGTTCCCGGCCACCTCTCCCCCTCGAAGGTGGTGCTCTTCGGTGGAGCGGGGCCGGCGCCAGCCGCAGCGGTGGCCGAGGGGCCACCCTCGAAGACGCGGATTGGGAAGATCACCTTCACGGGTGGCAACGTCCACTTCAGCGACTTCTTCATCAAGCCCAACTACGCGGCGAACCTGGTGGGCGTGTCGGGCCTGGTGACGGAGATGACGCCGGAGCGGCCGGGGGACGTGGAACTGCGCGCGAAAATGGATGGGACTGCGCCTGTAGAGGTGCTCGGCCGGGTGAACGCGCTCTCGAAGGAGACGTTCGTGGACCTGGACGCGAAGGCGAAGGACATCGAGCTCGCGCCGATGTCGCCGTACATGATCAAGTACGCGGGGTACGGGATCGAGCGCGGGAAGCTCTCGGTGAAGCTGAAGTACCTGGTGGAGAACCGGAAGCTGTCCGCAGAGAACAACTTCTATCTGGACCAGTTCACGTTCGGGGAGAAGGTGGACAGCCCCACGGCGACGAAGCTGCCGGTGACGCTGGCGGTGGCGCTGCTGAAGGATCAGAACGGCGTCATCGACGTGGACCTGCCGCTGACGGGCTCCCTGGACGATCCCGAGTTCAGCGTCTTCGGCCTGGTGTTGAAGGTGGTGGGGGAACCTGGTGGTGAAGGCGGTGACGGCGCCGTTCGCGCTGCTGGGGGCGGCGTTCGGGGGCGGGGAGGAGCTGGCGTTCCTCGAGTACGGGCCGGGCTCGCAGGCCGTGGATGCGGCAGGGGTGGCGAAGCTGCAGACGCTCGCGAAGGCGCTGAAGGGGCGGCCGGGGTTGCGGCTGGACGTGGCGGGGCGGGTGGACCCGGCGGTGGACCGCGAGGGGCTGGCCAAGCGGGCGCTCGCTGGACTGGTGCGTGGGCAGAAGTTCGACGAACTGCTCCGTGCCCACGAGGCGCCTGCGTCCGCAGACGAGGTGACGGTGGCCCCGGCGGAGTACGGGAAGTACCTGAAGCTCGCGTACGCGGCGGAGTGGGTGAACCGCCCGCGGCCGGCGGTGAAAGGGGAGAAGAAGGAGCCCACGCAGGGGGAGATGGAGGGCTACCTGCTGTCCGGGATCCAGGTCACGGAGGAGGATCTGCGCGTGCTGGCGAACGCCCGTTCCCAGGTCGCGAAGGAATGGCTCGTGGGCAACGGAGGCATTGCCCCGGAGCGCATCTTCATCCTCGCGCCGAAGTTGAATGCCGAGGGCATCAAGGACGGCGGACGTCCGTCCCGCGTGGAGTTCTCGCTCAAGTGAGAATTCGTGAAGGAAGCGCTTGACGGGGCAGGGCTGGATCTATATTTACGCGCCACAACTCACCGCGGGGTGGAGCAGCCTGGTAGCTCGTCGGGCTCATAACCCGAAGGTCGCAGGTTCAAATCCTGCCCCCGCAATGTTGGAGACGCCCGGTCAGCCGAAAGGTTGACCGGGCGTCTGCTTTCAGGGACCTGCTCCCGTAACTGGACGCGCACGCGGTGTACTCACCGTCCTGGCCGGGACTCTCGCCGTATCTCCGGG
>JBDLRJ010000028.1:0-13837 GCA_039800145.1 Pseudomonadota bacterium | reverse complement strand
GGCCAGTGCCTGGACGGCGGGGCCACGGTGGGGTTCGCGTGGGAGTTCGGCAGCCACGGCGGGCTCACGCGCACCGAGACGGAGAGCCTCGTGGCGTGGCCTGCCGCCGCCCCGCTCGAGCTCGCCGGGCTCGGCCATTCCACGCAGCTGCACGCACGGCTCAGCGACGTCTACCGCGGTGGTCCGTCGTGAAGTGGCTCGCCACCGTGCTCGGTGTGCTGCTCACCGCGGTGATGGTGGCGTCTGCCTTCTTCGAGTTCCAACCCCATGCGCCCTGGCTGCTGCCCCGCTTCAGCGGCGCGGCGTTCCTCTCGCAGTTGCCCAGGCAGTGGCCGTGGCTCCTGGGCTTCTCGCTCCTGTCCCTCGCGGTGCTGCCGCTGCGGGCGTTGCAGTGGCAGTCCGCGCTCCGCAGGCAGGTACCCTTCGCCGAGCGGTACCACGTGGTGGCCATGGGGGCCTTCGTCCACAACGCGGTGCCGGGGAAGCTCGGGGATCTCTTCCGCGCGCTGCTGATGTCCCGCCGCCACGGGATGCCCTTCGCCGAGGTGCTCGGCAGCGTGGTGGTGTGCAAGCTGCTGGAGCTCGCGGCGCTGCTCGGGCTGGTGGCGCTCTCCTTCGCGGGACCTTTCCGCCGCTCGCTCGTGGCCTTCGAGGGTGGGGCCCGCTGGGCGCTCGCGCTCTGCGTGGGGGGGCTGGGAGTGGCCTGGCTGCTCGCGGTGCGGGCCGAGCCCGTGGCAGGGTGGCTCGAGTCCCGCGGCAGGGCCCCCCGGCTGCGCACGCTGCTGCGGCAGGTGGGGGCCGGCTTCTCGGCGGCGCGCAGTCCCCGCACCCTCGGGCGCGCCCTCGGGCTCTCGGTGGGGCCGGTGCTGGCCGCCGCGCTCGCCTACGGCGTGGGGCTCGAGGGGCTCGGGGTGCCGGGCGGCGTGGCCGCGGGGGCGGTGGTGCTCGGGGCCATTGCCCTCGGGCAGGCCACGCCGGGGATGCCCGTGGGGCTCGGCCTCTACTACCTGGTCACCTCGTGGGCCGCCCGCGCGCTCGGGGCCGCGCCGGAAGATGCCGCGCTCTTCGCAGTGCTCACGCACTCGGCCACCGTGCTCACCCAGGTGGCAGCCGGGGCCGTGTCCCTGCGCGTGCGGAGGTTCCGCTGGGCGGAGCTGCGGCGGGAGCTGGGCGAGGTGGCCGGCCAGGGGACGGAGGCACCGTGGGCCCCAAATGAAAAAGCCCGCCAGTGAAGGCGGGCTTTCCGGTGTGCCCAGGAGAGGACTCGAACCTCCATGCTGTCGCCAGCGCTAGACCCTGAATCTAGTGTGTCTACCAATTCCACCACCTGGGCAGGTGATGACCGGCGGCTGGGGCTTGTACAGACAGCGCCCCAACCAGTCAAGATCACTTTCCTCCCGAGGCAAGGGTCGCGCCCCGCAGCTGTCCCCACAGGGCGGAGCGGGCCGCGGGGTCCACCTCTCGGCGCAGGGGCGGTGCCGGGGGCGGCGGTGGCGCCTCGTCCGGCTTCGGCTCCGCTTCCGGGGCCGAACCGCCGGGGAGCGGGAGCTTCTTGAGGCCGGTCATCAGCACGTCGTCTGCCATCTCTTCGTGTGCCGCCGCGAGGTAGGCCTTCAACGCGCCGGCGAGGCGAAGGAGCTTCAGCGCGGCCCCGTGGACCTTCGCGCGCGTCTCGTCCGTGGCAGACGCGGACCGTCCCCGCACGGCATCCTCGAGGAAGCGCCTCTCTCGGGCCACCGCCACCAGGGCGCAGCGGATCTCCAGCAGGGCCGCGAGGGTGTCCAGGTGGAGCCCCTGCTCGAGCACCGGCCGCTCGAGGTGCATCCGCACCGCGGCGAGCCGTGCGCTCTTGTTGTCCTGCCGGTCTCCCTTCCAGGTGGTGATGGCCTGCTGCAGCGTGGCGAGCAGCCGCCGCCGCGCCGAGAGCGCCGCCTCGAGCCAGGAGACGAGCGCGGCCCGCCCCTCGTCGGTGGGCTCGCGCTGGTAGGCGCTCAGCCTGCGCGGAACGCGGGGGACGTCTTCCCGGTCCTGAGCCTCGTTGGCCCGGTGGTACGCGGCGACGGCCTCGTCCAGGATCTGGGTGGCCTTCGACCGCGCGGTGAAGAAGCTGACGTTGTCCTTGCTGAGGGCGTTCCACTTCTCGCCCGCCGGGACGAGCGAGGGTTGGTGCACGTGGTGTCCCACGGCGACGACCACGGGCCGCAGCAGCAGCTCCGCCCCCGCGTCCTCCGCTGCCGTGCGCACCTGCTCCTTCGTCACCGGCCGGTGGGTCCCCAGGCGCTCCCCCAGGGCCCTGTCCAGCGTGAGCAGCTGATCCTCGAGCGGGCCGAGTCGCTCGAGCAGCCTCTTCGCCGCCTCCAGCAGCAGGCCGCGCACGTCCTTCGCGCCGGCGGGAGGCGGGAGGGCAGGGCGCGCTGCCTCCTGCCGGGCGGACCACGCGCGGGCGAGCTCCGAGAGCTGGGCGGTGAGCGCTGCCGCCGAGGCGGGCAGCCCCGGCGTGGCCTGCTTCACCCGCGCACCGGACCTCTGCTCGATCTCCTCTGCGCCCCGTCCCGCCTCCACCATCCGCCCGAGCGTGGCGTTCAACGAGGACGGGGCCACGCGGCGCCACGACGCCTCGAGCCGCGCCGCGTCCAGTTCGGCGAACGCGGCGGCGCCCCGCTTGCGGACCCGCGAGAGCGCGTCGTGCAGGGCCAGTTTCCAGCGCCCCGTGCCCACCGCCTCGAAGGGAGTGTCCGCGGCCCCGGGCTCGAAGTGTTCCCAACACGCTCGGCCCAGGGCCACCGCGGCGCGCTTGAGCGCAGGGGATGCATCCGCGCGCGTGGCGTCCCAGGCCACCTCGTTGAAAGGCCCGCACTCCGGGTTGGAGACGCCGGCGAGGATGTCCTGGATCTCCAGCCAGTGCGCGCGCCAGAACGCATCCCACCCGCCCCGCGCCTGGAGGCCGCCGAAGATCAGCTTCAGGTAGCCGAGCGTGTCCGTCCCGAGCACCTCGAACACCGCGCAGTCTCGGCGGAACTCCAGCGTCGCGCCCAGGTGGATGCTGAGACCCGTTATCACGGGGATGTCCCCGCCCGCCGAGAGCCGGAACAGCCCGTGTGACATCCCGCGGTACACCTGGGGCACCCACTCGGGCGTCCAGGTGAGTGATCCGTCCACCACGCTGAACCGCTGCCGCAGGGCGAAGCGCACGTAGGCCGCGCTGCTCCGCCTCAGCGCCGTCTCCACGTCCAGGTCCAGCTCGCCCGCGACCTTGTTCGACAGGTAGCCGATGACCCGGTCCCTCAGCGACGGGCCGTGCTTGCCCGCGCTGACCACCCCGAGCAGGCCGCGGCTCCGGCGCGCGAGCAGCTGCCGGTCCGTCTCCGGGACCGACACCTGCTCCCCGAGCAGCTCCACGAACGGATACGGCGCATCGGTGGAGCCGCTGCGCGCGAGGGCAGAGAGCAGCCGCGCGAGCCCGAGCCGCTGGTCGGGGGTGGCGGGAGGCGTGGCCGTCCCCCGCGCGAAGTCGAAGGTGACCGTGTCTCCCCCGGTGGACGAGACGCGCTTGAGGTCCACCTCCAGGTACGCGCGCTCCTTGCCGCCGGGCAGCACCACGCGGTGGTAGACGGCCGTGCCCCGCTCGCTCTCGTCCTCGGCGCCGGTCCAGCGCGCGGAGTCCTCCTCGAGCGTGCACAGCGCGGTGGCAGGGGCCGGGCTGCCGGCGAGCCCGCGCGTGACGTCGAAGGTGGCACGCCCCGGCGAGCGCGCCACGGAGCGCCCCCCGAGAACGGCCACCTCGACGTGCGCCTCCGCCTCCAGCCGGGCGTGCTGCCGGAAGACGAGCTCGCGGACGGGCTTGCGCTTCATGGCCTCGAGCTGTCCCCGCTCCACCGCGAGCAGGCGCTGGTAGGGGACCAGGGCCTCCGGTCCCGCCACCGTCGCCACCCTGTCCGGGACAGGCTCGGCGGACGCCACCACGCCGTGCTCGGAGATCTCCCGCAGCGCCGCCTCCACCCAGTCCTCGCTTCCCTCGCGGTGGACAGGATTGCGGATGTCGAAACGGCGGAGGAAGGCGATGCGCCGTGCGAGCCCGTGCGCCCAGAGGTACGCCCAGTGCTCCTCGCTCTCGAAGACCTCGCACGCCTCGCGGTCGAACAGCATGCAGCCCACGCGGGCGCCCGCCTCGAGCAACACCTCCGGTGGCTTGACGAGTCCCATGGAGGCCGCCCCTGCCGCGGCCGCGAGCTCCGCCGGGGGGCCCAGCTTCAGGCCCACCCCCGCCGAGAGGTAGACCGCTACGCGGCTGCGGAACAGGAACTCGCGGCTGTCGAGCACCGCGAGCCCACCCGTGAGCGTGAGGGTGATCTGCACGTCCGCCCCGAGCGAGAGGCACCCGAGCTCCACCCCGGCGCGGACCCCGACGTCGAACGCGAAGAGCAGCTGCAGCTGGCCGAGTGCGTCCAGGTCGTCCCGGTTGCCGCGGACGAAGCGCCCCAGCGCCATCAGCTTCTCGAAGATGTTGTCCCGGACGCCGAAGTAGAAGACGAGGACCTTCGTCTCCTTGTACCGCTCCCAGGTCGCCTTCGCGCGCGAGACGTAGGTCTCGAGCTCGTCCAGGTTCTGCAGGCAGTGCAGCTGCACCTGCACCACGTCGTCCCGCTCCGACTCGAGCCTGGCGAGCCGGTCATCGAGGTCCTTGAGCTCGCGGATCCGCTCCACCCGCGCGGCCTCGAGTTCCGCCACCTTCGCACGTGCAGGCAGCAGCTCGGCGTGGGCCACCGGGACCTCTCCGGCCTCGGTGGCCTCCATCTCGTCCACGCGCTGTGCGACCGTGTCCCGCTTCGCCTCCAGCTCCGCCTCGAGCGCGTCCAGCGCTTCCGAGGCCGTGGTGATCTGAAGCTCGAGCGCGGTGATGTCCGCGTCCAACTTCCTCCGCTTGTCCGCGAGCAGCCGCGCGAACGCCTTCACGTGCGCGTGGCCAGACTCGAGCGACGCCATGCTCGCGCGGGACGCGGCATCCACCTCCGCGAGGCGCTGCTTCATGTTCAGCCGCTGTCGAAGCAGGGCCTTGAAGCGCTGGAGCTGGGACAGCAGGGCGGTCCGGCGCTCGGGGCTGACCAACTCCTCGAGCGTCTCCTCCGCGTCCGCGAGCGCGCGGCGCAGCGAGCCGATGGGGGCGTGGTCCTTGCGGATCCACCGCTCCGAGCCGAGCTTGCCGATGCCGGTCAGCCCCGCCAGCGTGGCGTTGATCTCCTGCTTCAGGGCCAACTTCTGGGTGTGGGAAATGAGCGTGTCGGCGAACTCGTTGAGCACCGGGACCAGCTCCGGCACCGAGGTGATCACGTCGTCCGCGTTCGCAGCTTCCCGCAGCTTCCACACCATGCCCTGCGAGGGAAAGTGCGTCGCGCGGCCGAGGGTTCGACGGAAGAAGTGGATGTCGACGTGGCCCTTGATGACGGCCGGGGTTCGCGCGTCTTCGAGGAAGTTGACGACCTGTTGCTTCACCCCGGCGCGGTGGGGCCAGAGCGTCTCCAGGCGCTGTGCCCGCTGCGAGAGGTGCTTGAGGTGCGCGAGCACCACGGCGGGCTCGTGCGCGTCGGCGCCGTGCACCCGGGCCATGCAGAGATCAACGAGCTTCAGCAGGGCCGCGGTCGAGGTGTGATCCGGCCGGAACCAACGCGGCTTGGCGAGGTCCCGGAACATGGGCTTGGTCGCCAGGAAGACGAGCAGGTCGTGCTTGAGGGTGCCGAACTCCCCGCGCGAGAGCGCCACGCGCAGCTGCGTGGCCTCCTCCACCTGCTGCTGGAACTGCGCGAGGACCTCGGCGGACGGCATGGGCATGGCACGCCCACGCTAGACGCAGCCCCCGCGGCCTCCAAGCGCCCGGCGCCCCCGTGGGTGCTCAGCCCCGCCTGGGGGGCCAGCGGCCCTCGGCCTCGAGCGCCTTCCGGATGTGCGGGTTCTCGTCCATGAACGCGGAGAGCGACTCCTGGGTGATCTGCAGCTCCACGTCTGCGCTCCCCACGCGCGCCTGGCACGCCAGCCGGCTCGAGGGCTTCACGTCGAACGCCTGGTCCAGCCGGTCCATCTCGTCGTCCTGCTGCTCGGAGAGGCTGGACAGTCCCTGCTTCACCCACACGTGGCACGTGGAGCAGGCGCACACCCCGCCGCAGACGTGGCCCACCTGTGCGCCGGCCGCCTCCGCGGCCTCGAGCAGCGTGGTTCCTTCTGCCACGTCCGCCGTTTTCACCTCGAACGGGCTGCTGATCGTCACCTTCGGCATGGCCTAGAACTCCTCCACGCGGTGGCCCGCGAGTGCGCGTCCCATGCTGCGGTCCATGATGCGCTCGGCGAACGGGCGGCCCGCGGCGTCCAGGTCCTTGAGGGCCGCCTGGATGGCGAGGTGATCCTTCCCGCGCGCAGCCTCCTCCACGACGGAACACGCGGCCTTCAGCGCCTCGGCCTCGGCCGCGGTGAGCAGGTCCCCGTTGTCCACGAGCTGCTTGCGCGCGTCGTGCAGGACGCGGGTGGCCTCCACGCGCTGTTCGCGCAGCTGGCGCGCGGAGATGTCGTCCTCCGCGTGCTCGATGGCGTCCAGGAGCATGGTCTCGATCTCCTCGTCCGTGAGCCCGTGGGACGGCTTGACCGTCACCGCCTGCTCCACGCCCGTGGACTGCTCGCGCGCCTTCACCTTGAGGATGCCGTCCGCGTCCACCGCGAACGTCACCTCCACGCGCGCCGCGCCGGGAGGCAGCTGCGGGATGCCGGACAGCCGGAAGCGCGCGAGCGAGCGGCAGTCCTCCACCAGCTCCCGTTCTCCCTGGAGCACGTGGATGTCCATGGCGTTCTGCCCCTCCTGGAAGGTCGTGAAGACCTGGGCACGGGAGATGGGCAGCGTGCTGTTGCGCGGGATGACCTTCTCCACCACCCCGCCCATGGTCTCGAGCCCGAGCGAGAGCGGGATGACGTCCAGCAGCAGCACCTCGTCCTGGCGCGCGTCGTTGGTGAGCAGGTCCGCCTGCACGGCGGCCCCCAGCGCCACCACCTGGTCCGGGTCGATGTCGCCGAGCGGCTCGCGCCCGAAGAGCTCCTGCACGAAGGCCCGCACCGCGGGGACGCGCGTGCTGCCGCCCACGAGGATGACGCCGTCGAGGGCGCCCGCCTCCACCTGCGCGTCGCGCAGCGCCCGGCGGCACACGGTGCCCGTGCGCGCCACGTACGGCGCGATGCAGGACTCGAACTCCGCGCGGGTCACCTGCAGCGTGCGGCCGAGCGCGGAGAAGGTGACGGACGGCTCGTCCGTGAGGGCCTCCTTCACCCGGCGCGCCTCGAACAGCAGGGCCTGCACGCCGGCGGCGTCCGGGGAGAGCAGCCCCCAGGTCTCCATCACCTTGCCGGCGAGCGCGCGGTCGAAGTCGTCCCCGCCGAGCGCCGAGTCGCCGCCGGTGCTCTTCACCTGGAACACGCCGTCCACCAGCTCCAGGATGGAGATGTCGAACGTGCCCCCGCCGAGATCGTAGACGGCGAACGTCCCCTGGCTGCCCTTGTCCAGCCCGTACGCGAGCGCCGCGGCGGTGGGCTCGTTGAGGAGCCGGAGCACCTCCAGCCCCGCCACGCGGCCCGCGTCGCGGGTGGCCTGCCGCTGTGCGTCGTCGAAATAGGCGGGGACGGTGATGACGGCCTGCTCCACCTTGCCGTTGAAGTGGGCCTCGGCACGGCGCTTGAGCGCGCGGAGAATTTCGGCGGAGACCTCGATGGGTGTCACCGGCTGCCCACCTGCCACCTCGAAGCGCACGAGTCCCGCTTCGCCGGAGAACCTGTACGCGCCGAGCTTCCGCGTCTCGGCGTCCCCGAGCGACTTCCCCATGAAGCGCTTCACCGAGACGATGGTGTCGGTGGGGTGCTGGGCGGCGAGCGCGCGGGCGCGGTTGCCCACCACCACGCTGCCGTCCTTCGCGTAGTGCACCACGGAGGGGAGGAGGAGGGCGTGGTCCACGTCCGCCTCGAGGCAGCGCGGCTTCCCGTGGAAGACGCTCGCCACCAGCGAGTGCGTGGTGCCGAGGTCAATCCCCACGGCGTGGCCCTTCGGCTTCAGCGGATCGTGAATCTGCAAGAGCGCCACGTCAGAGCGCCTCCTCTTCGATGGCAGCCACCTCTTCCAGGAACCGCTGGAAGTAGCGCACCTGCAACAGCGCGCGCGTGGCCGCCTGGGTGTCCTTCGCCTCGAGGGCGGCGACCGCGGTGTCCAGCCCCGCCCGCCGCCGCGCGTCCACCTTCGCCCCCATGGCCTGCGCCGCGGCCACGTCCCTGCGCCGCTTCACCGCGTCCAGCCCCTCGCGCGCCTCCATCATCTCCTCGAGGAACTCGAGCGGCAGCCCGGGGTGGTGGCCGCCGGAATCCTGCAGCAGGTCCACGCCCTGGAGCTTGAGCAGGTAGAAGGCGCGCACTGCAGGATCCTTCAACGTGCGGTAGGCGTCGTTGAGCAGCGCCGTCTGCTCCACCGCGTGGCGGCGGGCGCGCGCGTCGGAAGGGCCCACGCGGTCCGGGTGGAGCTTGAGCGACAGCTCCCGGTAGCGCGCATCCAGCGCCTTCGGATCCAGTGCGTGCACGGCCGCCAGCCCGAGGACGTCGAAGAAGCTCTTGCCGGGGACGAGCGGCTGCACCGCTCCACAACCGGGGCACAGGGCGGCGGCATGCGTCTCCGCCTGGCAACTCCAGCACCCCATGGCCGCGCTCACACGGTGAAGGACTCGCCGCAGCCGCAGGCGGTCTTCACGTTGGGGTTCTGGATGGTGAAGCCGGACTGCATGAGCGTCTCCTGGTAGTGGATCTCGGATCCCAGGAGGTAGAGGTAGCTCTTCGGGTCGATGAAGACGCGGACCCCGTCACGCTCGGCGATCTTGTCCCGCTCGCGGGGCTGCTCCGCCCACTCCATCACGTAGCTCAGCCCCGAGCAGCCGCCGCCCTTCACCGCCACCCGGAGTCCTGCGCTCGGCGTGCCCCGCTCGGACAGCAGCGCGGACAGCCGCTTCACCGCGGCCTCGGACACGGTGATGCCCTTGGCCGGCGCGTTCGCGGGCTTCGGCGCGGCGGCAGCCGGTGCTGCCGGGGTGGGGGCGGCCTCGGTCATCCGTTCTGCACCTGCACGGGGCCGGCCTTCTTCGCCTCGCGCTTCTTCCGGAAGTCCTCGATGGCCGCCTTGATGGCGTCCTCCGCCAGGACCGAGCAGTGGATCTTCACCGGAGGCAGCGCCAGCTCCTTCGCCACGTCCCGGTTGGAGATCTGCATGGCCTGGTCGATGGACATGCCCTTCACCCACTCGGTGACGAGCGAGGACGAGGCAATGGCAGAGCCGCACCCGAAGGTCTTGAACTTCGCCTCCTCGATGACGCCGTCGTCGGTGATGCGCAGCTGCAGGCGCATCACGTCACCGCACGCGGGGGCGCCCACCAGGCCGGTGCCCACGTTCGGGTCCTCCTTGTCCAGGGTGCCCACGTTGCGGGGGTTCTCGTAGTGGTCGATGACCTTGTCGCTGTACGCCATGTCGCTTGCTCCTCTGCCTGTCCTCGGTGCTGCGTCTACGGTGGGCCCTAGTGGGCCGTCCACTGCACGGTCTTGAGGTCGATACCCTCGCGTGCCATCTCGTACAGGGGGCTCATCTCGCGGAGCTTGCGGACCTTGCGGATGACCAGGTCCGCCACGAAGTCCACCTCCTCCTCCGTGTTGAACCGCCCAATTCCGAAGCGGATGGACGAGTGGGCCAGCTCCTCGTCCACGCCCAGCGCGCGGAGCACGTACGAGGGCTCCAGCGACGCGGAGGTGCAGGCGGAGCCCGAGGAGACGGCCACGTCCTTGATGGCCATCATGAGGGCCTCGCCCTCCACGTAGGCGAAGGAGACGTTCAGGTTCCCGGGCAGCCGGTGCTCCAGCGAGCCGTTCACCGCCACGTGGTCCAGCGCGGTGAAGAGCTTGTCGTGGAGCCGCTGGCGCAGGGCACCGAGCTTCGCTCCCTCCTGCTCGCGCTCGGACTGGGCCAGCTCCGCCGCCTTCCCGAACCCCACGATGGCCGCTACGTTGAGCGTACCGGAGCGCATCCCGCGCTCGTGGCCGCCGCCATCCATGAGCGGGGCGAGCCGCACGCGCGGCTTGCGGCGGACGTAGAGCGCCCCGACCCCCTTGGGCCCGTAGAGCTTGTGGCCGGAGAGCGAGGCGAGGTCCACGTCCATGGCCTCCACGTCGAAGGGCACCCGCCCCACGCCCTGCACCGCGTCCACGTGCAGCAGCACGCCGCGCGCACGGCACAGCTTCCCGATCTCCGCGATGGGCTGCACCACGCCGATCTCGTTGTTGGCGAGCATGATGCTCACCAGCACGGTCTTGTCGGTCATGGCGGCCTCCAGCGCCGCCAGGTCCACGCGCCCGTCCGCCTTCACCGGCAGGTACGTCACCCGCGCGCCGGTGGTGATCATCCCCTCCCACTTCTTCAGGACGGGATCGTTGTCCAGGTCGTGCTTGAGCGCGAGCGCCCCGGCGTTGTCCGCCGTGACGGGCTCGGACTGCAGCTCCGCGAGCCGCATCCAGCGCAGCTCCTCCAGCCGCTCCGCGCGCTGCCGCTCGAGCCGCTTGCAGGTGTCCAGCACCGCCTTGTGCTCGGTGGTGAGCGTGATGACGTGGTCGCCCTTCGAGCGGTAGAACTCCATCACGCCCTTGATGGCGAGGTTGTTCGACTCCGTGGCCCCGGAGGTGAAGACGATCTCCTTGTCCGACGCCCCGATGAGCCCCGCCACCTGCTTGCGGGCCTTGTCCACCGCGGCCTCCGCCTTCCAGCCGAAGGCGTGGTTGCGCGACGAGGCGTTGCCGAAGTCCTCCTCGAGGTACGGCCGCATGGCCTCCAGGACGCGCGGATCCATCGGCGTCGTGGCGTGGTTGTCCATGTAGATGGGCAGCTTCATGGGCGCAGACTTCCTCGTGTCCCGGAATGTGGACTGAATTGGTCTACTATCCAGCGCCCCTTTTCCCGTCAAGCCAGCCTCGAGGCAGGGTGCGGCAGGTATCACGGGCGTGTATAGGACGGCTTACCTCCGCATGCGCGCCCGCACCCTCGCACTCCTGTCGTTGCTCCTCGGGCTGGCCGTGGCGCTGGTCCCTTCCCTGGTTCCCGCCGGTCCCTCGGCGAGCGTGGACGCGGCGGGGCTGTTCGCCTCCGGCCAGTTCGTCTTCGGGGTGGGGGCCACGCTGCTCGCCGGCCTGCTGACCGCGCTCACCCCGTGCGTCTACCCGCTCATCCCGGTGACGGTGTCCGTGTTCGGGGCCGGCAAGCGGGCGGACGGGCGCGGGCGGGCGCTCCTCCAGACGACCGCGTACGTGGTGGGCATGGGCGTGGTGTTCTCCGCGCTGGGGTTGGTGGCGGCGCGGAGTGGCGCGGCGTTCGGGCGGCACCTCGGCAGCGCGCCGGTGGCGGTGGGTCTGGCGCTCTTCATGGTGGTGCTCGCCACGTCCATGTTCGGCGCCTTCGAGCTGGCGCTGCCGGCGCCGGTGGCCGAGAAGCTGACGGGCGTGGGCGGGGCGGGGCTGCTCGGGGCCTTCCTCATGGGCAGCGTTTCCGGCTTCCTCGCGGCCCCGTGCACCGGCCCCGTGCTCTCGGGGTTGCTCACCTTCGTGGCGTCCACCCAGGACGGTGCGCTCGGGGCGGGGCTGCTCTTCATCTACGCGCTCGGCATCGGCATCCCGTTCTTCCTCATCGGCGTCTTCACGGTGCAGTTGCCCCGCAGCGGCGCGTGGATGGACTGGGTGAAGAGCGTCTTCGGCGTCGGGCTGCTCGCGCTGGCGGTGCTGTACCTGAAGGACGGCGTGAAGCCCGTGGGCGAGGCGGTGGCGGGGCTCGCCGCGCTGTTCGGCCGCACGCCGGGGGCGGTCCTGGCAGGTGTGCTCACCGCGGTGGGCGTGGGGCTCGGGGCGTTGCACGCGTCCTTCTCCGGGGGCGCCGCGGCGTTCGCGCGGAAGGGACTCACCGTGGGGCTGGTGGTGACGGCGCTGGTGCTGCGCGCCGGGGCGCTGGACGCACCGCGCGAGGGGACGCTCGGCCGGAAAGCAGGCGGGGTTCCGGAAGCTGCTGCCGCGGTGCCACCCGAGGTGCACTGGGCGCTGACCGTCCGGGCGGGCGCCGTGGCGTCGTCGGGGCTCGAGCCGCTGCTCGCCCGCGCGAAGGCGGAAGGCAAACCGGTGATGCTGGACTTCTACGCGGACTGGTGTCCCGCCTGTAAGGAGCTGGACCGCATCGTCTACGTGGAGCCGGGCGTGGTGGCCGAGGCGCAGCGCTTCGTGCTCGTGAAGGTGGACGGCACGGCCGAGGAGGACGATCTCGAGCCGCTCTACGAGCGCTTCGGGGTGAAGGGGCTACCCACGGTGGCCTTCATCGACGGGACCGGGAAGCAGCTCGGCGAGCCGAAGGTGACGGGCTTCCTCGAGCCGGCGAAGTTCCTGGACGTACTGCGGCGGGTGCGCTGAGCCAGGAGCGGCTGGATCAGAAGAGGCGGAGCCCGAGCCCCACCTTGATGCCGTAGCCCACCGTGGGGCGGAAGGCGCCCAGCTGCGCGCGCAGGACGTCCAGTCCCACCTCGCCCGAGCCCATCACGGAGAACTCCTCGGAGAGGTAGTACTCGAGCCCCGCGCCCACGAGCGGGGTGACGCGGTACCCGCCCACCGGCTGCACGCCGACGTCCACGGGCACCTCCGCCTGGGCGAAGCCGCGGAGCGTGTCGTGGAGTTGGTAGGCCGCGAACACGCCGGGGTTCACGTGGACGAAGGGGCCCCGGAAGTTCCGCTGGTCCACGTAGAAGGTGCCGGTGTCGTAGCCGCCGCCGAGCGCGAGCCGAGCGGCCACCGCGAAGCGGCCGCGGGAATAGAGCATCCGCCTGCCCGCGAGCTCCCCGGTGAAGGAGACGAGCAGGTAGTTGAAGCGCGCGCGGGCCTCGAGTTCGAAGCCGTCGAAGCCCTGGCGGAATCCGCCGCCCACGTCGGGTGCCCCGACGTACGCGTAGAGGGAGGTGGCCGCGCGCGGCATGACGGCCGGCATCAGCACCCCGCCGAACGTCTCCACGCGGTCCGGCAGCGTGTCCTGGACGCCCGTGCCCGGGGGCGCAGGGGACGCGGGGGCGGCGGAGAGCAGGAGCAGGAGGGGAAGGGCGTTCATGGCTGTAGCACCGTACGGCCGTGCGGCCGCTGCTTCGACTTTTTTGCCTCCGCGTGCCACGGGGGTACACATCCCTGTAGCCACCGCTTCGTTGGGAGTTCGCATGCACGCCACGCCGGATCGCCGCGCCAGCCGCCGTCTCCCGATGTCCCAGGCCCGCCGCCGCTACGGGCGCGGCTGGCTGGACGTGGACTGGTTCGTGGACGGCGGCGGGGCGTCCGCCATGGGTCGCGGGCTGGAGCTGACGCCGCGCAGTGCGCTCGTCCCGGCCTCCTTCACCTCGCTCGCGGTGGAGGCGCCGGTGCTGCTGCACGTGGCGCTGCCTGCGCGTGCGCGGCTCTTCCGCGCGGAGTGCCACCTGGCGCGCCGGATGGGGCGCGGGCTGCTGCTCCGGTTCGAGGCCGTGCCGGACGAGGACATGCAGCTGCTCGGCGAGTCGCTCGTGGAGGCGCTCGGGCCCGCGGCGCTGCCGGGGCTGGAGCGGAAGTTCCGCCGTTTGACGGAGCTGCCGCCGCGTCACTTCCGGGGGCACTGAGCCATGTCAGCGGCCCCTTCACGCCTGCTCGCCACGCTCCGCGGGCAGCCCGCCGCGGGCGGTGGCGTGGCGCGCTCGGGCAACGCCGCGGTGCTCGCGGTGGACCCGGAGCCCTCGCGCCGCTC
>JBDLRJ010000027.1:0-2646 GCA_039800145.1 Pseudomonadota bacterium | reverse complement strand
CAGACGTCCGGGGCGTCCGCGAGGTCTGCGAACGTCTCCGCGGGGGGCCCGGAGGCGCGGCGCGTCTCCACCGGGCAGCCGTGCACCTGGGCGGCGGCGCGGTCCAGGAAACCCTGGACGTAGGCGGCCTCCTCCCGCTCCATCTCGTGGACGAGTGCACCCCACGGGCGGGCAGGCAGGAGGTTGGGGACGGACACGTACGCCAGCCGAACCCCCGCCCCTGCGCGCGACGCGAGCGAGGCCGCGAACTTCGCGGCGTGCAGCGCTGCGTCGGACTCGTCCAGCCCCACCAGGATGAAGTTCATGTCGACCGGTGAGGTGGGGACCTCGGGGCGCGCGGGCAAGGGGCGGGCCCGCTCGGCCGAGGGCCCCACGGCCCGGCGCCGGGGCGCGCCTTGCGGACGGGGCGCCGCAGTCCCCACCCATCTGTTCCATGGCGACCGACATGAAGACGCGGCGGGAGCAGGCGGCCGCGCAGCTCGCGGAGTTGGCGGGGGAGATCCGGCTGCAGGTCCACCTGGGAGGGATGGAGCTCAAGGAGCGCTGGCACGCGCTGGAGCCGCGGCTCGAGCGCGCGGCGGACGTGGTGGGCGAAGTGACGGAGGCCTCCACCCAGGCGTTGGAGCAGCTGGTGGAGCGCGCCCGCGGACTGGCGCAGGCGCTCCGGCAGCGCGCCGAGGCCGAGCGGGACGTGGGACCGCGCCACCGCTGAGCGGGCGCGAGCCGCTTGCCTAACGGCGCTGCAGCGGGCAGAAAGCCCGCGCCCCATGAACGACAAGCTCGACGAGGTGGAGCGCCGCTTCGAGCGGCTGACCGCCGACCTCTCCAACCCCGAGACGCTCAACGACTCCGACCGGCTGCGCACGGTCATGAAGGAGCGCTCGGGACTGGAGAAGCTGGTGGAGACCTACCGCGTCTACAAGGGCGTGCTCCAGGACGTGAAGGTGGCCGAGGAGTGGCTCGCCGGGTCCGAGGAGGAGCGGGAGCTGGCACGCGAGCAGCTGGGCCCGCTGCGCGCCCAGCGCGAGGAGCTGGAGGGGCAGCTCAAGGTGCTGCTCATCCCGAAGGACCCGAACGACGAGAAGAATGTCATCGTC
The DNA here is from genome assembly GCA_039800145.1 of Pseudomonadota bacterium. Classification (GTDB taxonomy): domain Bacteria; phylum Myxococcota; class Myxococcia; order Myxococcales; family Myxococcaceae; genus VGRA01. Next base: position 1,549 of record JBDLRJ010000027.1, on the reverse strand, counting down.
GAGATCCGCCAGGGGGCGGGGGGGGACGAGGCGGGGCTGTTCGCGGGCGAGGTGATGCAGATGTACCTGCGCTACGCGGACAAGCGGGGCTGGAAGGCGGACCTGCTGGACGTCGAGCCCGGGAACGCCGGCGGCGTGAAGGGCGCCACCCTGACCTTCTCCGGCGAGGCCGTCTTCAGCACGCTCAAGTACGAGTCCGGCGTGCACCGGGTGCAGCGCGTGCCCGCCACCGAGACGCAGGGCCGCATCCACACCTCCACCATCACCGTGTCCGTGCTGCCGGAGATGGAGGAGGTGGACGTGAAGATCAACCCGGCGGACATCGAGATGCAGGTGATGCGGTCCACCGGCGCGGGCGGCCAGAGCGTGAACACCACGGACTCGGCGGTGCGGCTCATCCACAAGCCGAGCGGCATCGTGGTGAAGTGCCAGCAGGAGAAGAGCCAGACGAAGAACCGCGCCATGGCCATGAAGATGCTGGCCACGAAGCTCTACGAGATGGAGCAGGAGAAGCTGCGCACCGAGCGGGACGCGGCGCGGCGCGGCCAGGTGGGCACGGGGGACCGGAGCGAGAAGATCCGCACCTACAACTTCCCGCAGGACCGGATGACGGACCACCGCATCGGCTACACGCGGCACAACCTGCCGGCGCTGATGGGCGGAGAGCTGGAAGAGGTGGTGACGGCATGCCGCACCTTCTTTCAGGCGGAGGCGCTGAAGGACCAGGGCGCGGCGGGCAAGTCCCCGGCATGAGCGGCGAGCGGGCGGAGGGCGCGGCCGCGGAGCCGTGGACCGTGCGGCGCGTGCTCACCTGGACCACGGGCCACTTCGAGAAGAAGGGCGTGGACGCTCCGCGGCTCACGGCGGAGATCCTCCTGTCCCACGTGCTCGGCGTGGGACGGGTCCGGCTCTACGTGGACCTGGACCGGCCCCTGCAGAAGACCGAGCTCGCGGCGTTCCGGGCGCTCATCGAGCGGCGGGCCACGGGCGAGCCCACGCAGTACCTGGTGGGGAAGCGCGAGTTCTACGGCCGCGCCTTCGCGGTGGACGCGCGCGTGCTCATCCCGCGCCCCGAGACGGAGCTGCTCGTGGAGTCCATCCTGCAGGCGGTGCCGAGAGAGGGGCCCGCGCGGGTGCTGGACGTGTGCGCGGGGTCCGGCTGCATTGCCGTGACGGTGGCCGCCGAGCGGCCGGCCGCGTCCGTGTGGGCCACGGAGCTCTCGGCGGACGCGGCGGCGGTGGCGCGCGCGAACGCGGAGGCGCTGGGGGTGGGCAGCCGCGTGACGGTGCTGGAGGGAGACCTGCTCGCGCCGGTGCCGGAAGGGGCGCGGTTCGACGTGGTGGTGTCCAACCCGCCGTACGTCGCCTCGGCGGAGATCCCGACCCTGTCCGCCGAGGTGCAGCGCGAGCCGCGGCTGGCGCTGGACGGCGGTGTGGACGGGCTCGCGCTGTACCGCCGCCTGGTGGAGGACGCGCGGCGGGTGCTCAAGCCCGGCGGGCTGCTGGCGCTGGAGCTGGGAGAGACGCAGGGGCCTTCCGTGAAGGGGCT
>JBDLRJ010000026.1:0-3465 GCA_039800145.1 Pseudomonadota bacterium | reverse complement strand
CGGTACTCGTCGCGCTCGGCCTCGAAGCCGGCGTAGGCGGAGGCGTCGTGGTTGCCGGGGGCGGGGGCCACGGGGATGCCGGCCTGGGTGAGCGGGGTGGTGACGGCGGCGTGGAAGCCCTGCCACATGGCGGCGTAGTTCAACCCCGCCTGCTGGCCCGCCACCATGTCCCCGGAGATGAGGACCAGGTCCGGCTTGACGCTGGAGGTGAGCGCCGACACCGCGTTGTGGACGGATGCTTCGTAGGTGGTCGATCCGTAGCTGCCGTTGAGATCGCTCAGTACGGCGATGCGCAGCGAGGCCCCCGCGTCCGGGGTGCCGGCGTCGGCTGGAGCCTGTCCGGCATCCGGGGCGGCGGTGCCGGCGTCCTCCGGCGGGGGTGCGGTGCCGCCGTCGGGAGGGGGGCCTGCGTCCGGGAAGGGCGTGTTGCCGCCGTCATCGCCCGGTGGGGGGGCCGGCGTGCCGGAGTCACCCGCGGCGGTGCCGCTGTCCTGGTCTCCGGGCAAGTCCGTGGCTTCGCCGGGGCCACACGCGAGCGGGAGGAGGACGAAGCCGAGGAGCAGGAGCGGGAGGCAGGCGCGCACGGTGGGTCACATCCTAGGGTGGCCGGGGGTCAGGAGCCTACGGGCCGTCGTCGACCCGCGCATCGCGTCAGCCACGCGACCGCGCCGGGGACACCTGGCTTCGGGGCACGTCCCGCTGCCGGGGCCCGCGCTATGCTCGCCGGATGCGAACCGCTCGTCTGCTCGCGTTGGGTCTGTGCTGCGTGTGGCTGGGGTGCTCCCGGGGCGGCGTAGACGTGGACACGGGCAAGGACGCGGGCACCGCGAACCTACCGGGTCCCGTGGACGGAGGGTTGGCCTGCAGCCCCTCGACCTGCGCGGGCTGCTGCCTGGCCGGCGTGTGCATCCGGTTGGGGGACCAGACGGCCGGGACGTGCGGTGTGCAGGGCGCGGCCTGCAGGGCCTGTCTGACCGGGGAGATGTGCGACGTGGGACTGTGCCTGCCGCAGGAGAGCTGCTCGGCGGCGAACTGCGCGAACGGCTGCTGCTACGCCGGCACCTGCGTGGCGCTCAACGCCCAGGACAACGTCGCGTGCGGCACCGGCGCGGAGGCCTGCGGGCGCTGCGTGGTGGGCACGCGTTGCTCGCAGGGTGCGTGCGCGACGCCTCCCCCGGCACCGGACGCCGGCCCCTGCGGACCGGACACCTGCCCCCAGGGGTGCTGCTCGGGCGAGTCGTGCATCGTCGCTGCAGCGCAGAACGCCGGGGCGTGCGGCACGGGCGGTGGCGCCTGCGAGGCCTGCCTGACGGGACAGGCGTGCGAGGCGGGGACGTGTGCATCAGGTGCCGGTTGTGGCCCGGACAACTGCCCCGGCGGCTGCTGCGCAGGGGCCGTGTGCGTGGCCTTCGCGGCGCAGGGGCCCGGCGCATGCGGGACCGGCGGCGAGGCGTGCACCGGCTGTGCAACGGGAGAGTCGTGCACGGGCGGGGTGTGCACGGTCCCCTCGGGAGGCGGGGGCGGAGGCGGCAGTGGAGCGACCTGCGACGCCTCGAACTGCGCGGGGGGCTGCTGTTTCGGGACGCAGTGCGTGGGGCCCTCGGGGCAGGGCGCCGGCCGGTGCGGGAGCGGGGGCGACCCGTGCGCGGCGTGCGGGCCGGGGGAGGGCTGCACCTCGGGGGCGTGCGTTCCCACGGCGAGCGGGGCGGACGCGGGCTCGGGCAGTTCGGGCGAGGAGCCGCAGGGGCCGGACGACGACGGCTCGAGTTCCGGGTCCAACTTGTCCGGGCGCACCACCGCGCCGCCGCTGCCCCCGGGAAACCCGGGCGGTTGGGCCAACGCCACGTTCGTCTTCAGCCAGGCGCGCATGGTGAAGAACGCGCAGGACGACGACTTCGTGCAGCTGGGCTGGGTGGTGCTCAACGCGGGGGCCACGGCGACGGCGTGCGGCGGCACGGGGCCGAAGGTGGTGAAGAACTACTACCAGTGGAAGCACTCGGACTACGCGCCGGGGGACTGCCCGAGCGACAAGAAGGACGGCGTGGACTTCGCCCGGTGGGACCACGCGGCGCTGAACGTGGACGGGTGCCCGGGGAAGACGGGCTTCGTGGAGAACGGGCAGCCGGCCACGCGGCCGTTCCTGTCCAATTGCGATGCGCACGTGACGTCTGGGTTTGGAGACCCTGCCGGGCGCAGGCCGGTGCTGACGGGCAATTACAATTACGATCCCGCCGCCCGCACCCTGGTGTTCCGGTTCGACGTCAACGGGACCTGCAAGAAGGAGTACTACCGGGACCTGACCCTGGACGCTGCGGGGCAGTTGCTCGCGATGCGGTTGGACGGGACGAAGACGGGGGACACGACGGCGACATCGCGCGGCACGGGGGCCACGCACGGGTACGCCTACGGCTCACCGAAGACCATGTCCCAGGCCGCGCCCTTCTCCACGAGCATGCAGGCGCTCGCGGCCGCTGCGCAGGTGGGCAGCACCGCGTTCTTCCTGTCCGACACGTGGCGCCTGAGGGAGGCGAGGACGGGGCAGCCCGAGCACCAGAACGACAACAGCCGGCTCGGGATGTCACCGCAGTCGTGCAAGACTGGCGTCTATTACGATCACTCGTGTGCTTCGGTGGATCCCCAGGTGAACGAGCCGCCCTACCTGGCCGAGTGCGCGCAGCAGCCGAACAAGACGGCGTACCTGCGGTGGCTCGTGAACCCCTTCCCGGCCACGAGTCCCCGCGAGCAGCTGTACTGGGCGTGGCACGCGCACCACGCGCCGAACTGGACCGGCTGTTACCACCGCGGCTCGCACGCCAACCCCATGCTCCAGGTGGTGGACGCGCAGGGGAGCTTCCGCGGGTACGTGGGCGTGGAGATGCAGCGCTCGGCGAAGACGGAGCCTGCGTCCGGCGGCGGCTACCGGGCGGCGACGGACAGCTACGAGGAGACGGACTACCGCGTGTGGCGGTGGATCCAGTCCGGGTACGAGGAGATTGTCGGGCCCTGAGGGGCGTCCAGGGCTGGGCAGCTCGCGGAGAACCGCCGCGCATCCATGAAGGAGAGCAGCGACTGCTCGACGGGGAAGTTCTTCTTCAAGCCAGGCTCCTCACGGGGGCGAAGGATCCAACCTCGAGATGAGCTGTGCCTTGTCCGCGAAGCTGACGGTGATGGCCTCGCCGGCGGAGAGCCAGGCGGAGATGCGGGCCGGCGTGCTCCAGTCCGGGTGGGCGGTGGCGGGGAAGCCCTTGGAGTCCGCGCCGGCTACCCAGGTGGTGGCGGTGAGCAGCTCCTCGGTGGGAGCCACGATGCTGCCCTGGTGCTGGATGGCATCTGCCGCCTGGCCGGGGCAGGTGCCGCCGCCGGCAGCGGGGACCTGGCCGTTCACGTCCACGCCGTCCTCGCCCGCGCCGGTGTTGAAGACGCCGCAGATGTTGCCGAAATAGACGTCGCCCCCCTCGAGCCGCC
>JBDLRJ010000025.1:0-9678 GCA_039800145.1 Pseudomonadota bacterium | reverse complement strand
GAGCAGCGACTCGTACTTCGTCAGCGGCTTCTCGCGCATCTGCTCGGCCGTCATGGCCTGGCGCTTGATCTGCGCCTTCTTCTCGACGTTGCCCTTCTTCTTCTTCTCGTCGACCGTCTCGCCCTCCTTCATCTCGGTCTTGCCGAGCACGCCCTTCTCGATCTTGACGAGCTTCTCGTACGCGAGGATGGCGCTGTAGGACGCCGTCTTCCGGTAGGACTCCTGGGACACTTCCTTCGCGGACTCGCGCTCCGGGACCTTGAAGGCCACGACCGCGTCGTACTGGGCGGCGGCGGGCTCCCACTCCTCGAGTGCCCAGAGGATGTCCGCGTAGTAGAAGCGCAGGTTGAAGGCGTGGTCCGAGATGAAGTTCTCGTCCGGGGAGCTGGCGAAGGCGTCCACGTACTCCTTGTAGATGTCCCGCGCGAGCCGGTAGGTGGCCACCGACTTCGTCTTCTGCGCCTCCTGGTGGTACTCCGTCACCGTGCCGCGCATGGCCTCTTCCACCACGCCGAACGCGTTGCGGATGATGCCCACGTTGGACTCGTTGGACTTCCACCACTGGCTGCCGGGCCGGTAGAGATCCACGAGCTTCTTGATCTCCGCCTTCACCCGGTCCCGCTGGCGGAGCCCCTCGTAGCTCTTCACGATGGCCTGCTGGTGCTCGGGGGCGGCCGGGCCCATGGGGGCCTCGTTGATGAGGTAGGTGTAGACGTGGATGGCCTTCTCGTGGTGGCCCGCACCCGCGAGCCCGTCCGCGAGCCGACCGATGAGCCGCGCCTGCTTTTTCTTGGGCGCGTGGAGCCGGAAGTAGTCGATGGCGACCTGGTCCTGGTCCAGCTGGACGTAGAACGTGACCATGTCGCTCAGGGCCTCGTTCTTCAGGTCCACGTACTCCTTGCCGCTGGTCTCCGAGAAGCTGACCACCTCCTGCATCTTCTTCAGGCCGTCGTCGATCTTGCCGGCGTTGAAGTCACACCAGGCCAGCTTGTACGTGGCGTAGGAGTAGATCTTGGGGATCTTGGTGGCGGCGGCCTTCTTGTAGTTGTCCTCCGCCTTCGCCAGCGCGTTGTTCTCGAAGTAGTGGTTGCCGAGCTGGATGTACGCGTCCGGCACCAGCTTGCTGTCCGGGTAGCCCTTGATGAGCTCCTCGTACCGCTTGACGCCGGCCTCCTTCTTGCCGATCTCGTACATGTTGTCGGCGAGGCTGAAGAGCACCTCGTCCTTGCGGTCGTACGTGGGGTATTCCTTCAGGATCTCCTCGTACAGGCGCATGGTGCTGGCGCGGAAGAGCTCGGACTCACGGTTCTCGAGCTTCGGCTCCTTCTCCTTCCGCCCCTCGTTGAGGGCCTTCTCGTACGCGGCGTACTTCTCGTCGTACGCCTTCTGCTCCTTCATCTTCAGGTACTTGCTCTTCTCCCAGTAGAGCTCGGACAGCTGGAACTTCATCTCCGCCTTCTGGAGGGAGTCGCCGCTCAGCTTGGTGATGATGTTGGTCAGGCGAACGATGGACTCCTCGCGCGCCTTCGCGATGGATTCCTCTTTCTTCGCGTCGTCGGCGAGCTTCGGCGCCTTGCTGAAGTCGAACTTCGCGGGCCCCTTCCGCTCTTCCTTCTTCTTCTCGGCGGCAGGCTGCGCGGAAGACTCGGTGGCCGGCTTCTGGTCGGCGGCCTTCGTCTCCGTGGACGTGGCCTTGCCGCCCTTCTTGTCCGCGGCGGGCTTGGACTTGCTGGACTTGCTGGGCTTTGACTTGGACTGCGCAGCCGCCGCGCCGCCGCTGAGCGCGAGGGCGAGGGCAACGACCAGGGACCGGGAGAACGACGACGTCATGCGGACCTCGGATGACACGGAGGGGGTTTTCGCGGGGCGCCGGCCTCGGAAGGCGGCCGGCGCAAGGTACTCAAGGAAATGGGCCGGGACCAAGGGTGGCGCCGGGCGGCGCGTGCACGCCCGGACGCCTGCCCTGCAGGCGGCTACTCGCCGGCGCGCGCCGGGCAGCCGCGCTTGAGCGTGTACTGGTAGTAGCCGATCTCGTCACGCCAGAACTCGCCCTGGAACTTCCAGTAGTTCCAGTTCTCCGCCGGCATCTTCGGGCGGTAGAGGGGCTTGGAGGACAGCAGCTTCTGCTGGTCGATCCCGGCCTCGAAGAGCTCCTTCTCCGCCTTGGAGGTCTCGAAGCGGATGATCTCCGCCTGGTCCCCGAAGGAGACGATGTTCTTGTACGCCTCGTTGAGCCGGTTGCGGGCACGGGAGCCCGCCACCTGTACGAGCGTGGCACGCTGCTGGTCCAGGAACGCGCTGAACTCGCGGGGCAGGCGGGAGGCGCGCCACGCGTCGTTCTCGGCGATGAACCGCTTTTCGCGCTCCACCTCGGCGAGGAGGTTGAAGGAGCTGAGCAGCCGCTCGTTGCTCTTGATCCACAGCGCCACCGCGGGCGGCAGCTTGGCGGAGTCCTGGGTCACGAGCCGGTAGTAGAACTCCAGGTCCTTGTCGTCGCCCTCGAGCAGCGGCTTGAGCTGCTCCGCCATGGGCAGGTACACCTCGTCGAACGCGGCGAGGGCGGCCTTGGACTCGTCGTACAGGCAGCTGAAGTAGTAGGTGGTGGCCTTCAGCACCCACGACTCCGGCTGGAAGGCACCGGCGAACTGCGGGGCGTGGAGCGCCTGGAGGCTGCCGAGCGCGCCGCCGTAGTCATCCGCCTGGAAGCGGGCGAAGCCGTTCTCGAACAGCGCCTGGTCCCAGTAGCGGCTGAAGCGGGGGACCCGCTCGTACGCCTCCGAGGACTGCTCGTACTTCTGCAGCCCGTACCAGGTGCGGCCGAGTCCCAGCGTGGCCAGCTGCTGCACCTGGACGAGATCCTCGTACGCGTTGCCGCGCAGGCCGAGCACCGCCTCGAACACCTTGACGGCCTCGTCCGGCTTCGCACCGCCGGGGTACCGCTCGTCCGCGAAGACGAGCCCGAGCAGGTACTGCGCCTTGGCGTAGACCGCGGACTCGGGCGGCACCACCTCGAGGAAGCTCTGCGCCTCGTCCAACTTGTTGCCCTTGCGCTGGGCGATCAGGCCGATCAGGTAGTTGACGCGGTGGCGCGCGTCGTCCGGGAGCAGCGCCCAGTCCTCGGGGCTGTAGGCGTTGTTGAGCAGCGAGGGCACCAGGTCCTGGTCCTCGAGCCGCGCCTGGATCTCCACGAGGTACTTCACGGCGTCCAGGTAGTGCGGGTGGCCCTTCCCCGCCTTGACGATGGAGGCGTACTGGATGAGCGCCGCCACGGGCAGGTTGCGCCGCTCGAGTGCGCGGGCGAGCTGGTACTCGGACTTGGCGCGGATCTCCGCGTCGGTGCTGGACTCGGCGAGCTCGAAGAAGGCGGAGGCCGCCCCGTCGAAGTCGTTGTTGTTGAACAGGCCGAACGCCCGCGAGTACGCGCCCACGTCCGCCTGCGCGAACGCGGTGGTGGAGAGGACGGCGGCGACGAGCAAGGTGTGCTTGTGCATGGGTGGGCGCCTCAGAAGATGAAGCCGAGGCCGGCGTAGAAGCCGACGTTGTTGAGCACGTCCGAGGACGGCGTGGTGACCAGGTTCCGGGCGAGGTTGACGTCCGCGCGGACGTCCGCGCCGTCCTTGCCGAACTCCGAGATGCGGCAGCCGCCGCCCACCTTTCCCTCGGCGGCGGTGGCCGGGCGGCCCGCGTCCGTCTGGGCCTTGATGGTGGTGAGGTCTGCCACGGAGCAGCCGTTCACCGCGGTGACCTGGGCGCTGTAGACCAGGTCCCGCACCTCGAGCCGCAGCGTGAAGCGGGTGCCGAGCTGCACGCGGAGGCCGCCGCCCACCTGGCCCACGAACTTGGCGCCGGTGTCACCGAAGGTGGCCGCGGACTCCACGCCGGCCGCGTCCACGCTGGCGGGCTTCAGCTGGTGCCGCGTCCCGCCCACGCCCGCGCCGCCGGAGATGACGAGCGAGAAGTGGGCGAGGCTGCCCTCGTAGAAGGCGAACTTACCGTAGAGCGGCGTCACCTCCACGCCGGCCGTGGCGCCCCAGTTGAGCAGCAGGGACGTGGCCGCCTGCGCCTCCACGCGCGCCTTGTCGATCAGCTCGGCGTTGAGGCCGCTCTCCGCGTTGTACCAGTTGTAGATGGGGGACAGCTGCAGGGCGAAGTTCTCCTGCAGGTGGTACAGGTAGGTGATGCCCGAGCCCGCGTGGTTGGTGAACTTGCCGTTCACCTGGACCCACGCCGGGTACAGCACGAGCTCGTGGGAGCCCTTGTCCGAGAACTGCTTCTTCTCCACCGTGTGGACGCCCACGTTGGGGTTGTAGAGCGGGGCGCCGAACACCAGCTTCTGCTGGTCCACGGAAGGCGCCGTGGCAGGCGCGACCGGGGCGGGCGCGCTGACGGCAGAGGGCGCGTCCGCGGCCGGGGCGGCGGGGGCAGTCCCGGGCGTTGCCGCCGGGGCGGCGGGCGCCGGTGCAGGGGCCGAGGTGGCGGCCGGCGAGTCGTCCTCGTCGTCGTCCTCGTCGCTCGAGGGCGTCTGTGCGAGCGGCGCGTTCAACAGGGCTCGGGCCGGCGCGGGGAAAAGGGGGCTCGCGTGGGCGATCCCGGCAAACAGGAGGGCTGCAGACAGGAGGGTGCGCATCGTGTCTCTCGGGATCTCTCTAGAAGAAGAAGGTGTAGCCGAGGTCGAACATCCACAGGGGCGTCACGCCGGCGCTGGCCTCGGCCCCGGTGCTCTTCCCCTGCTCCGCCTGCGTGCGGTCGATGTCCACCCGGTAGCTGTCCGGGAACAGGTAGTTGCGGAGCTCCAGCTTGATGGCGCCCTTCTGGTGCGTGAAGAACCGCATCCCGATGGCCGCACTGCCGAGCCAGTTGATCTTGTCCTCCTGGAGCCAGCTCGAGCAGGTGCCCTCGGCGCGGCTCTCGACCTTCTGGCAGTAGACGATGGACTCCCGGTGGAACATCCCGGCGCCGCCGCCGACCCACAGGTAGCCCTGGAAGTGGACGGGGAGTTCGGCCATCAGGGAGATCTTCCCGTAGATGGGCTGCCAGCGAAGGCCCACCAGGGCGTTGGCATTCATCTCCCAGAGGTTGGCGAAGTCATCCACCTGCCGGAGCTCGCTGGCCGGGTTGCGCTGGAGCAGCTGCGCCGCGACCTGGTTGGCCAGCCCCGTGTGGCGCGACAGTGCGTACGCGAGCCGGCCCTCGAACGCGATCGTGTCGTTCACGTTGTACGCGCCGGCGAGTCCGAAGTTGTAGTGGTCCGTGAGGTTGGTCTGGACCATCAGCCCCACGAACGGCGAGAGCTCCCACTTGCCGCCCACGGAGTAGAGGCGGTTGCGGACTGCGACCTTCTCCACCACGTCTTCGGCGGGGGCCTCGATGCGTGCGGGAGAGGACTCCGCCCAGGCTGGCGCAACGAAGGCCAGTGCGGCGGCGGCAAGACTGCGGACGAGGGTGCGAGGGGTCATTCGGATCATTGCTGGCAGCTCTGCGGGTTTTCGGACAGCACGTCGTAGCAGATCTCCACGGCGCTCAAGGACTCTGGAATTGCAGCGCCGTCGAAACGGACGGAATTTCGGAGGGCGGCGTTCTCGCAGCGCACGTACCGGGCCCCGTCCGGCGCGGCGGAGGTGGTGACCGGCAGGCGACGCGCGCAGCGGCCCAAGCGGCAGGCTTCGCCCTGCGGGCAGTTCCCGTCCACCTGGCAGTTGGCCGCGGTGGGCGCGGAGACGTACACCTCGAGCGCCCCGCTCCCGGCGCGCAGGTCCGGCGCGCGGGACAGGCGGAACTCCTTGCGGAGCCCGGACGCCGCGTAGCCGAGCGCCGAGAGCGCGCCCTGGAAGTCGTCGCTGCAGATGTCCACCGAGACGCCGCCGGTGGCCGCGGCCACCTGCAGGTAGCGCGCGCCGTGGTAGGCCACCTCGAAGCCGCCGTCGTTGACGCCGGAGGTGGGGCACGGCTCGCCGGTGGTGGTGCGGCAGCAGCCCACGTGCGCGGACGGATCTCCGAACTGGCTCGGCACGCCCGCGTCCGGGTCTCCCTGCAGCGCGGTGATGGCTGCGAAGGCGACGAGTTCCTCTCGGCCGTGGCCCTTGTACGTCTCGAGGAAGCGCGTGAACCACGCGGTGCTGCCCCACGCGCCGGTCCCGCCGAGCGCCGCGTCCGGGGCGCAGCGGCAACCTGGATCCATGGTGCACACCGGCTGGCGCGCCACCGGGAAGCACGAGCCGTCGTCCTCGTCCGACACCACCACGACGTACAGCGCGGCGTCCGGGCGGACGAAGCGATCCGGGCCGCTGTTGGAAGGCTCCTCGAGCGCGAGGTACGTGGCGTAGAGCCCCCGCTCCACCGCGCTGCCGGAGGTTCCCACGTTTACCATCTGCTGGAACGCGGCCACGGCGTCCGCGGGCGTTCCCACGTTGCAGCCGGTGGCCCCGGTGACGTCCGGCTCGCAGCCGATGAAGTCCCCGGTCAACGGGCCCTTCGTCCAGGGGCGCAGCCGGCCGCGCCGGTCCGCCGCGTCCGTGTCCGTGCTCGCCACCGCGATGTGGAAGTCGATGGGCGGGTTGGCGGAGACGAGCTGCTGGATGAAGCCCTGGAAGTTGGCGGCGAGCCGCGCCTGCTTCGGCGCCATGGAGCCCGAGTCGTCCACCACCCAGAGGATGTCCACCTTCCGAACGGACAGCTGCTGGTACGCGTCACACTGCCGGGCAGTGTTCACCCGGAAGTGCGACGTGTCCCCCGCGGGCTCCTCGGCCACGCCGGGCGTGCCCACCTCCACCTGCGGCGTCCCCGGCACGACGGCGTACTCCTCCACGACCCGACGCGTCCGCGTGGACCGGTCCTCGCAACCAGCGAGAGCGAGCAGCCCGAGGGCCCCCGCGAGGATGGAACGCCAGTGGTTCAACGAACCCTCGAAAAAAAGGTGGGGGTGCGTACCACAGATGCCCGGCGCGCCACCCGGAAAAACAGGGCAGCGTCCCCTCCGGGTTCCACCTCCGCGGCGAGGGGGCAGCTACTGCAGGGAGGGTGGGAGGCAGGCCTGCACGGAGCGCTCGTCCACGGCAGCGAGCAGCTCGCAGGACCAGCCCCCGGGACACCCGTCCGCGCCCGTGCAGGCGGCAGTGCACAGCGGCCCGGAGTCCTTGCGGATGCACAGCCCGCTCTCGCACGCGGCCGGGCCGAAGTCACACGCCGCGCCGGGCTGACCGCCGCCGTTGGGGAAGCAGACCTCGCGCACGTCGGCGCCCTCCTGCGTGGAGGCGGTGCGGCAGCTGAAGCCCTCCGGGCACCCGGCGGCACAGGGGACGGTGCAGAGCCGGGCGGTGCCGAGGTCCAGGCAGGTCCCGGACTGGCACGGGGAACGGCCGGGGCTGCAGTCGTCACCGAAGAGTCCGCCGTTGGGGGCACAGATGCCGCTGCCGGACAGAGGCCCGTCCACGCCGCGCACGGGCGGGGCGCAGTCGTGGCCGCCGTCCGCCGTGTAGCTGCAGCAGCGGTAGTGGGCATCCCCGCAGTCCACGTCCTTCGCGCAGGCCTGGGTGCACAGCGACTGGCTCCCGGCGGTGAGGCACAGCCCGGTGAGACACCCGGCGGCGCCTCCTTCGCCGCACGCCTCGCCGAGCCGGCCCGTGCCGCTGCTGCAGCTGCCGCGGCGCGGCATGCAGTAGCCCCGCGTCTCCCCTGCCCCGTCCGTCACCGGCCTGCAGAGAAAGCCCGCGCCGAACACCGCCTCGCACGCGGCGTCGTCCGCACATGGGCTCGCGCAGAAGGACTCGCCCTGGAACGGGCAGTCCGGGCAGTCGTTGACGATGCAGCGGTACTCGGGGTGCGGCCCCCGGCGGCAGTCGTCGTTGCTCGCACACGGCGCGCACTGGCGGCCGTCCGTGGCGGGACGGCAGGCATTGGCGTCGCACGCGCGGCCGAGGCCGCACTGCGCCACCTGGCGCGGCTCGTCGGCCGCGTCGCAGTAGCCCCGGCAGCTGTTGGCGTTGGGAACGCACTGGAAGCGACCGGCCTCCCCGTGACCGCGGAGCGCCAGGTCCACGCAGCCGAACCCCACCGGGCACGCGGCAGCACCGGCGTTCGGGTCGCAGTCCGTGCCGCAGAACGTCTCGCCCGACACCACGTTGCGCACGCAGAGATCCAGCGGGCCGCCGCACTCGTCGTCCCCGAGGCAGGGGCTGCACAGCGGCCGGCCGGCGTTGCAGGTGCGAGCCGCCGGCACGCACTGGGGCGTGGGCGCCTTCTGCGGCCCCACGGGGATGCTCTCGCAGGCGTAGCCGGCGGGACAGCTGCCCGGGGGATCACACGGCGAGGTACAGAACTGCTCACCGGAGCCGACCGCGGTGAAGCAGGCGCCCCCCGCGGGACACTGCGCGTCGTCCTGGCACGGAGAGCACAACGTCCGCTGCACCTTCACGTGGCAGTTGCCGGTGGTGGGGTTGCACACGTGACCGGCGGGGCAGTCTGCGTCCGCGCTGCAGCCGTCCCGCTTCAGGCAGAGCCGGCCGTACGCGCCGGCGGCGGTGCAGCGGTAGTCGTCCGGGCAGCCCGAGTCGTCCACGCAGGCGCGCGCGCAGACACCGGAAGCGGTGTCCAGGGCAATGCAGATCCCGTCCGCGCACTCGGTGGCGGCCTGGCCTGCGGGGACCGGTGCGCAGGGCTCGCCGAGCGGCAACGCCCCGCTTCCGGGGCTGCTGCAGCCCGCCACCAGCGCGAGCCCGAGTGCGGCGGTGACGAGGGACGGCGGGACCTTGCTGCGGGACATGGCACCCATCCTCGGGGCCGGGTGGAGGCCCCTGAAACACCGACGGCCTCGCCGCCACGGGGACGGGAGGCCGCCAGGAGAGCGGGAGACGCGCGGGGCGCGCCCCTCGTGGCTACTTCTTCGCCGCCTTGTGGGAGGCGCGCAGGGCGGCCTTCACGGCCGGGCGGATGTACACGAGGGCGTTGTTGTGACCGGGGACGGAGCCCTTGACGAGGACCAGCCCCTTCTCAACATCCACCTCCACGACGGAGAGGTTCTGGATGGAGACCGTCTCCACGCCGTAGTGACCGGGGAGCTTCTTGTTCGGGTACACGCGGCCGGGCGTCTTACGCTGACCGATGGCGCCGGGGTGACGGCGGTACTCGTGGGTACCGTGGGTCTGGCGGAAGCCGGCGAAGCTCCAGCGCTTCATCACGCCCTGGAAGCCGCGGCCCTTGGTGACGCCGCGCACGTCCACGACCTGGCCCTTCTGGAAAAGGTCCGCCTTCACGGCGTCACCGACGTTCACCGAGCCGAGCTCCTCCTCGGAGACGCGGAACTCCTTCATGGTGCGGCGCAGGGGCGCGTTGATCTTCTTGGCGGCGGTGAGCTGCGCGCGGGACAGGGCCTTCTCCTTCACGTCCCCGAAGCCGAGCACCAGCGCCGTGTACTTGTCCTTGTCCGCCGTCCGCTTGCCGACCACCACGCAGCCGTTGACGTCGATCACGGTCACGGGAACGAGGTTGCCGTCCTCCGTGAACACCTGCGTCATGCCGATCTTCTTGCCGATGAGACCCTTGGACATTTTTGCTGCTTCCTTTCCGGCGGTCTCCCGCTGCGCTGCCGTCGGCGGAGACACGGATGACGAGTGGTTGCTGCAGGCCGGGGGCCGACGGGGCACCCGGCAAAACATGAAGGTGGGCCTCCTACAGCAGGGTGGC
>JBDLRJ010000024.1:0-15870 GCA_039800145.1 Pseudomonadota bacterium | reverse complement strand
CCGGCGGTGCTGGTGGAGGTGCGCAGCGCGTCTGCGACGGGCCTGCCCAACGGCCCGGTGCTCGCGCGGGGCACCGTGGACGTGGCCGCCCTGCCCTGCACCGTGGCGGACGGTGACACGTGCGACGGCGAGGCCACGCTCGTGGAGGTGCCGCTCGTGCCGCTGCGCGGGGCGCAGCGGCTGCAGCCCCGGACCAACGGCAAGGGCCAGCTCTACGTGCTGACGGTGGGAGGGGACGGGAGCGGGATGGTGAAGGTGCGCGTGGCAGCTCACGGACAGCCCTTCAACGGCCCCCGCGTCCAGGGGGAGCTCGCCCGCAACAGCGCCGCTGCCCGCTGGTCGCCCGGCAAGTGGTCCGTGCAGCCCGCGGGCTCGGCGCTGGCCTTCTCGCTCACCCTGGACTGGGAGCGCGTGAGCGGCTGCACGGATGGCAAGCAGAACGGGGACGAGACGGCCGCGGATTGCGGGGCGGGGTGCGGGCCCTGTCCCATGGGGCGCGCCTGCGGACGGGACGCCGACTGCCAGCCGAACGCGACCTGCCGCGGGGGCCAGTGCCAGGCGCGCGGGGCCAACGGGACGCGCTGCAGCCGCGGCGCGGACTGCCAGTCCGGGCACTGCACGTTCGCCGGCACGTGCCGCCCGGCGGCGTGCAACAACGGGGCGTTCGACCCGGGCGAGCTGGACGTGGACTGCGGGGGCCCCTGCGACGGCTGCGAGGAGGGCAGCCCCTGCACGGTGGGCGTGGACTGCGCCTCCGGTGTGTGTGGACCGGGCGCCACCGGGACCTGCCTCGCCCAGTCCTGCGTGGACGGCGCGCGCGCCTCCGACGAGGTGGACGTGGACTGCGGTGGCCCGTGTCCGCCGTGCGCCCGCGGGCTGCGGTGCCTGGAGGCGTCCGACTGCGCCACGGGCGCCTGCGTGCGGGGCACGTGCGTGGAGCCGGGCTGCCGGGACGGCGCGCGCAACGGGGCCGAGACGGACGTGGACTGCGGGGGGAGTTGCAGTCCCTGCCTCGCCGGGCGCGCCTGCCAGCTGGACACGGACTGCGAGAGCGGGGCGTGCGAGAACGACATCTGCGCCGCCGCCACCTGCACGGACGGGGTGAAGAACGGCACCGAGGTGGGCGTGGACTGCGGCGGGACGTGCGGTCCCTGCGCTCCCGGGCAACCGTGCACGTCCGGTTCTCACTGCGCCTCGCGCGTGTGCAGCACGGCGCGCACCTGCACCGAGCCCAGCTGCACGGACCGGGTGCTCAACGGCACCGAGTCCGACGTGGACTGCGGGGGCGGCTGTCCCCCGTGCGAGGCCTCCAAGCGCTGCCTGGCGGATGCCGAGTGCACCACGGGACGCTGCGCGGGGGGGAAGTGCGAGCGTTCGAGCTGCACGGACGGCGTGCGCAGCAGCGGCGAGGGGGACGTGGACTGTGGCGGCGGCTGCCAGGTCCGGTGCGCGCTGGGCCAGTCCTGCCGGGCGCACCGGGACTGCGAGTCGGGGCGTTGCACGGAGGGCGCGTGTACGAGCGGCACCTGCTCGGACGGGGTGCGGACGGACTCGGAGACGGACGTGGACTGCGGGGGCGGGACGTGCGGCTCGTGCAGCGTGGGCAAGCGGTGCCGCGCGTCGACGGACTGCGCCACGGCGGCCTGCCTCGGGGGCGTCTGCCGCACGGCCAGCTGCACGGACGGGCTGGCCAACGGGCGCGAGACGGGCGTCGACTGCGGAGGCCCCTGTGAGCCCTGCGCGGACAACGGCGGGTGCACCACCCCGGCCGACTGCGTCTCCCAGGTGTGCGCGGACCTGGTGTGTGCCGGCGCGGGCGCCTCGGACAAGGTCCGCAACGGGCGCGAGACGGACGTGGACTGCGGAGGGCCGGACGTCACGAAGCGCTGCGCGCCCGGCCGCCGTTGCACGCGGACGAAGGACTGCTACCGCAACGCGATGTGCCTGCAGAACATCTGCAGCTGTCCCCGGGGCGCCGTCTGCAAGGACGCCCCCAACGACGGCACCGAGGAGCCCAGCCCGGACAGCGTCTGCGCCAGCTACGCCTCCGGGACGGTGTGCGTGTGCCGGGACGGCTTCGCGGGGGACGGCTACGTCTGCGAGGACATCGACGAGTGCCTGGACGGGACGCTCGCGTGTGGGCCGGACGCGTTCTGCGTCAACGACATTGGCAGTGCCCACTGCGAGTGCAAGGACGGGCTCCGGATGGTGGGGGACGTCTGCCTGGACGTGGACGAGTGCGGGGGGGCGCCGTGTGACTTCAACGCCACGTGCTTCAACACGGACGGCGGCTACTACTGCCAGTGCAACGCCCCGGACTGGATGGGGAACGGGTTCACGTGCGAGCCCACCAACACCGCCCCGCGCATCAACGGCGTGACCCTCACGCCGGCCACGCCCACGAAGTCCGGCCCCATCACCGCGCTGCCCGGCTCCACGTCCGACGCCGAGGGGCACACCGTTGAACTCATCTACCAATGGACGGTCAACGGCGTGGTGTCCCAGGCGACCTCGAACGTCCTCCCGGTGACGGGCTTCAACCGCGGGGACATCGTGGCGGTGAAGGTGACCCCGTTCGACGGGAAGCTGTACGGCACGCCGGCGACGGCCTCGGTGCGGGTGGCGAACTCCGCCCCCAACATGCCCGTGGTGCAGTGGGGCGCCACCACCGCGGCGGGCGCGGGGCTGGACTGCGTGGTGACGACGCCGGTGGCGGACCCGGACGGGGACCTGGTGAGGTACCGGTACACCTTCACGGTGAACGGGGTGCAGCGGGCTGCCTCCGGGCTCACCACCAGCCGCTCCTACGCGCTCTCCGGGCTCATCACCTCGGATGGCGGGCTGTTCGAGTGCAGGGTGGAGGCCACGGACTCGACCTTCTGGTCCCCGTCCAACACCTTGACCCTGTCGCTGGACTCCGCCTGCAGCTGGGCCACGGCGGTGAACTACCCGTTGACCTCGAAGCCGGCGGGCTCGGTGGTGGTGAGCGGCGCGGTGGGAGGGCAGGGCGTCGCGAGCGCGGGCGGGCGAACGGCGTGGCTCCAGACGTCGGACTTCAACCAGTTCTTCGTCCCGAGCGTGGTCACCTCTTCGGACGACGTGGTGGCGGTCTCGGTGGACCTCTACGCCCCGCCGGACACCACCTTCGTGCTCGGGACGCTGACGGACCCCGCGGGCATCAACGACATCTACCGCGGCTTCGACGTGGGCTACGACAAGACGTTCAACCGGCTGGGTGCAACCTCGTACGCGTCGTACTCGCGCCAACAGACGTGCTGCTCGTTCGGCGCGTCGCTCGGGGTGTCCAACGCCTTCGGATCGTCGCCGTACAACGCCTGGCACACGCTCCGGGTGGAGCACCGGAAGTACACGGGAAAGATCCGCGCGTTCTTCGACGGGACGGAGATGTTCTGGCCGTCCGGGGCGGGCATCTACTGGAATGGACGCTACATCCGGCTCGACAGCGGCGGGGCAGGGTCCTTCCAGGCCTCCAACGTGGCGTTCTCCAACCTGCTGGTGGAGCGTGGCACCGGGGGCTGCTTCAAGTCCGCCGGCTCCCCGTGCGGCGGCAACATGGAGTGCGCCTCGAGCCTGTGCGTGGACGGGGTCTGCTGCAACACCACCTGCCCGGGGACGTGCATGGCCTGCAACGTGGCCGGCCGGCTGGGCACCTGTTCCAACGTCCCGACCAACACGGACCCCGCGGACGAGTGCGCGGGGGCCCTGGTGTGCAACGGCTCCGGGGCCTGTTGGTAGGGCCATGTAGGACGTCTCAGGGCGGCGTCTGCCCCCGCGGCCCGGCTGGCGCGGGGGCCGGAGGATCGTACAATCGGAGGCTCCATGGGCCAGATCGACACGCTGAAGAAGCAGATCCGCGCGGTGAGGGCGGACCACAAGGTGACGCTCGACGAGGTGAAGACGCTCGAGCGCACGGCGAAGTCAGGCCCCGCGGTGAAGCAGGCGAAGGAACTGCTCAAGCAGACCTACAAGGCGGCGAAGGACGAGTTCGAGCCCGCGGCCCGCTCCGAGATGCGGCGCTTCCTCGGCATCCGCACCAACCTCCCGGACCCCGCGGGCATGAAGGGGGATGACCTGAGCTGGAAGTGGGTCAAGGGTGGAAAGCTGTACCAGGAGGGCGCGTCCCCCGCGGACGTTCGCCAGGGGAAGGCGGGGGATTGCTACCTGCTCACGGTGCTCACCAGCCTCGGGCGCAACCACCGCAACCTGCTCGAGAAGGCGGTCACCCCGCTCGGGGATGGCACCTACAACGTCCGCTTCTTCCAGCGGGACGCCCAGGGCGCCATGCAGCCGGTCAACGTGCGCGTGGACGGCCAGCTGCCGTTCCGCGGCAACGTGGTCCGGTACGCGCGCAGCCCCAACCAGCGCGAGCTGTGGGTCGCGGTGGTGGAGAAGGCGTACGCGCAGTGGAAGGGCGGGTACGAGAAGATCGGCAACGGCGGCTTCCCCGGGGACGTGATGACGGAGCTCACGGGGCGCCCCAACACGTTCCACGGCATCTGGCGCAGCCAGTCCCCGGACGCCACCTACCGGGCGGTGAAGACGGCGCTGGCCGAGGGGAAGATCGTCAACATCGGCACGCCGGACTCCAACGCGCTGCCCCGGGGCCTGGTGAAGGGGCACGCCTACTCGGTGCTGGGCGTGGAGGAGAAAAACGGGCAGCGCCACGTGCTCATGCGCAACCCGTGGGGCCACTACGAGCCCGGCAGCGACGGGCGCAACGACGGCTTCTTCCGCGTCACGCCCGAGCAGCTCGTGAAGTGGTTTGACGGCTACTGGATGGCCTGAGGAGGGACACCCCGTGGGCATCGTCAACAAGCTCAAGGCGCAGGTCCGGGCTGCACGCGCGGACGGGAAGATCACGCTGGGCGAGGTGAAGCGGCTGCAGAAGACCGCGAAGGCCGCCCCCGCGGGCGCAGCGCGCAACGCCGCCACCGTGGTGCTGAAGAAGACCCTGCAGTTGCACCAGGACCAGTTCGAGGTCCCCGCGCGCGCCGAGCTCAGCAAGTTCCTCGGCACGAAGGTCAACCTCCCAGATCCCTCGGGGCTCAACGGGGACGACGTCTCGTTCAAGTGGATCCCCGGCGGGCGGCTGTACGTGGACGACGCCCTGGACTCGGACATCCAGCAGGGCCAGCTCGGCGACTGCTACCTGCTCTCGGCGCTCGCCAGCATGAGCCGCAACCACAGGGACCTGCTCAAGGGCGCGGTGAAGTCGCTGGGCGACGGCACCTACAGCGTCCGCTTCTTCCAGCCGGACGCGCAGGGCGCCCTGCAGCCCGTCCACGTGCGCGTGGACGGCCAGCTCCCCTTCAAGGACGGCGCGGTGCGGTACGGCCGCAGCCCCACGCAGACGGAGCTGTGGGTGGCCGTGGTGGAGAAGGCCTACGCCCAGTGGAAGGGCGGGTACCAGGCCATCGGCTACGGCGGTTCGCCGGGCCAGGTGATGACGGATCTCACCGGGCGTCCCCACACCTTCGAGTGGACGGCGCAGCAGGGGGACGGCCCCGAGTCCGCGTACGAGCGGTACAAGTCTGCGCTCGCCGCCGGGAAGATGGTGAACGTGGCCACCCCGGACCAGGACGCCATCCCCGCGGGGCTCGTGAGGAACCACGCCTACGCGGTGGTGGGGGTGGAGGAGTTCGAGGGCGTGAAGAGCCTCCTCGTCCGCAACCCCTGGGGCAACACCGAGCCGGGCAACGACGGCCGCAACGACGGCTTCTTCCGCGTCCCCGCGGACGCGGTGGCCTCCTACTTCGTGGGCGCCTGGACGGCGTAGCGGCCCGCCGGCAGCCACGCCTTCTCACCTGCAGGGAGCACCCCCCACTCGAGCCGCGGGTCCTCCGCGAGGAAGTGCGCGCGCGCCGCGTCCAGGTCCAGCCCCGGCATCAGCGCCAGGCCCCGCCCGAGCGGTTGGAAGAAGTTGTCGAAGTGCGTGGGCAGCACCCGCACGGGCCGGGCCTCCGCGAGCAGCCCCTTCGCCTTGCGCGCGTCCATGGCCTCGCCCGTCACGCCGATGATGAGCGTGTCCGCGGTGAGCCCCTCGAGCTCCCCGGGGCTCCACGTGCTCGCCGGGTGGAACCACACCGTGGCACCGGTGGTGATGGACTCGAGGTGGTACGCGAACGTCTCGTCCAGCGCGTACTGCCAGAACCACAGCGGCCCCGCGTCCTTCGCCACGGTGCCGGACATGGGCTGCGGCACCCCGGCGATGTGCGTGTGCCGCCCGCGCCGCACCTGCACGCGGAACGTCCCCAGCGTGAGGCGGTCCCCGCCCTGCACCACGCGCGTCCGCTCGGCCGCCACGCCGCGCGAGAGGGCCAGGTTCACCGTGTTCTGCGAGCCCACCACCAGGGCCCCCGTGCGCTTCGCGATGGACGGCGTGTCCAGCGCGTGGTCGTGGTGCGTGTGGTTGACCAACACCGCGTCCGCGCGCGGACACCACTCGGCGCCCAGCGCCTCGTCCGGGGCGAGCGGACCGCTGAGCAGCGCCGCGGGGGAGGGCCGCGTGGGGGTGGGATCCAACAGCAGCGTGGTGCTGCCGTCCGTCACCTCGTAGCCGGAGACACCCAGGGCCCGCACCCAGATGCCCGGCTGCACCGGGGGCGCCGCGGGCTTCCAGTGGGCCGGCGGCACGTGCGCCCCCGGCACCGTCCACGGCACGTGGCGCGCGTAGGCGAAGAAGGCGCCCACGAGGAGCAGGGGGGCCGCGGGGACGAGCAGCAACAGGAGGCGGAGGCGGAGGCGGGGACGGCGCACGGTGCCGCGGAGTGTGCGCCAGCGCAGGGCCGCACTTCCAGCCCCGACGCCCCGGGGGCTATGTCCCGTCCCATGCTGCGCTCGCGCACGCACTGGGTGGAAATAGAGGACCTGCCCGCCTGTCCCACGGTGCTCCGGGACGCGGCCACGGGCTACCTGCGCGCGGCGGTGGAGGCCTCGGGGCAGCTGCCGCGGCTGGTGCCCCTGCTGCGGGAACTGCTCGCGCGGACCGGCGAGCGGCGCCTCGTGGACCTGTGCTCGGGCGGCGGCGGCGCGCTCCCCGCGCTGGTCCGCGTCCTCCGCGGCGAGGGGCTGGACGTCACCGCCACGCTCACGGACGCCTTTCCCAACCTCGAGGCGTTCGAGCGGGCGCGCGCCGAGAGCGGCGGCGCGGTGGACTACGAGCCGCTGCCCGTGGACGCGCGGGACGTGCCGCGGCACCTGCGGGGCGTGCGGACGCTCTTCAATGGCCTTCACCACCTCCGGCCGGAGCACGCGCGGGCGGTGCTCGCCTCCGCGGCGCGCGACGGCCAGCCCCTGTGCGCGGTGGAGTTCGTGGACCGGCGCTGGACCACGCTGCTCGCCACCGCCACCCTGTCGCCGCTCGCCGTGCTCGCGCTGATGCCGCGCGTGAGGCCGGTGTCCTGGGGCGGGCTGCTGCTCACCTACGCCGTGCCCGCCGTCCCGCTGCTAGCCACCTTCGACGGGGTGGTCTCCTGCCTCCGCGTCTACTCGCCCCCGGAGCTGGAAGCGCTCGCGGCCGAGGCGCGCGTCGAGGGGTACCGGTTCGAGGCCAGGACCGTGCCGCTGTGGGGGCCGGGCCAGGCCACCGTGCTGCTCGGCTGGCCGGAGGCGCGGCGCGCGGCGTGAGCGGCGCCCCCGGGCGGGGCTCGAAGGAACTCCGCCCGGGTGCTCGGGCCCGTGGCCCGTCCCTGCCACGCCTTCAGGGCACCGGGAACAGGAACCGGAGCGCACCGGGCAGCCGGGCCGCCCACGCGGACTCTGCGTGGGTTGCCCCGCGCGCAAGGACGTACAACAGGTCGTCGCCGTCCCGGTAGCCGAGCGCCCGGAAGCGCGCGGCGAGCAGCGCGGTGTTCGCCGCGTCGTCCTGCGCGGGGCCGCTGTCCCCGCTGTCCAGGTACACGCGGAGGGGCCGCTGCGGCTTCCCCGCGAGTGCGTCCACCTGGCCGAGCACCGCGCGGCCGTCCCACCAGGTGGCGGGTGACAGCGCGGCGACGACACCGAAAGTCTCTGGCCGCTCCGCCGAGGCGGCGAGCGAGACGAGTCCCCCGAGCGACGAGCCGCCCACGCCGGTCGTCTCGCGCGCAGGGAGGGTGCGGAACCGCGCGTCCACCGCGGGCTTGAGCTCGGTGGCGAGGAAGGCCAGGTAGGCCGCCCCGCGCCCACCGGCCCCCACGCCCTCGTCCCGCGTGAGCGTGTACTCGTCCATCCGCGCCGCCGTGTTGCCCACGCCCACCACGATGAGCGGGCGGAGGGTCTCGCCCCGCGCGAGCGCCTCGGCCCCGCGGTCCAGGGACTCGTCCACCTGCCACTCGGTGCCGCCGAAGGCGAGCGCGGCGTCGAAGAGGTTCTGACCGTCCTGCAGGTACATCACGGGGAAGCGCGCGTGCGGGTTCTCGGCGTAGCCGGGAGGCAGGTACACCCAGATGGGCCGGTCATTCCCCAGCGCCACCGAGTGGAAGGCCGCCCACGCGAGCTCCACCTCGCCGGTGGCGTCGTGGAACCGCGGGGACACGTCCACCGTCTCGCCGGGCCGCAGCAGGACGTTGGCGCCGCGGGACCAGGTGGCGTCGTCCAGCAGCGGCTTGAACTCGAGGGGCGTGGAGACGTCTTCGAGTTCGAAGCGCCACGTGTCCGCGTCCTCCCTCGTGCCGGGAACGCCGCGGTCCCAGCGGAGCGGCGGTGCGCTCCCGCGCAGGGAGAGCGTCTGCGCGGAGGTGGGGTAGTGCACCCGGACCACGGAGAGCGCCGCGGAGGACGTCCCCGCGTCCGGGGTGAGGACGGCGCCGCCGTCAGCGGGCGACGGGTCCGGGGCCGGCGGTCCGCAGGCGACCAGCCAGGCGCCGAGCAGGAGCGAAAGCAGGGAAGGGCGGTTCGTCACGCGATCCCGAGCCTACGCGATGCGGCCGTCCGGTTTGCCGCCGTGGGGCTGGCAGCGGCCATCGCGGTTGCACGCGGTGTCCCGGGCTGCGCCGTGGACTCCTGGAGCGCCGGGCCGGGCGTGGCCGCGGCGCCCGCGTCGCGTGGCCTTCAGCGTTTCAGCTCGGAGGCGGCGGACGCGTGGGCCTGCAGGTCCTGCAGCCGGGAGGTGCGAAGGGCGGCCGGGTGGGTTGCACCGAGCCCCCCCTTCGGCGCGACGCCCGCGTCGCGTGGCCTTCAGCGTCCCGGTGGTGAGGCGGCGGACGCGTGGGCCTGCAGGTCCTGCAGCCGGGAGGTGCGCAGGGCGGCCTGGTGGGTCGCGCCGAGCACCACCTTCGGCGCGACGCCCGCCTCGAACGCCTCCTGCCAGCGGCTGGCGCACAGGCACCAGCCGTCGCCGGGGCGGAGGCCGGGGAAGCCGGGACGCGGGGTGACGAGATCGTTCCCGCGGCTCCGCGTGAACTCCAGGAATGGCTGGGTCACCTCTGCGCAGACCACGTGGACGCCGGTGTCGTCCGGCCCGGTGTTGCAGTGGCCGTCCCGGTAGAACCCCGTCGCGTGGCGGGAGGGGCAGGGCACGAGCCCCGTGCCGAGCACGTTGCGGCTCTCGGGCCGCTCCGGGAGCCCGGCGTGGCCGGTGCAGCCGGTCGAGGCATCGCAGGTGGAGGGCCCGTCTCCCGGCGCGGACGCAGCCGGTGGACTGCCGGAAGCGCTGGCGCAGGCAGAGGCAGCGAGCAGGAGCAGGAGCGGTCGCATGGCGAGCCAGACGTAAGGCCCACGCGGGGTGCCCGCATGACCGAGTGCCGCGTGGACGCGCGTCCGAGCCCGTGGGCCGGGGCTCCCTTGCCGCGCGGCCCCGGGCGCACCACCTCACCCGTTGAGGGCCACACCGGAGATGGAGCGAACCCGCCAGGGACAAGCGCAGGAGTGGCTGGTCGGGGGCGGCCGCATGGGGGCGTCCATCCGTTCGAGGGACTGGTCTGCCCACGTGCTCGGGCCGAGGGCGGGGTGGCCGCAGTCGCTACGGACCGCACTGGGGCTGGTGCTGGAGGGCAGGCTGCCGCTCGCACTCGCGTGGGGCCCGAGGCTGCTGCTGTTCTACAACGACGCCTTCCGGGGCCTGCTGGGCGAGTCGCCCCCTGCGCCCGGGCAGCCCCTCCACGACGCGTGGGGCGAAGTGCGCTGGCACGCGGAGCGGGCGCTCTTCGAGGGAGTGATGGCGCGCGGCGAGACGCACCGCTCGGATGGGCAGCGCCTGGCGGGCCGCTCCCTCGCGCTCTGCTATGCGCCGGTGCGGGGAGAGAGCGGGGACGTCTGCGGCGTGTGGGTGACGGCGCTCGAGCACGCGGCGCAGCCCGGCTCGGTCAGCGCGCTCCGCTCGAGCGAGCAGGCGCTGAGGTTGAGCGAGGAGCGGCTCGAGCTCGCGGTCCGGTCTGCGCGGCTCGGGGTCTGGGACTGGGACGTCCGCGCCAACACGCTCCTGTGGAACGACCGGATGCTGGAGCTCTACGGCCTCACGCGCGAGCAGTTCTCCGGGGACGTGAGCGCCTGGGAGAACGGCATCCATCCCGGGGACCGTGCCCGGGCGATTGCCGAGATGCAGGCCACCCTGCGCGGCGAGCGCACGTGGGACACCGGGTTCCGGGTGCAGGCGCCGGACGGCACGGTGCGGCACGTCAAGGCGGACGGCGTGGTGCTGCGCGACGAGCAGGGCGTGGCGCTGCGGGTGCTCGGTCTCAACCGGGACGTCACCGAGGCGCACGAGGCCGAGGCGAACCTGAAGCAGAGCGAGCGCCGCTACCGCGCCCTCTTCGACCACATGCAGGAGGCACTCGCCTACTGCCAGATGATCTTCGAAGACGGACGCCCGGCGGACTTCATCTACCTCGTGGTCAACGGCGCCTTCGTCGCGAAGACCGGGCTGCGGGACGTGGTGGGCAAGCGCGTGTCCGAGGTGCTCCCGGGCATCCAGGAATCGGATCCCCAGCTGTTCGAACTCTTCGCCCGCGTGGCCAGGACAGCCGCGTCCGAGCGCACCGAGGTCTACGTGAAGGCCATGGATGCCTGGTTCTCCGTCTCCGTCTACTGCCCCGAGCCCGGGCACTTCGTGTCGGTGTTCGAGAACATCACCGAGGCGAAGCGGACGGCCGAGACGCTGCGAAAGACGCAGCGCATCCTCGAGGAGGGGCAGCGCATCGCCCACGTGGGCAGCTTCGAGTACGTCGTGGACACGAAGACCACCTCCCTGTCGGCCGAGGCGTACCGCATCTACGGCCTGGACCCGGGGGGGCCTCCGCCCGGTGACGAGGACCTGTTCATCCGGTCCCTCCACCCGGAGGACCGGGCGCGGGTCCACGCGGCGTTCGAGGCGGCGGTCCGGGGCGGGGTCGTCTTCGAGCAGGTGCACCGGATCCTCCGCCCGGATGGGCGCGTCCGCTGGGTCAAGGTCCGGGCCCTTCCCCACTTCGACGGGGCGGGGGCGCTCGTGCGCTACGTCGGGGCGACGCTGGACATCACCGATGCACGGCGCGCCGAGGACGCGTTGAGGGAGGCCGCTCGCACCGAGGCCGAGGCCAGCGCGCTGCGCGAGGCGGACCGACGCAAGGACGACTTCCTCGCCATGCTGGGCCACGAGCTCCGCAACCCGCTCGCCCCCATCCGCAACAGCCTCTACATCCTCGACCGCGTCCCGAACGGCGGAGAGCAGGCCGTCCGGGCGCGGGCCATCATCCAGCGCCAGGTGGAGCACCTGGCCCGCCTGGTGGACGACCTGCTCGACGTCTCCCGCATCACCCGGGGCAAGGTCGTGCTCCGACGGGAGCGGCTCGAGCTGGGTGAACTGGTGCGGCGCACGGCGGAGGACTACCGGGGCGCCTTCGCGGAGGCCGAGGTGGCGCTGGAGGTGCGCACCGGCCCGGGCGAGGCCTGGGTCGACGGGGACCCCACGCGGCTGTCCCAGGTGGTGGGCAACCTGCTCACCAACGCGGCCCGGTTCACCCCGCGCGGTGGGAAGTCCACGCTGTCGGTCTTGCAGCCGGCGCCGGGAGGACAGGCCCTCGTGCGCGTGGAGGACACCGGGTACGGCATAGATCCCCGGCTGCTGCCGCGCCTGTTCCAGCCCTTCACGCAGGCCGAACTCCCCCTGGACCGGAAGAAGGGTGGGCTCGGGCTCGGGCTCGCGCTGGTGAAGGGGTTGGTGGAGATGCACGGCGGCACCGTGGACGCCGCCAGCCCGGGACCCGGCCGGGGTGCCACCTTCACGGTCCGCCTTCCGCTCGCGCCGGCAGCTCACCCTGGGCCAGGCCACCTGGACCGCCCGGCGCAGGTCTCTCCCCGCCGCGTGCTCGTGGTGGAGGACAACGTGGACGCGGCCACGAGCCTGGCGGAGCTGCTCGCGCTCGATGGGCACGAGGTGAAGGTGGCCCTGACGGGCCGCGAGGGCATCGAGCAGGCACGCGCGCTCCGGCCGGACGTGGTGCTGTGTGACATTGGCCTGCCGGAGATGGACGGGTACGGCGTGGCCCGGGCGCTCCGCGCAGACCCGGGGCTCTCGGGGGTGAGACTGGTGGCGCTGACGGGGTACGCGGGGCCGGGCGACGTGGCCCGCGCCCGGGCGGCCGGCTTCGACGCCCACCTCGGCAAGCCCCCGAGCCTCGAGGCGCTCGAGCGGGAGCTGCGCGGCCCGTAGGCGCCCACGCGCGCGCGGTGCCTGGCCGCTACCGCGGGGAGGCCGCGTGCACGAGCGCCCGGAGCCCGTAGCGGAGCAGGCTCCCGCCTGCAAAGGCGCGGAGCGCCCGCACCGTGCCCTGCGTCCGGGACTGCCCCGGGTGCTCGAGCAGCACCCGCTCCCACGCGTGGGGCCGAAGCCGGGCGCGGAAGGCGTACAGCCCCTCGAAGTCGTAGAGCGGGGCCGAGAGCCTTGCCACGAGCGCGTACTCGGGTGGCACCGGCCCGGAGAGCGGACACAGTCCGAGCGTGGCGCGGTGGACGCCGTCCCGCCCCAGCGCGCGGAAGGCCGCGTCCACCAGCGCCTCCGACGTCCCGTTCGGGGCGCCCGGTGCACGTGCAAGGACGTCCAACAACCAGTCCTTTCCTCCCGAAAGGGGACGTCCGAAGGCGGCTGCCACCGCGCGGCCGTCCACCCGCGCCACGAAGAGGCGCCGGTGCGCGAGTCCCCGGAAGGGCGCCACCTCCGCCGCGAAGCCGAGCGGCGGAAGCCCGCGCGCACAGAGCCAGCCCCGCACCAGCTGCTCGAGCTCCCGCCTCGGCAGGGGCCTTTGGGCGATCTCGGCGCCCGCGTGCCCTTCCACGCGCACCCCGTGCCGCTCCGCGCGGCGCAGCTGGGACCGCAGCCCCGGTGCGTCCCGGAGGGTCTCCTCCCAGCGGGCCAGCTCCCACCACGGCTGCACGCCCACGACGTACGCCTCGGGCGGCACCGGCTCGCCCTCGCCCAGCGGGCGGCCGAAGCGCACGCGGTGCCGTCCCTGTCCCGCCTCGGCGGCGAGCGCCCCGCCCAGCCCCGGGGTGACACCTTCGATTCCGGCCGCGTCCATCGTCCGCCTACTCGAAGACCACCAGCCGCTCGTTGGGGCGCACCCCCTCCACCGTGCGCCGGGCGCCGTTCGGCCACTTCACCTCCAGCGACCTCGGCGCCGTCCCCGCGGGGAGCGAGAAGCGCACCCGGTGCGGCTGGCCCGTGTTCCACACGCCGCCCACCGCGAGCCGCCGCTTCTGCCTCCCGGCGGTGGTGACGAGCTCCAGCTCCGCCCCGAGCCCGTACCGGTTGCCCCCGTGCATCCGGAGCTCCACCTCCACCCGGTCCCCGCCCGCCTGGTTCTCCCAGTAGGAGAACTCCCCCGCGATGTTCCCGACGAGCAGGTCCGCGTCCCCGTCCTCGTCGAAGTCCGCCGCCACGAGCCCGCGGCTCTGGTCCTCGAAGGCGAGCCCTGCCTCCGCCGTCACGTCGCGCAGCCGCGGCTTGCCCTCGGACGACACGTTCCGCAGCACGCGGTTGGGGTGCATGGAGGTCTTCATGAAGCCGTTGGTGACGGCCACGTCCAGCCGCCCGTCCCCGTCCAGGTCCTCGGGGTACGCCGCCCAGCTCCACCCGGTGAACTCCACCGGGACGTCCTGGCGCACCATCCGGAACCCCTTCTCCTGGGACTCGAGCCGCAGCAGCACGTTCTCGAGCACCTGCTTGGGGAAGGTCTCCACGTCGTAGCGCACGGACTGCGGCGCGCCGAAGCCGTACAGCTGCATGCGCCTCACGCTGCGCTCGCACATGGCGAGCGCCATCCCCGGCGGCTGTGCGGCGCACGCCGACACGTCGGACCTCAGCACCGCCGCGTCCGTGCGCAGGTGCGTCTCGCACAGCCACTTCACGAGCCCGTCCTGGTACTTCCCACACGCGTAGGTGCCGCGCGCGGAGGAGAGGGTGAGCTCCTTGAGCTCCACGTCTCGTTGCCGGGGCGTGGGGGTGCGCGCGTCCACGGACACGTCTGCGCGCGCCGTCACGCGGAACGGGGGCGCCACGCCGACCTCGAACAGCTCCTCGCGTCCGTCCCCGTCGAAGTCCGCGGGGACGTAGCTCATGCTGTGGGTGGTGTTGGCCTCCACGTAGCCGGGCGGCACGAGCGCGAAGGCCCCGTCCCGCTGCTGCCGCAGGTAGAGGCTCGGGTCGAGGAAGTCGTTGCCCACGAGCAGCTCCAGCGCCCCGTCCCCGTCCACGTCACCGAAGTACGGCGTCATCCCGGCGTACGACGTCCGCGTCACCACCTCCGGGAGCCGCTGCTTCCACTCCTCGCGCCAGGTGCCGGGGCCGGTGCTCACCCAGAACTCGTGGGGAGAGGGCGTCTCGTGGAAGTCGGGCTGCCGGTACAGCCAGTCCAGTCCGAACGACACGTAGGCGTCCAGGAAGCCGTCCCCGTTCACGTCGTGCAGCGCGATGCCGCCGGAGCTCTTCCGCCCTGCCCCCAGCGCGGGAGAGGCCTGCCGCTCGAAGTGGCCCTTCCCGGGGACGAACCGCCAGATGCCGCCGGGGGTGGCGCCGGGTGCGTACTGCGAGCGCGCCATCACCGCGTCCAGCCACCCGTCCCCGTCCATGTCCGCGAGCACCGCCTGCTCCACGTCCGAGAGCCCGCCCGGGAAGAGCTGCGCGGTGAAGTCCTCGAAGCGGCCTGCCCGCCACAGCCAGGCGCCGAGCGGGCGGCCCTCGCCGCACGCGAGCACGTCCAGGTGCCCGTCGTGGTCGATGTCCCCTGCCGAAACCCCCGCGAACATCCAGGTGTTGAAGCGCTCGGGCGTGCCGGGCGGGAAGGGAGGTAGAACGTCCTTGCGGACGAAGGTGGAGGGGCCGCGCGCGGCCGCGGGCGGGAGCGGGACGCGGAGCAGCGCCCCCTGCTCCCACGTGTCCGCCCAGGGCCCTTCCTTCGTGGGCGGCAGCGGGATGCCGGGGGCCACGCCGGCCGCGGGCCGGGTGCCGGGCGGCGCCGTCCCGGGCGCGTCGGACGGGCCGTTGCACTTCGCCGCCTCCATGGACGCGAGCAGGTTGGCGCGCCGGTTGAGCGGGGAGGCGTACAGCCCCAGCAGCAGCACCGGCGGCAGCGCGTAGAGCGCCACTTCCGCGCGCCCGGTCCAGGCGGGCCGCGGCAGGGTACGGGCGG
This sequence comes from Pseudomonadota bacterium, assembly GCA_039800145.1. GTDB lineage: Bacteria > Myxococcota > Myxococcia > Myxococcales > Myxococcaceae > VGRA01. The sequence continues at coordinate 271 of JBDLRJ010000024.1, read as the reverse complement.
ACCAGCGCCAGAAGGGGATGGAGAGGGACGCGAGCGCGAGCGAGAGCGGCAGGTTGGAGTCCCGCTTCCCGAACACCACGTTGAGTCCCACGTGGAGCGCGGCGGCGAGCACCAGGAAGGCGATGCGCCCCCTGCGCGTGGGGGGCAGCACGCGGGGATCGTTCTGGAGGAAGAAGACGTAGAGCAGCAGCGTGACGTGGAAGAGCCCGAACGCGAGCGCGTCCAGGTTGCGCGTCTCCACCGCGTAGCGCGCGGCGATGAGCGAGCCCAG
>JBDLRJ010000023.1:0-12679 GCA_039800145.1 Pseudomonadota bacterium | reverse complement strand
CGGTTTCCAGCTGCTGCTCGTTGCGCTCGAGCCCCTGCTTCTCCGTCTGCAGGCGCACCGCGTACTGGGCGGCGAGGTCCTCGCGCCCGCCCTGGATGCCGGCCTTCACCTTGGCCGTCAGCTCGCGGATGGTCTGCTCGTACTTGGCCTTCTCCTTCTCGAGCAGCGTCACGTTCGCCTTCACCATGGCGATGGACTCGTTCATCTTCGGGACCTGGTCGTTCAGGTCGCGGATGTTCTGCTCGAGGATGAGCTCCGGGTTCTCCATGGACGTCACGAAGAATCCCGCGAAGCTGCGCATTGCCCGCTTGAACCGCTCCCACATGGCGCTTTCGAACCTTTCCGGGCCGCGTGGGGCCCGCCAGAGGGGGAAGACCCTACCTCAGGTATTCGGAGGCTGCACCGACTCCCGCCGCTGCTCGAGCCGCCGGGCCACCGCGGCCTCGGCCAGCACCGACAGCTCCTCCACCGTGGTGTCCCCCGTCACGTGGACGAAGCCTGCCATGGTGGCGCCCCCGCGCGGGAAGGCCTCGAGCAGCCGGTAGTTCAGGTAGTTGCAGAGGTACGCGGAGGTGTCCGGGGCGTCCGTCTTCGTGTTGACGGTGGCAGCGCTGCCGAAGCTCCGGCGCAGCCGCTCGCCCATCCAGTCCTGGGGCAGGCCCGAGGGGAGATCTTCGCCCCCGGCAGGGGAGATCTTCCCCTCCTCGACCGAGTTGCCGTTGGCATCCGGGTACGAGGCCTTCCAGTTCTGCCCCCGCGGCTCCACCTGCGCGGCGGACGACACGCCGAGCGAGAGGACGAGATCCGGCGGGTTTCGGCGCAGCTCCGCGGCGAAGGCGTCCACGTCCGCGTGCGTCACCGGCAGCACGCGGTACTCCACCTTCGCACCCTGCAGGCCGGCGCGCGCCAGTTGCTTCGCGAGCTCGCCCGAGGGGTTCTTCTCCACGCCGGGGAAGGGGCCGTAGCCGGTCACCACCACGCGCAGCGGCTTCTCGCCGGGCTCGAGCTTCAGCGCCTGGGGCCTGTAGAGCGCCAGGTGCGCGGACGACTCGGTGCGCTCGGCGCTGCGCCCCTCGAAGCGGGCCGGCCGTTCGGTGTCCACGGACCCCGAGAAGACGCGCCCGCGGACGCCCTCGGGCAGCTTCGCCTGGACCTTCGCGAGCACCTCGGCCGCCGTCTCGCCCTGCCTCACCGGCACGGTGTGGGTGCGCCCACCGAGCAGCACCTGCAGCTGCCCCGGTGCCGCGGCGCGCCCTTCCAGCGCGAGCACGCTGTCGAACAGCCCCACGCGCGCGTTCAACCCCGGCACGTCCGTGGCGAGCTGCGCATACCGCCCCTCCACCTGCGTCACCCGTCCGCGCACCCCGCTGGGCACGAAGGCGTCTGCCGAGAGGGCATCCAGGTGCTCGGAGAGCCGGGCGCCGTCCACGGCGGCGTTGCCCCGCAGCGCCTCCAGCTCCGCGCGCTCCTTCGCGTCCACCTTGCCGCCGTCGCGCGCCCGCAGCGCGAGCCGGTCCAGCTCGCCCGCGTCCACGCGACCGTCGTTGGCCAGCGCCTTCTGGATGTCCCCGCGGATGCCCCGAACGCTCATGGTGGTGAAAGCCTAGCCGAAGCCCGAGCCGGTGGAGCAGGCCGGGTCAAGGACGCTGCAACGGCCACGCGACGGCGTACGGGGCGCGGCCCCAGGCCGTCTTCTCCAGCACACCCTCCGCGAGCACCACGTCCACGTCGTAGGCGCCGGCAGGGATGCGGAAGGCATACGCCGTGGAACCGCCTTGCAGCCCGTAGCTGAAGCTGTACGGGGCCCCCAGCGGGAAGAGCTTGACCGAGAGCTCCGGTGCGGCGGCGAGCGCGTTGGCCAGCGGCGCCCCGCCCACCTGCAGCGGACCGGTCACGCGCACCGTGTCGTAGGTGAGATCCCGCGAGGCGTTGGCGGTGAGATCCACCCCGCCGGCGACCAGGTGCCGCCCCACGGCGTACCCGGGGTACGCGTCCCCGTCGATGGTGAAGAACACGTCGTAGACGCCCCTTGGGATCTTCACGCGGAACGTGCCGTCGTGGCTCTCGATCCGCTTGCGGAAGAAGTCGTCGTTGTTCTGGAACGTGAGGGTGCCCACGGACAGGGGCGCGGAGGCCGGCTGCCCGTCGATGGTCAGCGTCCCGGAGAACTCGCTCGTCTGCACGTCCACCACGTGGGAGATGTCGGTGTTCACCTGCTTGTAGGGATCCACGAGGAACCACCCCGCCGCGAGGTCCGGGTGGAAGCCCTCGTCCAGCCACAGCAGCAGGTAATACGTTGCCGGGAAGAGCCGGAGCATGAACGACGGCACGTCTGCCGGGACCGTGTAGTACGACACGAACCAGGGACGCGTGTTCCCCCAGTAGCCGTAGGCGTACATCGTCCAGAGGCTGCCCGGCAGCGCGGGCACGGGCTGGCCGTCCAGGAGGATGGCGCCCTCCCACCGGTGGGTGGTGAGCGGGAACTGCTCGGTGCGGTCCTGGGTGAGCGCGAGCGAGGGCGCCAGCCGGAAGTGCTCGAGGTACGACGGCAGCTGGCGGTCCACGGCGTCGGGGAGCAGCAGGTTCACGGCGTAGGTGCCCTGCGGCAGGAACGCGCGCAGCATCCCCGCGGTGGACTCGTGGGCGCTCGTGGCCACGGGACTGCCCTGGAACTCGTACTCGAGCTGGTAGTCGGCCCCGCCGGGGATGCGGTCCGGCAGCGGCTGTCCGTCCACGGTGACGTTCCCCTCGAGGAGCGCCGCGGGCAGGTGCACGTCCACGGTCGCGGGCTGGGTGAGCACCAGGGGCTGCGAGAGCGGATAGCCGGAGAGCGCGGTCGTACCGAGCGCCTCCTTCGGAAGGCTCACCGCGAGCCCGTACGTCCCCTCGACCATTCGGAGGGCGTAGCCACCGTCCACGGTGGTGGCGGACGCGGACTGGGCGTAGCTCGGGTTGGCAGCCCCGAGCGTGAAGTCCCGCGGGTTGACCGACGGCAGCCACGGCGCCCCGCCGAACGAGGTGCTGCCGGTCACCTCCCACGCCGTGGTGGAGAGAGCGCGCGTGCGGTCCACGATGAGCGACAGCGGCCCGGTGGAGAGCGGCCCCTGGTGGGTAGGGAAGATCTCCACGGGGTGCCAGCTGAAGTCGTCGTACGGGCTCCGCAGTGCGCGGAAGGCGTAGCCGCCGTCCTCGGGCCGGCCCACGTACTGGCTCGAGTAGTCGGACGCGGTGAGGGCCCAGGAGACCGTGTCATTCACCGCGTTGCCGTTGAGCGCCGCCGTCCCGCTCACGGAGCGCAGCGCCACGCAGAGCGGCAGGTAGACGTCGCCCGAGAGCGCACCGGCGTCCGCGGAATCCGCGAGCACGGCGGTGGTGCAATCCTCGAAGGCGCCCTGCGCAGGAAAGTTCAACGGCGGGACGTAGATGGCGAGCCCACCGTCGGTGGGCAACCCCGCGTCCCAGGAGACTTCGCCGCCGTCCAGCAGCGGCGGGCGGCCGCCGTCGGTGCGCTCGGGGGGCTGCGTCGTGCCTGCGTCCCGGGTGGGCGGCGTGGGGCCACCGCCGTCCACGATGACGTAATCCTCGGGTGGCAGTTCGCCCGAGTCCGGGCGCGGCGCAACGGGAGTGCCCGCGTCCACGCCGGATCGCGGCGCACATTGGCACCCTGCAACGAGGGTGACGGCAAGCGAGAACGGCAGAAGCAGAGAACGCACGGGCTGCAGCCTAACCGGGTGGGGCGCAACCGGCCACGGCCCCCCCCACGCCCCGCCTCGGTCCGAGCCGACGTGCAGCGCGTTGCACACTGGGAACGAGGGCCCGCTGCCCGCGGGGCGCCGTTGCTGGACGCGCCCAACGGTACCTCGCCGCCGCGGGCACCGACGACGCCCGCCCGGACAGGGCGGCAGGGGGATCAGCCCGCGCGCCGCCGCGGGGACTCGAGCCTCCGCAGCAGCTTGCGGATCTCCGCCTGGGCGCGCGCCCGGACCGCCGACTCGTCCACCGTGAGCAGCGCGCGGTCCTTCATCACCACCCGCCCGTCGATGACGACGTGCTTCACGTCCGAGGACTGCGCGGCGTGCACCACGGTGGCCATCACGTCGTCGCCGTTGGGCGTGGCGTGCAGCCCGTCCAGGGACACGGTGCAGAGGTCCGCCCGCTTCCCCACTTCCAGCGAGCCGAGGTCGGACTCGAGCCCCAGCGCGCGGGCCCCGTGCAGCGTGGCCATCTCCAGCACGCGGACCGCGGGCATGGCGAGCGGCCCCACGCGCGGCTTGTGGAGCAGCGCCGCGAGCCGCATCTCCACGAACATGTCCAGGTTGTTGTTGCAGGGGGCGCCGTCCGCACCGAGGCAGACGTGCACGCCCGCGTCCAGGAGCTCCGGCACCGGGGCGATGCCGGAGGCGAGCTTCAGGTTGGAGCTCGGGCAGTGGCACACCACCGTCCCGGTGTCCCGGAGGATCCGCTGCTCCTTGCGGGACAGCCACACGCAGTGCGCGAAGGTGGCGTGCGGCCCGGTGAGCCCGAGCTTGTGGAAGTGCTCCACGTTGTCCCGGCCCGTCGCGGTGCGGACCGCCTCGCACTCGCTCGGGTTCTCGGAGGCGTGGGTGTGGATGCGCACGCCGTGCAGGTGCGTGAGGCGCACGACCTCCTTCAGCAGCTCGTCCGAGCAGGAGAGGACGAAGCGCGGCGCGAAGGCGTAGCGGAGGCGGCCGTTCTCCTTGCCGTGCCAGCGGTGGAGCAGCGCGAGGCTCTCGTCCAGCGACTCTGCCGTGGTCTCCTTCAACCCCGCAGGGACGCCCACGCCGGCGTCCATCATGGCCTTGCCGCCCGTCAGGCGGAACCCGGCGTCCCGCGCGGAGGCGAACACCTCGTCCGTGTGGTGCACGGTGCCCATGTCCAGCGCCGCCGTGGCGCCCGAGCGAATGAGCTCCGCGAAGGTGAGATCCGCCGAGGCCCGGAGCGAGCGTGCGTCGTGCGCAGCCTCGAACGGCCAGATGCGCTGCTTGAGCCAGTCCAGGAGCTGGAGCCCGTCCGCGCGGTTGCGGAACAGCGTCTGGCACGCGTGCAGGTGGCCGTGCACGAACCCCGGGAGCACCACCTGGCCCGAGGCGTCCAGCACGGCTGCGCCCGCGGGCGCCTTCAACCGGCGGCCGATCCGGGCGATGCGGCCGTTCTCCACGAGCAGGTCCGCCTCCAGCACGCGCCGGGTGGCGTCCATGGTGACGAGGGTGCCGTTGCGGACGAGGAGAGACACGGGAGTGGACCTCTAGAGGAACGCACGCGTGAAGGCGTGCGGCAGGAGCTTCTTGAGCGTGGTGCGGAGCTCGCGCCCCTGGAGGTTCTGGCAGCGCACCTCCAGCGTGGGCGCGGCGAACTCCGCCATGGTCTGGCGGCACATCCCGCACGGCGGCGTGGGCGTCTCGGTGTCCACCACGATGGCCACGGCCACCACGCGGCGGTGGCCCTCGAGCACGGCGCGGCTGAAGGCGTTGCGCTCGGCGCAGATGGACAGGCCGTAGGAGGCGTTCTCCACGTTCCCGCCGGGGACGATGACGCCGTCCGACGTGTAGAGCGCGGCCCCCACCTGGAAGTCCGAGTACGGCGCGTAGGCCCGCGCGCGCGCCTCGGTGGCGGCGGCGAAGAGATCTTTCCAGGGAATGCGCCTGGCCATGCGGTCAGCCCCCCTTCTCGTGGTCATCCAGGTACCCGGTGATGGCGCGCTCGGACTTGCCGTCCAGCTCGGTGAAGCGGACGCGGAAGTCGATCCCGCCGGAGCGCTTCACCACGCGGAGGATTTCTCCCACCGCGCGGAGCTCCTTCGACACGCCGGGCAGGCGGAACCGCACGTCCACCTCCCGGCCCAGCGCCGGCGTCTTCCCGCGCCAGGCGATGCCCGCGAGCGAGAGCACGCCCTCGCGCTCCTCCCACTCGCCCTTGCGGTTCCCCACGTCGCGCAGGAGGAACGTCATGGGCACGCCGGGCCCCGCGCCCTGCTTCTTCCGTGGAGCCGCCTTGCGCGCCGCCATGTCAGTGGGCCGCCGCCGCGGGCAGGAACTCGGAGAGCAGGCGGACGAAGACGTTGCGGACGCGGCCCGCCGTCTCCGCCACCTCCTCGTGGCTGAGCGGCTGGTGGCCGATCCCCGCCGCGAGGTTGGTGATGCAGCTGATGCCCGCCACGCGCACGCCCATGTGCGAGGCGGCCACCACCTCGGGGACGGTGCTCATGCCCACGGCGTCCGCGCCGAGGGTGCGCAGCATGCGGATCTCCGCCGGCGTCTCGTACGACGGGCCTGCCACCATGGCGTAGACCCCCTCGCGCAGCTGCAGCCCTTGGGCCCGCGCCACCTTGCCGAGCAGCCGCCGCAGCTCGGGGTGGTACGCGTGGCTCATGTCCGGGAAGCGGGGCCCGAGCCGGTCGTCGTTGGGACCAGTGAGCGCATTCCAGCCGGAGAGGTTGACGTGGTCGCTGATGATCATCAGGTCCCCCGGCCGGAGGTCCGCGTGGATGCCGCCCGCGGCGTTGGTCACCACGAGCGTCCGGATGCCGAGCCCGCACAGCACGCGCGCGGGGAAGGCCACCTGCACGTTCGAGTAGCCCTCGTACGCGTGCACGCGCCCCTGCATGGCCACCACCGTCCGGCCCCCGAGCTTCCCGAGCACGAGCCGCCCGGCGTGGCCCGGCACGGACGAGTGCGGGAAGTGCGGGAGCTCCTGGTACGGGATGGCCACGCGGTCCTCCAGCGTGTCCGCGAAGTCCCCGAGCCCGCTGCCGAGGATGATGCCCACCTCGGGGGACAGGCCGGGTGCGCGGGCACGGATGACGGCGAGCGTCTCCTGCAGCAGATCGTAGAGGGCCATGGGGGGACTCATTGTAGGGGGTTTGGGCGCTGCCGCTATTCCAGCCGCTCGAGGACCAGCGGGCGCGGGGGCGGGGCGGCGGGCCCCACGCGGTAGGCGGCGAGCAGCCTGCGCCGGGCGTCGTCCAGCTTTGCGTCGTCGTTGTAGTGGACCTGCACCAGCGGCTCCCCGGCGCGCACCGCGTCTCCCACCTTCTTGCGGAGGAGGAAGCCCACGCCGGGATCGATGACGGAGTCGGTCCGCTCGCGGCCCGCACCGAGCGCCATGGCGGCCAGGCCCACCGCCTCCGAGTCGATGGCCGCGACCACGCCGTCCGCGGGGGACGGGAGGTCCACCACGTTCCGGGCGCGGGGAAGTTTCGCGTAGTCGCGCAGCGCGGAGGGATCTCCGTGCTGCCAGCGGACGATCTCCTCGAACTTCTCGAGCGCCTTGCCGTTGCGGATGACCTCCTGGAGCTTCGCGCGGGCCTCGGCGCCGTCCTTCGCCACCTTGCCGAGCACCAGCATCTCGGCGGTGAGCGCGAGCGTGCACTCGGTGTAGTCCGCGGGGGCGCAGCCCTTGAGCATGTCCACGGCCTCCATCACCTCGAGGCTGTTGCCCACGGCGGACCCGAGCGGCTGGTCCATGTCGGTGATGAGCGCCACCACCTTCTTCCCCATCTCGGCGCCGATCCCGATCATGGTCCGCGCGAGCGTGGCCGCGTCCTCGCGCCGCTTCATGAAGGCGCCGGAGCCGGTCTTCACGTCCAGCACCAGCGCGTCGATCCCCTCCGCCAGCTTCTTGCTCATGATGCTGCTGGCGATGAGCGGGATGCAGTCCACGGTGGCCGTCACGTCGCGCAGCGCGTAGAGCTTCTTGTCCGCGGGGGCGAGCGTGGCCGTCTGCCCGATGAGGCACGCCCCCACCTCGCGCACCATCTGCCGGTAGTCCGCCACCGAGAGGTCCACGCGGAAGCCGGGGATGGACTCGAGCTTGTCGAGCGTGCCGCCGGTGTGGCCGAGCCCGCGCCCGGAGATCATGGGCACCGGCACGCCGCAGGCGGCGGCGAGCGGCGCCAGCGACAGGGACACCTTGTCCCCCACCCCGCCGGTGCTGTGCTTGTCCACCTTCACGCCCCGGATGTCGGAGAGATCCAGCACCTCGCCGGACTCGAGCATGGCGCGCGTCCACGCCCCGAGCTCCACCGCGTTCATCCCCTTGAAGAACACGGCCATGCACAGGGCCGCCATCTGGTAGTCGGGAATGGACCCGCGGGTGTACCCGTCCATGAAGGCGCGGATGTCGGCGGGCGGCAGCGCCTGGCCTTCGCGCTTCGCCTTGATCAGTTCGTACGGTCGCATGCGCTGCTATCTTGCGCGGACTTTCCGCCGTCCGCCTCTTTTTCAAGGGAGTCCCCCGTGCGCATTCGTCCACTGCTGGTTCTCTCGGCCGCCGCGCTGCTGCTCGCCGGCTGCAAGACGGAGCCGGCCCCCGCACCGGCAGGGGCCCCGCCCGCGCCCGCCGCGCAGGCCGCGGGCAAGAAGGTGGGGCTGGTGATCGACGTGGGGGGCCGCGGCGATCACTCCTTCAACGACTCCGCGCTGCGGGGGCTCGAGACCTGGGCCGCCGGCAAGGCGTTCACCGCGAACCGTTACGGGCCGCTGCAGCCGGGGGCGCTGGAAGCCTCGCTCCCGCCGGAGCTCCGCGCGCGCACGCCCGCCATCCAGCCGGTCGCCGTGGAGCCGGTGGTGCTCTCGAGCAAGGCGCAGGAGGACTACGAGCCGAACCTGCAGCTGCTCGTGGACCAGGGGGCGGAGCTGATCATCGCCACGGGCTTCATGCTGGAGAACGCCACGGAGACCGTGGCCCGCCGCAACCCGAGGGCGCGGTTCCTCCTCATCGACAGCACGCTGCTGGATCCCTCCGGCGCCCCGGTGAAGCTCCCCAACGTGCGCACCGTGGTGTTCCGCGAGGAGGAGGGCAGCTTCCTCGCCGGTGCGCTCGCGGGGCTCGTCAGCACCTCCGGCACCGTGGGCTTCGTGGGCGGGATGGAGATCCCGCTGGTGAAGAAGTTCGAGGTGGGCTTCCGCGCGGGGCTCGCCACCACGAACCCGGACGCGAAGGCGCTGGTGGCCTACACCGGCAACTTCGACGACGTGGCGGCCGGCAAGCAGGTGGGGGCGGATCTCCTCGCGAAGGGCGCAGACGTGGTGTTCCACGCGGCGGGCTCGGACGGCGTGGGGGTCATCCAGGCGGTGAAGGAGGCGCGCGCCGCGGGGAAGCAGGCGTGGGCCATCGGCGTGGACTCGGACCAGCACCACCTGGCCCCGGACGCGGTGCTCACCTCCATGGTGAAGCGCGTGGACCTGGCGGTGTACGAGGCGGCGAAGTCCACCGCCGAGGGCACCTTCGCCGCCGAGGACACGGCGCTCGGGCTCGCCCAGCAGGGCGTGGGGCTGGCGGAGGTCCGCGTTGAGTTCCCGAAGAAGGCGGAGGCGCTCGCGAAGGTGGAGGCGCTCCGCCAGCGCATCGTCTCCGGGGCGCTGAAGATCCCCGCCACGCCCGAGGCGCTGCAGGCGTTCAAGGCCGAGCCCTGATCTCCCTGCAACACATCTCCCGCTCCTTCGGGGCGGTGCGGGCCCTGGAGGACGTCTCGCTCGAGATCCGCGCGGGAGAGCGGCTCGCGCTCGTGGGCGAGAACGGCGCCGGGAAGAGCACGCTGATGAACGTGCTCTACGGCCTGTACCGGCCGGACTCCGGCACGCTGCGCGTGGAGGGCCGGGACGTGGTGTTCCGGTCGCCGAGGGACGCGCTCGCGCACGGCGTCGGCATGGTCCACCAGCACTTCATGCTCGTGCCGGGGCTGACTGTGGCCGAGAACGTGGTGCTCGGCGCCGAGCCGGGGCGGTGGGGGCTCCTGGACGTGGCAGCCGCGGAGCGCGCGGTGGCCGGGTTGAGCGAGAGGTTCGGGTTCGAGGTGGACGCCCGTGCGCGCGTGGGCGATCTCGGCGTGGGAGCCCGGCAGAAGGTGGAGATCCTCAAGGCGCTGCACCGCGGAGCGCGCGTGCTGGTGCTGGACGAGCCCACCGCGGTGCTGACGCCGGAAGAGGCGGACGAGCTGTTCGCGGTCGCACGCCGGCTCTCGGACGAGGGCACCGCCGTGGTGCTCGTGAGCCACAAGCTGCGCGAGGTGCTGGCCTTCGCGACCCGCGTGGCCGTGATGCGGCGGGGCCGGAAGGTCGCCGAGTTCGAGTCGGCGAACACCACCGCGGAGGAGCTCGCGGCGCACGTGATGGGCGAGCCGCCGCCTCCGCCTCCCGCGTTCGTCGCCGCGACGCCGGGCGAGGTCCTGCTCGAGCTCTCCGGCGTCCACGCGCTGGGCCCGCGGGGACGGCCGGCCCTCAAGGGGGTGGAGCTCCAGGTCCGGGCCGGCGAGGTGGTGGGGATCGCCGGCGTGGACGGCAACGGCCAGCGCGAGCTCGCGGAGGTGGCCACGGGGCTGCGCGCGTGGCTCGGCGGCGAGGTGAAGGTGAGAGGGACGGTGATGGCCGAGCCCTCCCCTGCCCTCTTCCGGGACGCGGGCGTGGGCCACGTCCCCGAGGATCGCCACCGCCACGGCATGGTGAGCGGCTTCACGGTGGAAGAGAACCTGTCTCTCGGGAGGCACCGCGCCGCACCGTTCGCGCGCGGACCGTGGATTGACCTCGAGGGCCGCTCCTCCGAGGTGGCACGCGCGTTGGACGCGTGGGACGTGCGCCCGCGCGACGGCACGCTCGAACTCCAGGTGCTCTCCGGCGGCAACCAGCAGAAGGCGGTGATGGCGCGCGAACTGGAGCGCCGGCCGTCGGTGCTCGTGGTGGTGCAGCCCACGCGCGGGCTGGACATCGGCGCGGTCGCGTCGGTCCGCGCGCGCCTCCGGGAGCACGCGGCGAAGGGCGGCGCGGTGCTGCTCGTGTCGCTGGATCTCGAGGAGGTGCTCGCGCTCTCGGACCGCGCCTACGTGCTCTACGACGGGCGCACCGTGGCCGCGTTGGACCGGGCGCACTTCGACGAGCGGCGCATGGGGCGCCTGATGCTGGGGACGGAGGCGGCGGCCCATGGCTGACCCCGGGCGCGCCCGCGTCTTCTCGTCCCTCGTCTCGGTGGCCGTGGCGCTGCTCGGCTGCTTCCTCGCGCTGGCGGCGTCGCTCGGCGACGTGGGGACGGCGGCGAAGGCCTTCGGGGAGATGGCGCTCGGCGGCTTCGGGGACGTCCCCCGGTGGCTCGCGTCCGGGGAGGCCTCCGCGGTGCTCCGGCCGCTCGGTGAGTCCGCGGGCAAGGCCTCGGTGCTGCTGCTCACGGGACTGTCCGTGGCCGTGGCCTTCCAGGTGGGGCTCTTCAACATCGGCGCGCAGGGGCAGCTCATGTGGGGCGGGCTCGCCGCCGCGTACGTGGGCGCGGGGGTGTCGCTTCCCGGCGTCCTGCACGTGCCCGCCGCGCTCGGGGCCGCGGCGCTCGCGGGGGCGCTCTGGGCGTGGATCCCCACCGCGCTCAAGCTCCGGCGCGGGGTCCACGAGGTCATCTCCACCCTCATGCTCAACTGGGTGGCGGTGGCGCTGGTGGAGAACTGGCTCGTGGTGGGGCCGCTCAAGGGAAAGACCGGTGCGGGCACGGACGAGATCCTCCTCTCCGCCCAGCTGCCGCGGATCGCGGGCGAGAGCTCGCGGCTGAACCTCGGCTTCCCGCTCGCGCTCGTGCTCGCCGCGGCGGTGGCCGCGTGGCTCTACCGCTCCACGCACGGGCTCGAGACGCGCGCCACGGGGCTGGGCCCGGACGCGGCGCACGCGGCCGGTCTGCCGGTGGCGCGGAGGACCTGGACGGCCATGGGGCTCGCCGGCGCGCTCGCGGGCCTCGCGGGCGCGGTGCTCGTGCTGGGCAGCGAGTTCAAGTACCCGGGCCGGCTCGCAGCCCCCTACGGTTTCGACGGCATCGCCATGGCGCTCATCGGGGGGAACCACCCGGTGGGCGTGGCGGCCTCTTCGCTCTTCTTCGGGGCGCTGCGGGCGGGCGGGACCCGCATGCAGCTGCTCGGCGTGCACCGCGGCTTCCCGGAGCTCATCCAGGGCCTCGCCCTGCTCCTCGTGGCGGCCCGGCTCGGGTGGACGTGGTGGACGTCGCGCGCACGGTCGCAGGCGGACGCTTCGGAGGTGCCCCGTGCTTGAGCTGCTCGAGGCGCTGCTCTCCTCCACCCTGGACTACGCCCCTGCGCTCGTGTTCGCGGCGCTGGGCGCGGCGCTGTCCGAGCGCGCGGGCGTGGTGAGCCTCCACGTGGAAGGCATGATGCGCACCGGCGCCTTCGTGGCGGCGGTGGCGGCCCTCCACCTGCCCACGCCCGTCGCCATCGCGGTGGGCATGCTCGGCGCCGCGGCCATGGCCGGGGTGTACGCCCTGTTCGCGCTGCGGCTGCGGGCCGACCAGGTCATCTCCGGGATGGCGTTGAACCTCCTTGCGCTGTCGCTCTTCAGCTTCCTGCTCGAGGCCCTCTACCTGCCCACGGGGACGCCGGACATCGCGCAACTGGAGCGGCACGGGATCGACGCGCTGCAGGGGATTCCGCTGCTGCGCGCGCTCAACGGCCACACGCACCTCACGTGGCTCGCGCTGGTGCTGCCGCTCGCGTTGGGCTTCGTGCTGCACCGGACGGCGGTGGGGCTTCGCATCCGCGCGGTGGGCGAGGCGCCGGGAGCGGTGGCCACGCTCGGGGTCAGCGTGGGGAGGCTGCGCGCCGCCTGCGTGGTGGTGGGCGGACTGCTCGCGGGACTGGGCGGCGCGGCGCTGTCCACCGGCACGCTGAACCGCTTCG
>JBDLRJ010000022.1:0-6022 GCA_039800145.1 Pseudomonadota bacterium | reverse complement strand
TCTCCAAGGGCTCGGAGCGCGTGGCGGAGGTGGCCGCCCGCCTCACGCTGGACGCCATGCCGGGCAAGCAGATCTCCATCGACGCGGACCTCCGCAGCGGCGCCATCGAGATGGAGGAGGGCAAGCGCAAGCGGAGGGACCTCGAGCGGGAGAGCACCCTGTTCGGCGCCATGGACGGCGCCATGAAGTTCGTGAAGGGGGATGCCATTGCCGGCATCATCATCACGGTCATCAACATCGTGGGCGGACTCATCATCGGCGTGATGCAGCGCGGGATGGGCGTGGCGGACGCCGCCAAGAAGTACACGCTGCTCACCATCGGTGACGGGCTGGTGGGCATGATCCCGGCCATCCTGATCTCCACCTGTGCCGGCATCATCGTGACGCGCGTGGGCGGCGAGGAGGAGGGGGCGCACCTGGGCAAGGACGTGGGCACGCAGCTGACCGCGTACCCCAAGGCCATCGCCATCGCGGCCGGGATGCTGTTCGTCCTGGCGCTGGTGCCCGGGCTCCCGAAGATCCCCTTCTTCCTGCTCTCGGTGGCGGCGGGCGCGGGGGCGTGGGTGAGGTTGACGCGCGAGAGGGACGCGCTGCTGCTCGCCGCGGGGGGGGGGAGGGTGCCGGGGGAGGAGGGGGCGGCGCCGCAGGCCGCCGAGCCCGCCCCGAAGGAGCCGGTCAATCCCGACAGCGAGATGTTCATTCCCATGGTGACCCCCATCGTGATGGAGGTCTCGGACGCGCTCGTGCCGTTCGTGGACAGCCGGCAGGACGGGGGAAAGTTCCTGTTCGAACTCGTGCCGTTCATGCGCGACGGCCTGTTCGTGGAACTGGGGGTGCGGTTCCCGGGCGTGCGCGCGCGCGCCAACCCCGCGCTGCCGCCGGGCTCCTACCAGGTGCAGATCAACGAGGTCCCCATGGTCACGGGCCAGGCCACGCTCGGCCACGTGCTGGTGAACGACACGGTGGACCGGCTGAAGCTCATGAACGTGCAGGGCATGGAGGCGGTGAACCCCGCCACGCGCCAGCCCGCCGCGTGGGTGCCCGAGCAGCACAAGGAGATGCTGGAGGCGGCCGGGCTCACCACGTGGGACGTGCCCGGTTACATGATCCTGCACCTGGCCGCGGTGCTGCGCCGGCAAGCCCGAGAGTTCGTGGGCGTGCAGGAGACGCAGTCCATGCTGGACCAGCTGGAGAAGGCCTTCCCCGCGGTGGTCAAGGAGGTCGTCCCGCGCGTGGTGACGGTCCTCAAGCTCACGGACATCCTGCAGCGGCTGGTGGAGGAGGAGATCTCCATCCGGGATCTCCGCGGCATCCTCCAGGCGCTCGCGGAGTACGGGCAGGTGGAGGCGGACAACGTGATGCTCACCGAGCACGTGCGCGCCAGCCTCAAGCGGTACGTGAGCCACAAGTACGCGCGCGGCACGAACACGCTCGTGGTGTACCTGCTGGATCCCCAGATCGAAGAGGCCATCCGCGGCTCCATCAAGCGGACCTCGGCGGGCACGCACCTGGCGCTCGAGCCGGACATCGCCCAGGAGATCGTCCAGGCGGTGAAGGCAGAGTGCGGCCACCTGCCGCCCACGGCGCAGCGGCCCGTCATCCTGACTGCCATGGACATCCGGCGGTACGTGCGCAAGCTCCTCGAGTACGAGTTCAACCCGCCGTTCAGCGTGGTGAGCTACCAGGAGCTGTCCCCGGACCTGAACATCCAGCCGGTGGCGCGCATCTCCACGCGCTGAAGCAGTTCCCTTCCACGACGTCACCCGAGGCCCACCGTGCGGTCACCGTCATTCCTTGCCATCTCCTGCCTGCTGTTCGCCACCGGCTGCGGTCCGAGGCTCGGCATCGTCCGCACGCGGCCGGCCCCGGTGAACCTCTCCCCCGCGCGGGACGTGAGCGTGGAGGTGCAGGCGCGCAGCATTGCCCCGGCCGAGGCGCTCCTGGTCCCGCTCAAGGCAGCGGGCCTCATCGCCGCCACGGGGACGCTGGACGGCGAGCTGCGCCAGCAGCTGTCGAGGAGCCAGTCGAAGTTCCGGGTGGTGGCGCCGGAGGGGGCGCAGTGCCGGCTCGGCGTGACGGTGACGGACTGGTCGCAGGACGTGGTGGAGCAGCAGGGTGCGCGGCCGGGCACGCACGGCGCCTCGTCCGCCAACCCCAACACGCCGCCGCCCCCGCCCCGGCGCGAGCTGCGCGCGGAGCTGGTCTCCGTGCTGAACGCCACGTGCGCCCACCGCGGCCAGCAGGTGACGACCCGCGAGTTCCGCGCGTCCCGCTCGCTGGATCTCTCCCCGAGCGTCACGCTGCTGGATGCGCAGTCCCGCGTGCTCGAGGAGGTGACGCAGGAGGTGGCGCGGGACATCTCGAGCGCCATCACTCCCACGGAGTACGCGGACTACGTTCTGCTGGACGACGGCGAGAAGGGGCTCGAGCCCATGGTGCGCCGCATCCAGGACGGGCAGCTGGCCGTGGCCCGGACGGACCTCGAGGCTTACCTCTCGGCGAACCCGCAGTCGGCCGGCGCGCACTACAACCTCGGGGTGCTGGACGAGGCAGGGGGGGACCTGGAGGCCGCCCGCACCCGGTACGCGCAGGCGCGCAGCCTCCAGGCGAAGGATCTCTACGCACAGGGCATCGAGCGCGTGGCCCGCGTGTTGGGCGAGCAGGCGGCGCTGGCAGGGCAGGCCCCGTAGCGGCCGCGGGTTTTGAACGGGGACGGAGGCGGTCCATGGTGGGATGGCGGCGGGCTTGTGCAGCGTTGTGGCTCTCGGCGGTGTGTGCGTGCGCAGGCACCGTCACCCCCCGCAGTGCCAACCCGTACATCGAGGACGCCCAGTCGGCGGACCAGCGGGGCACGGCCACGGTGGGCACCGGGGCGACCGCGGTGGGCGTGGCCGTGGGGGTGGGGGCCTCTGCGGCGCGGCGCGCTGCCGGCGAGTGCTACACGCCCTGCGTCCCGGGCACGGCGTGCAACGCGCAAACGGGACTGTGTGATCCGCTCCCGTGCCGCGGCCAGTGCAAGCCCAACGAGCGCTGCGACACCTCGGGTGTCTTCCCAAGGTGCGTGGACGACGGCTCGCGGATGAGCATCACGCCGGGCGGACCGGACGCGGGCTCGCCGTAGCCGTCACGCCCCGAGCGCCACCAGCAGGACGATGACGATGGCCGCGAGCGCGAACACCACGCTCCCCACGGCCACCGCGAGCTTCTTGCGGTCCTGCAGAAGTGCGGCGGCCCCCTTGCGTGGCGGAGGCAGCGAGGCGGACACGTCGCCCATGTCCAGGGGGAGATCGTCGGGCGGAAGTTCCGAGGGCTCGAACGAGGGATCCACGTCCTCCCCCGGGTCCGGGGACTCCTCCTCCTGGGGCGGTTCGGGGACAGGTCCCGGCTCCGGCTCGGGGGCAGGTTCCGGCTCGGGCTCCGGTGCAGGTTTCGCGCTCACGCGGCGGTTGATGCCGCTGCTGCGTCCGCGTCCCTCCGCGACCGGGGACTTCAGCTCCTCGGTGGAGGTGCCGGGCTCGGGGAGCACCACCGGCTCCTCGCGCACGGCGGACGGGTCCACGAAGAGCAGCCGGATGCCGCCCACCTCCACCTCGTCCCGGTCTGCGAGCGTGGCGCGCTGCGTCCTCTTCCGGTTGACCTTGATGCCGTTGCGGCTGCCGAGGTCCTCCACGTGGACCCCGGCCCAGTCGCGGCGGAAGCGGGCGTGGCGGCGGCTGACGAGATCGTCCTTGAGGATGATGTCCACGTCGTCCTCGCGCCCCGCCACCAGCTCCTGCGCCTCCTCGATGGGGTACTTCTCCCCCTCCCGCGGGCCGTTCATCACGCGGAACCACGGGCTCTCCGAGGCGCTGGCGAGCCCGCGGATGGCATCCTTCACCGCCTCCTTCGCGATGAAGGACGTCTTCCCCTCGCGTCCCTCCGCGGACTGGCCGCGCGTGTCCGACACCTGGTCGAACGTGATGTCGAACTGCGCCACGGCGATCACGTCCCCGTTGCGCAGCAGGCGCTTCTCCCCCCTGGGCAGCGGCTTGCCGTTGACCTCGGTGCCGAAGGCGCTGCCGAGATCTTCGATGAAGGTGAGACCGTCCTCGTGCGACAGGCGCGCGTGCTGCCGGGAGACGGCCGTCTGGGAGAGCACCAGGTGGCACGCCTTGTCCCGCCCGATGAGGATCTCCTCCCCGTCGAGCATCACCTCGCGCTGCTTGTGGGTGCCTCCCGCCTCCGAGCGCGGGCGCACCATCAGACGGATGCCCATGGCGCGCTAGTGGGTGTCCTCCGCGAGGAAGCGCTCGCAGGTGGTCGTCTCGTTGGGGAACTCCTCCGAGTTCCCGAACTTCATGACGTTCTTGCACGCCGCCTGGGCGCCCGCGTCCTTGCGAGCGTCCCGGTAGAGCAGGAACAGGCCGTAGTGGCAGGCGGTGAAGCGCTCGTCCTTCTTGACGCACTTCTTGTAGGTGCGCTCCTCCTCGTTGAGCAGCCCCTTCTCGCGGTACTGCAGGGCGAGCTGGTACAGGCCCGCCGCGCTGTCGGCCGCGACCGCGTTCTGCTTCGCCTCCTTCACCACCGGGTCCACCAGCGCGCACTTGCGGGCCACGACGGCCGCGTTGTTCCGGCAGTCCGGGTGGTTGGCATTGACCTCGATGCAGGAGGTGTACGCGTCCTTGGCCTCGCAGAACTTCCCCTGCTCCGTGCGGACGTTGCCGAGCGTCAGCCACGCGTCCGCGTAGTCCGGGGCGAGCCGGACGGCGAGCTCGCAGGACTCGGAGGCCTCGTCCAGGGCCTCCTCCACCAGCAGGATGCCGCAGAGCGTGTGGTGGGGATCTGCGAGGTTGGGGTTGATGGCGATGATGGTGCGCAGCTCCTTCTTCGCCTTCTCCTCCTTCTTCAGCCCCACGAGCGCGAGCGCGAGGTTGTACCGGGCCTCGGTGTAGTCCGGGTTCACCTTGAGGGCGCGCTGGAACTGGTCATGCGCGCTGCCGTAGGCCTGCTCGCGGTAATAGATGACGCCGAGGTTGTTGTAGGCCTGCGCCTGCTCCTGGTTGTAGCGGAGCGCCTTGATGAAGTGCTCCTTGGCCACGCTCACCTGGTTGCGGCGCAGGGCGATGAGCCCCTTGTTCACCCACAGGTCTGCGTAGTGCGGGGAGAACTGCAGCCCGAGATCGCAGTAGACCTCGGCGCGCGTGAGGTCTCCCCCGGAGAGCGTGGTCGTGCACCGCTCGTTGTTCTCGAGCGCGCGCGGGTGGATGGGCGGCGCAGCAAGGCAGCCCGCGAGGAGCAACGCCAGGAGGGGCAGGGCAGGGCGCAACATGGACGGACACGGAGTGTAGCCCCCGGCGAGGACCGGTGGCCAAGGAGTTTCCACGGCTTGGCGGGGGCCTGCCGGGGTAGAGTACCCAACCATGCGCACGCTCGTCCTGCTCGCGGCCTTCTGCTCGGGGCTCCTCTTCGCCCCGCACGCCCATGCCCAGTTCGCCAACCGGTCCATCGGTCTTTCCGCGGGCTACCTGCGGCTCGGCATCGACGGGCTCGATTGGGGCGTCCCGGTGGGGATCGACGCGTCGGTCTACATCGAGAACCACTTCGATCTCGTCTTCCACCTCTACGGGATGATCTTGAACGACAGCACGAGGCCCCGGCAGTTCGTGGGCATCTACGGGGCCACCGGCGTGCGCTACCTCTTCAACGAGGAGACGATCCGCCCGTACGCGGGGCTGGACCTGGGTTACTTCCAGACGTTCGCGCGGGAGCCCGCCGCGAACCTGGTGGGGCTCACGCCGAACGTGGGCGTGGAGTGGATGGCCGGGGACACCTGGAGCATCGGCGCGCGCGGCCAGTTCACCGGCTACTTCATGTTGAACCAGCCGCTGCAGACCTCCGCGGGCCTGCACCTGCAGCTGTCCACCTGGTTCTAGAGTTCGTCGAGGAACTCGTCGTTGTAGGTGTACCGGGAGAGGCGCTTGACGAGCGCCTCCATGGCCTCCACCGGCTTCACGTTGAAGAGCATCCCGCGCAGCTTCTTCAC
>JBDLRJ010000021.1:0-3303 GCA_039800145.1 Pseudomonadota bacterium | reverse complement strand
TGCAGGACAAGCAGAACGCGCTCTCGAACAACTTCAGCAGCTTCTTCCAGTACGCGAACGCGGCCGGCGTGGACTACCAGCTCGGCGTCACCACCACGGACGTGGACGACCAGTACTGCCCAGGCTTCGGGCTGCCCTGCACGGGCCCCGGCCCCAAGGGGAAGCTCGTGGGCACGGCCACCAACCCCAAGGTGCTCACCCGCTCCACGCCCAACGTGAACCAGCTGTACGCGCAGAAGGTGAACGTGGGCACCAACGGTTCGCCGGCCGAGAAGGGGCTCGAGGCCGCGGAGCTCGCGCTCACCCCGCCGCTCATCACCACCGAGAACCTGGGCTTCCTGCGGCAGGACGCCAACCTGGCGGTCGTGGTCGTGTCCGACGCGGTGGACCAGTCTCCGCAGCCCGCGACCTACTACTTGAACCGCCTCCTGAACGTGAAGGGCTTCAACAAAGCCAACATGTTCACGTTCAACATCATCGGGCCGTACCTGCCCGGTGGGCCGAGCGGCAGCTGCTCGTACGACGATCCCAACCAGGGCGTGGACACGCGCTACGCCTTCATGGCGGCCCAGACGTCCGGGGTGAAGGCGGAGATCTGCAACACCAACTGGTCCACCACCCTGCAGAACCTGGGCAAGACGGCGTTCGGCTACCGCAGCAGCTTCTACCTGAACGGCTCGCCGGACCCATCCCGCGCCAGCACCATCAAGGTGACCCTGGACGGCGTGGACGTGCCGGCCGGCGCGGGCGCGTGGGCGTACAACCCGGTGAGCAACGCCATCGAGTTCAACACGTCCAACCCGCCGCAGCCGGGCCAGTCGCTGACGGTGACCTACTACACCGCCTGCTTCTGACGGCCGGCCACGGCGAGGGGCGGCGGCCTACATGGACAGGCCGCCGTCCACGTCGATGCAGCGGCCGTTGAAGTAGTCGCACTCGAGCACGAACTTCACGGCAAGCCAGATGTCCTCGGGCACGCCGATGCGGCCCACGGGAATGGCCGTCACCAGCGCGTCGCGCGCCTTCTGGTTCATGCCCTGCGTCATGGGGGTTTCGATCATCCCCGGGGCCACCGCGCCCACGCGGATGCCGAGCGGGGCGAACTCGCGCGCCCAGGTGAAGGTGTTGGCCGCGAGCGCCGCCTTGGCAGAGGTGTAGTTGGACTGCCCCCGGTTCCCGTGGCGGGCAATGGAGGACATGTTCACCACCACGCCGGGCCTGCTGCCCAGCTCCGCCATCTTCGCCACCGACTCGCGCACCATCAGCGTGGCGCCGGTGAGGTTGACGCCGATGACGCGGTTCCAGTCCTCGGTGGAGAGCTTCGTCACCGCCCCCGTGGTGCGGTCCTTCTTCACCAGCAGCCCGTCCCGCAGGATGCCGGCGTTGTTGATGAGCCCGTTGAGCCCGCCCATGGCCTCCGTGGCCCAGGCCACGAACTGGGTGATGTCCGCCTCGCTGGAGACGTCCAGCCGCCGGCGGTGGATGCCGGTGGGCAGCTCCGCGAGGCCCGCCTCGTTCACGTCGCCGCACGCCACCGTGGCGCCCGCCGCGTGGAGCTGCTTCGCAAAGTAGGCGCCCATGCCCTGCGCGCCGCCGGTGATGATGACCTTCAGGTCCTTCAGCTGCATGTGTCCGTTCCTCCGGGAAAAGAGTGGCGGGGCACCCTAACGCCCGTCTGCCTTCCGGGCGACAGGGACGGGCACGGCGTTATGGAGCGCGCCACCATGCGCGAGCTTCGTCTCCTGGGCCTTTCCCTGCTGTCCCTGTCCTGCGCCACCCTGCCGAAGCAGGTGCACTCCGCCTCGCGGGTGGAGTCCCCTGCCCCGCTGTCCCTGCGTCCGAATGCCGGGGAGCACCACTTGGCCTCGCTCCGGCAGATGACGTTCCGCGGCGAGAACGCGGAGGCGTACTGGAGCCACGACGGCCGCCAGCTCTCGCTCCAGGTCCGCACCGCGGACATGGGGTGCGACCGCATCTTCCGGATGGACGCGCAGACGGGCGCCCTGGCCCAGGTGTCCTCCGGGAAGGGCGCCACCACCTGCGCCTTCTTCCTCCCCGGCGACCAGGCGCTGCTCTACGCCTCCACGCACGAGGCCGGCGACGCCTGCCCGCCCAAGCCGGACATGTCCCAGGGGTACGTCTGGGCGCTGTACGACAGCTACGATCTCTACAAGGCGAACGCGGACGGGACCGGCGTGACGCCCCTCACGCGTACGCCGGGCTACGACGCGGAGGCCACGGTGTGTCCAGTGGACGGCAGCATCGTCTTCACCTCCACGCGGGACGGGGACGTGGAGCTGTACCGCATGGACCGGGACGGACAGAACGTCCGCCGCCTCACCTCCACACCCGGCTACGACGGCGGCGCCGTCTTCAACCGCGACTGCTCGAAGATTGCCTGGCGCGCCTCGCGGCCCCGCGCAGGAAAGGCGCTGGACGACTACCGCGCACTGCTCGCGAAGGGGCTCGTCCGGCCCTCGAAGCTGGAGCTCTTCGTGGCCAACGCGGACGGCAGCGAGGCCCGGCAGGTGACGTACCTGGACGCGGCCTCCTTCGCACCCGCGTGGCACCCCACGAAGGACCGGCTGCTCTTCTCCTCCAACTTCGGGGACCCGAAGGGACGGGAGTTCGACCTGTTCGCCGTCAACGCGGACGGCACGGGGCTCGAGCGCATCACCCACAGCCCCGGCTTTGACGGCTTTCCCCTCTTCTCCCCGGACGGGACGAAGCTCGCCTTCAGCAGCAACCGCGCCACCGCGCCTGGCCAGACCGACACGAACGTGTTCATCGCGGAGTGGAAGGAGGACGCGCCCGAAGGCGAGCCCGGGGAGTTGGACCGGGTGAAGGCGGACGTGGCGTGGCTCGCTGCCCCCGAGCGCGAGGGACGCGGCGTGGGGACGAAGGGGCTGGAGGACTCGGCGCGCTGGCTCGCCGAGCGCTTCGCGGCGCTGGGGCTCTCGCCTGCCGGTGACAATGGGACGTTCTTGCACGCCTTCCCGGTCGTCACCTCGCTCTCGCTCGGAAAGGGCGCGGCGCTCGTGGTGGACGGAAAGACGCTGAGTAAGGAGGCATGGACGCCGCTCGGTTTCTCCACGGACGCGGAGCTGTCGGGGGAGCTTGCCTTCGTGGGCTACGGCATCCGAGCCCCGGAGCTGGGCGTGGACGACTACGCGAAGGCGCCGTCGGTGAAGGGCCGCATCGCGGTGGTGCGCCGGTTCACGCCGTCGAATGGCCGGTTCGAGTCCCCGGACAACCAGAGGCGTTACGGGGATCTCCGCTACAAGGCGTGGGCCGCGCGCGAGG
>JBDLRJ010000020.1:0-4791 GCA_039800145.1 Pseudomonadota bacterium | reverse complement strand
AGGTGGGGTGGCGCGCCTTCGCCCAGGGGGTGGTGACCTGGTTGGGGGTGGCGGCCGCCTCGGCCTTTTGGGTACTCTCCTAGAGGTCACGCACGGGTGACACGGGGCGGGGAAATCCCCTCGAAAAGCCCACGTGAAGGTGGCCCAGGCAGATCTAAAATGCAGGTTTTCTTCAATAAATCAGGCAACTTGAAGAAAAAGAGCAGGGAGTACGAAACCTTTGGGTGACGCCGCAGACAATCCTTACATCGCAGCACTCAAACCCCATCTCTGAAGGACATTCCGCCATGCGCCTGACCCAGCTCCCCACGACGAACGCGACCACCACCCCGAAGCCGGTCGACACCAAGCCCACCACCAACACCCCGGGCACGACGGGCGCGACGGGCGCCATCACCCCGAAGACGAACAAGCCGACGGAGACCGCTCCGGTGGCCACGACCCCCGCGGTCGGCCAGGCCCAGAGCCGCTTCGAGGCGAACATCGACATCAACATCAACATCAACATCAACTTCGGCGGCACGGGCGCCACGCAGCCGGGCATGGTCTCCCCGCCGTCGCAGGACCAGGCCGCGGCCTCCGCGGGGCAGGGGCTCGAGAAGAACCCCGAGGGCTGGCCCGAGGGCTCGGTGCGCACCGCGGGCGGCTACACCATCGTCCCCGAGGGCAAGGACGCGGCGTTCAAGATCTACGGCCCCAACCAGTCCCCCTCCGACGAGGCGATGACGCGCGTGTGGGGCGACCCGCACGTGTCCGAGAAGGACGGCACGAAGTGGGACTTCACCAAGGACTCCAACTTCCGCCTTCCGGACGGCACGGTCATCTCGGTGGACACCACCTCGCAGACCGGCCAGTCCGTGTCCCAGAAGCTGGACATCGTGAACGGTGACGACCACGTCGCCATCAACGGCATCAACACCGACAAGCCCTCCGTGGGGGACATCCAGGCCGGCGGCCAGGCATGGCTGGACAAGAACGCCAAGGGCCGCGTGGACTTCCGGCTCGGCGACACCGGCTCCGCGGACGACGTGAAGTGGTTCCGCGAGAAGAACGGCGAGGTCGAGGGGCTCATCACCGGCGCCAAGCAGGACGCCGAGAAGACCTACGACCAGGTCCTGGACACGAACCAGAAGGACGTGGGCGGCACGGGCCAGGCGGCGGAGGGTGCGGTGGGCGGCGAGCGCCCGGCCTTCGGCTCCGACGACTGGAAGAACCAGTTCGAAGGGATGCTCTCCAAGATGCTCGAGGAGCTCTTCGGCACCCTGCTGAACGGCCGCATGGGCGCGGCGGACGAGGCGGCCCCGGCGGACGCGGCGGGTGACGTCCAGGCGGCCAACGAGGCGGCCACCGAGAACGACGCCCAGCCCACCAACGACAACGGCTTCGGCGGGCTCGAGGCCACGGGCGGCAAGGACGCCTTCCAGGACGCCCTCCAGGCCATCCAGATGCTGGCCCAGCTGTTCCAGTCCCTGTCCTCGCTGTTCACCGGCATGGGCGGGCAGCAGAAGGACGCGCCGGCAGGCGTCTAATCGCTGGAAAAAAACGGACCCGGCAGGGAGACTCAGGCCATGGCTACCCCCACTGGAAACGACAAGGGCAACCTGCTCGCCACCGCGGCGAAGAAGCTGGGCCTCCCTGCCCGTCCGTACAGCGAACAAGACGTGCTGGCCTTCATCCACGGCCACAAGACCTTGGCGGAGCTCGAGGGAATCCCCCGCGCCGCCATCTACCGGATGGCCCAGAAGGGGTTCGAGTTCCTGCAGCGCGGGGACCTGGCCCGGGCCCTGACGGTGTTCGAGGGGCTGGTGGCGTTGGATCCCTACGACGCCTGGCTGCACACCGCGCTGGGCGTCACCTACCAGCGTGACGACCGTCCCGTGGACGCAGAGCGGCACCTGCGCCGGGCCCTCGCCATCAACCCCTTCTCCGCGGATGCGCGCGTCTCCCTGGCGGAGCTCCTCGCCACGCGCGGGGACATGAAGGAAGCGGCCGAGGAGCTGCGGCGGGTGCTGAAGGACCACCCGCAGTCCACCAAGCCGGCCGTGGAGCGCGCCCGCCAGGTTCTCGCGGCCGCCACGCAGACGGCCTAGAAAGGAGGGGGTCATGCGCCCCTTCCCCACCCTCCTGGCACTGCTGTCCTGCGTCGGGCTCCCCGGTGCAGCTGCCGCCGAGGGCTTCCCGCTCTCGGTGCGCGCCACGCCGGGCTTTGCCCTGCCGCTGAGCGAGCCCCAGGCCTCCACCTTCGGGGCCGGGTTCGATCTCCAGGTCGCAGCGGCGCTCGAACTTCTCCCCTCGCTGGACGTGGACGTGCACGCCACCTACCTGCTGCTCTCCTCGGGGAGCGCGTCCGGGTCCGGGCGCCCGGGCACGGCCCTCGGCCTCGGGGCAGGGGCTCGCTACCGCTTCAAGCTGGAAGGCACCGGCGTGGTCCCCTGGGCGGGCCTCGGCCTGGACGCGGTGGACTCGGCAGGTGCGCGGCTGCTGCTGACGCCGGCCGCGGGGCTCAACTTCCCCCTGGACGCGGGCGCCCCGCTGCAGCTCGGGCCCTTCGTCCGCTACCACCACCTGTTCGGGCTCTGGGCCCCGGACGGGTTCGACAGCTTCGACGCCTCGGTGCTCTCGGTGGGGCTCGCGCTCGAGTGGCGGGATGCCCCGAAGCCACCGCCTCCTCCTGCGCCCCCGGCTCCGCCGGAGCCGCCTGCACCGCCGCCGCCTCCTCCCCCGCCGCCGTCGGACCTGGACGGGGACGGCATCCCGGACGCGCAGGACGCCTGTCCCGTGGAGGTGGGCCCAGCCCCGCACGGCTGCCCGGACTCGGACGGGGACGGCATCTCGGACGGGAAGGACCCTTGCCCGAGCGTGAAGGGGCCGCCGGAGAACACGGGCTGCCCGCTGTACCGCGAGGTGAAGGTGACGAAGGAGAGGATCGAGATCTCCGAGAAGATCTTCTTCGCGTACGGAAAGACCTCCATCCTGCCGCGCTCGCTGCCGCTGTTGGACGAAGTTGCAACCTCCATCCTGGACCGGAAGCAGCTCTGCATCCGGGTGGAGGGTCACGCGGACAGCAGCGGCAACGAGAAGGTGAACCTCCCGCTGTCCGAGGGGCGGGCCGAGGCGGTCCGCGCCTACCTGGTCTCCCGCGGCGTGGACGGCACCCGGCTGCAGTTCGCCGGGTACGGCTCGAAGTTGCCGCGGGACAACAACGCCACCGCGGACGGCCGGGACAACAACCGCCGCGTCGAGTTCGTGGTCATCCCCTGCCCGGAGAACGCCCCGTGATGCGCCTGCTCTTCGCGCTGCCGCTGTCGTTGCTCGCGAGCGGCTGCTTCGACTCGCTGACGTCCTTCCCGCGCGACGCGGGGGCCCCGCCCTCGTGTACCGAGGCGCAGCTCGCCTCGGACGTGGACAACTGCGGGACGTGCGGGAACCGCTGCCCCGCCCCGCTGCACGCCCGGGCGGTGTGCCGTGCCGGGAAGTGCGGCCGCGGCCCCTGCGAGCGGGAGCACTACGACATCGACGGGGCGGCGACATTCGGGTGCGAGAGCACGTGCGCGGGCGCCCAGTGCCGGCTGCCGAACGGCCAGTCCGTGACGCTGAGCGTGCCCGCGGTCCACGACCTGGACGCCGCTGCCGCGGTGCCGTCGGGCAGCGCGTTCGGCTCGAAGACCTCCTCCAACACGACCTACCGCCACGAGGGCGGATTCAAGGGAGCCTCGCCATGACGCGCGCCATCCTGTGTTTGCTGCTCGCCGCCCCGCTCGCCGCCTCCGCGGTGGAGCCCACCGTGCCGCACAAGCTCGGCTTCACGGGCCGGCTGCTGACGGCCCAGGGAGAGCCGGTGACGGGCGCCGTGAACGTGACCTTCGCGCTCTACGACCAGGCCATGCTCGGCACGGCCACGTGGACCGAGACGCAGAAGCTGGCCCCCTCGTACGAGGGCGTGTACGCGACGTTCCTGGGCGCGGCGAACCCCATCCCGGACGAGGTGCTGCTCGCGCCGGGCCAGCGGTTCCTCGAGGTGACGGTGGAGAACGGCACGCCGCTGTCGCCGCGGCTCGAGCTCGGGGCGGCCCCCTACGCCGCGGTGGCCAAGCACGTGCGCGGCGGGACGGTGGAGGCCAGCGAGGTGCGCGCGGGCCGCGTGGAGGCTGGGACGCTCACGGTGGGCGGAGCGCCGCTCTCGCTCGGGTACCGGACGGTGAGGAGCTTCACGGGCAGCGGCAGCTTCGACGTGCCCGACGGCGTCACGCGGGTGCACGTGCGCGCGTGGGGCGGCGGCGGGGCGGGCGGCACCATCGACTCGGCGACGAGCAAGCCGGCCGGCGGCGGCGGCGCGGGCGGGTACGCGGAGGACATCCTGGAGGTGACGGCGGGAAGCACCGTGGGGGTGACGGTGGGGGTGGGGGGCAACGCCTCGGCCTGCACCGCGGGCAACGGGACGGACACGACCGTCTCGGTGGCGGGACAGCTCCGCGTCATCGCGCGCGGTGGGCAGGGCGGCGAGCATGCCCAGGGGACCACCTGCTGTGCGGGGGGCAAGCCCACGCCGAAGGGCGGGATGGGCGGGACGGCGACGGGCGGCATCGCGCTCGCGGGGGAGAGCGGCTGGGACGCCTCCGAGGGGGGCGGGGCCGGGTTGAATTCCATGAGCCCGGTGTACGGCCGCGGCGGCGAGACGGTCTTCAACCCGCTCATCCCCTGCACGCCGGGTGACGCGGGCAAGAGCGGATTGGTGCTCGTGGCGTACTAGGCTTCAGGGCCGTGACGCGAAAGCAGCAGCAGGAGTTCGAG
>JBDLRJ010000019.1:0-5129 GCA_039800145.1 Pseudomonadota bacterium | reverse complement strand
GTCCGCCTCCGCAACGACGGCATCCGCCCCCTCACCGCGGCCCCCTGGCGCTACCTCCTGTCCGGAAACCCGGTGGCCACGGAGACGGACCCCGTGGTCCCCCGCGTGGTGGCCGGCGCGCTCGTGGCCGAGGAGCTGCTCACGCTGCAGCCCGGCGAGGAGCTGCTCCGGGTGGACGAGGTGGAGCTCCCGCCCGGGCTCGCCCCCGGCACGTGGAGGCTCGGGGTGAGGGCGGAGATCGTGGGAGACCTCGCGCCGGCGGACAACGCGCGTGCGCCCTGGCCGGTGGA
This sequence comes from Pseudomonadota bacterium, assembly GCA_039800145.1. Taxonomy (GTDB): domain Bacteria; phylum Myxococcota; class Myxococcia; order Myxococcales; family Myxococcaceae; genus VGRA01. The sequence goes on along the minus strand of JBDLRJ010000019.1, from coordinate 4,839 downwards.
GTTGGTCCCCGCGGCGGCGCAGTTGCAGGTGGTGCACCTGCCGGACGCGCTCGCCGGGGCGCAGTACCTCTACGCGCTCGCGGACACGGTTCCTGGCGCCGCGCGGTTCGTCTCGGCGTCCCTCCCGCCGGGCCTGGCGCTCTCCGAGTCGGGGCTCCTGTCCGGCACGCCGTCTCAGCCCGGGACGTACGCGCTGGCCCTGGTGCTGGAAGTGGGCGCGGTGCGCTCGCCGGTCACCGCGGTCCTGCGCGTGCTGCCGCCCACCGCGTTGCTCGCCGTGGCCACGCCGTCGCTGCCGGTGGTGGCCCGGCTCGGGACGTACAGCTGGGCGTTGTCCGCGAGCGGCGGCGTGGCGCCGTACCGGTGGGGTCTCGTGGAGGGGACGCTGCCCGACGGGCTCCTGCTGTCCGAGGCCGGGCGCATCTCCGGGCGGACGTCCGCTGAAGAGGGGAGCCGCGCGCTGCGCCTGCGCGTGGCCGACGCGGCCGGGACGGTGGCCGAGCGCACGCTGGCCCTGCGCGTGGTGGGGGAGGGGGCGCTGCTCATCACCTCGGTGTCACCGCCCGTGGCCCAGGCCGGCGTCGAATATGCGGCCGATCTCGTGGCAGAGCGCGTGGGCGGCGGTGGACTCGAGGGCCCGCTCGCGTGGCGAAAGGTGGCCGGGGAGTTGCCGCCGGGACTGGAGATGCAAGGCTTCGGCGGCTCGCTGCTCGTGCGCGGGACGCCCCTGCAGGCCGGGCTGTTCGCGGTGACGTTCGAGGTGGAGGACGGGAAGGGGCGCTCGGACCAGGCCGCCGTGGTGTTCCAGGTCCTGTCCCACGCGGGCTGGCTGCGGACGGAGTTCGTGCCCGCCCGTCCCGGTGCGCCGGCCTCGGGGCAGATCACCGGTCCTGCCGGGGCCCGCGCCTTCCGCCTGGTGGGGGGGGCGCTCCCGGAAGGTGTGACCCTGGACGCCGCGGGACGGCTCGCGGGGACGGTGTCCCCGGAGGCCCGGCCCGGGCTGTACCCGGTGACGGTGGTCGCGGTGGATGGGCTGGGAGGGGCGCTGCTCGGCGGCGGCGCCTTTGAGGTCCTCGGCGAAACGCCGGCGCCGGACGCCGGGGGCTGCGCGGCAGCACCGGGTGCGGTGGGGTGGGGCCTTGCCGCGTGGCTGCTCTGCGTCACCACGCGGGGACAAAGACGTTTACGGCGCACTTGATTTTTGCGCCGCGCCCCCCGCAGCATGGGGCCCTTTTCAGCGCGTTGGCCATGGCCGTGGTCCGCGTGCCCAGATAGGAGCAGTCTCCTCCCATGCGACGTCTTCCCCATCAGCTCGCAACGTTCGTCCTCGCCGTCGTGGCCACCCTGTCCGGCTGCAACTGCGACCGAACGACCACGGTGAAGAAGTTCGGGGCGCTCGAGGTCATCTACCCGAGCCCCGAGAACGCGAAGGTGGACCTCTCGTCTGCGGCCACGGAGAACAAGGCCACGTACGATCTCGGCCCGGTCTTCATGGGCCAGACCCGCGAGGGCAGCATCAAGGTCCGCAACACGGGCCAGGGTACGCTGACCCTGAAGTCGCTCGAGGTGCTCGAGGGGGCGGACTTCGTCAACGTGGGAGAGATCTCCAACGGGACGAAGGCGTTCGACGTGGCCTTCACCGTGGACACGGAGGTGGGTCCCACCGAGGACCTCGGGCTGACGGTGAAGTTCACGCCGCCCACCGAGCAGAAGGAGCAGGTGGACTACGCCGTTCGCCTGTTGCTCGCGGCCACGGGCGCGGAGGACGGCAAGGACAAGGTGGAGATCCTGATCCTGGGCAAGGGCGTGTCCGGCGTGTGCGATCTCGGGAGCGTCATCCAGTTCGGGGCCGTCGCGCGCGGCGACACGGGGTTGCAGGAGGTGCTGCTCCGTAACCCCACCCAGATCGAGGCCACCGCCACGGTGGGCGAGGTGACGGGCTCGGACGCCGCGGCCTTCCAGTTCACCGCGGACTCGGCGCGTGGGACGGTGACGGTGCCCGCCGGCGGGACGAAGACGGTGAAGCTGCAGTTCACCCCGACCGAGATCCGGGCCTACTTCGCCTTCGCGAAGATGCGGGCCTCGGCCGCGTGCCCCGAGCTGTCGATCCGGCTGGAGGGCGAGGGCGTGGACTCGGTGCTCTCGTGGTACTGGTTGAAGCCGGACGGGACCAAGGCCAACACGGTGGACTTCGGCTACGCGAGCCCCGGCTCCGAGGTGCCGCGCGAGGTGAAGTTCGAGAACCTGGGCGTGGCGCCGGTGACGGTGTCCCAGCTCGCCTTCAACAAGAACGAGTTCAAGGTGGTGGGCGCGGCGGGCGAGGCGGACCCCACGCAGTTGACCGTGCCGGGCAAGGGCACCGCCACGCTCCCGGTCTCCTTCAAGCCCGCGCTGCTCGGCCCCCGCACGGCGAACCTGGCGTTCAACACGACGCTGCTGAAGCAGCCCACGGGCACCATGCCGGCCAAGGGCTTCGGCGGCGGCCCTGACATCGACGTGAAGCCCTCGCCCGCGCTCGCGTTCGGCAAGGTGGCGTACTTCTCCGGCATCAACCCTCCGTCCTTCACCAAGCGCCGGCTGACGGTGCAGAACGTGGGCACGCTGCCGTCTCCGCCGGACGTCGCCGGCAACCTGCAGCTGGACGCCTCCATCACCCTGGAGGCCAAGGCGGGCACGGCCGATACGTCCGAGATCACCGCGGTGCTCTCCGGCTACAACGCGGCCACCGGGCTCGAGGCGAAGGCCGGCTCGAACACCGCGTACGTGGACGTGACGCTCACGCCGAGCTCGCTGGGGGTGAAGAGCTGGACGTTGAAGATCAAGTCCAACGATCCGGACGAGCCCGAGGTCGCCATCGACGTGACCGCGGACATCCAGCAGCTGCCCCCGTGCAGCTACACCGTCACGCCGGGCTCCCTGGACTTCGGGCTCGTGACGCCGCCCAACTTCAAGGACCTGTCGGTCAGCATCAAGAACACGGGCAACGACAAGTGCCTGCTGAACAACCTGGGCCTGTCTGCGTCGTCCGCGAACATCTTCTCGCTGCCGCAGGGGCCCATCGACAGCTACGAGCTGAACGCGGGCGAGTCGCTCAACGTGATCGTCCGTGCGTGGCCGCAGGGGGCTGCCTCCACCACGCTCAACGTGGTGACCGGGGCCCTGGACTTCTTCATGTCCTCGCCCACGCAGCCGCAGAAGTCGGTGCCGCTGCGGGCGACCGTGGCGCAGGGGTGCCTGACCATCGCCCCGTCGGACCTGGACTTCGGCACGGTGCAGGTGGGCTGCTCGTCCTCGACCCGCACCTTCAGCATCTACAACACCTGCACCACGCCGGTGCAGGTCAACTCCGTGGACATGGCGAGCGCGGCCGGCTTCCCGCCGGGCACGCCGCTGTGCCCCGGAAACACTTCCTGCCCGGAGTTCCGCTTCGTCCAGACGGCGGTGCCGGGGACGATCGCGCCGGGCTCACCCACGCCCATGACGTTCTCCGCCAAGTACAGCCCGCTGGACACGGGGCCGGACCAGGGCGCCATCGCGGTGAACGCCACGCAGAACGGGCAGCCCGTCACCTACATCATCACGCTGCAGGGCGCGGGTGATACCGAGGGGCTGAACACGGACACCTTCACCCAGGACTCCAAGCCCAAGGCGGACATCCTGCTGGTGATCGACAACAGCTGCTCCATGGCCAGCTACCAGCAGTCGCTCGCCACGAACTTCCAGTCCTTCATCCAGTACGCGAACGCGGCGGGCGTGGACTACAACATCGCCGTCACCACGACGGATGACGATCCGCCGGGCGGCTTCGGCGGCGGCGAGCAGGGCCGCTTCGTGTCCGGGGCCTCCCACCCCGAGAAGGTCCTCACGCCCAACACCGCGAGCGTGGAGTCCAAGTTCGGCGCGAAGGTGAACGTGGGTACCAACGGCAGCGCGGAGGAGACCTGCCTCTCGCCGGCGCTCAAGGCGCTCACCGCCCCGCTGGTGAACGCGGACAACGCCGGGTTCCTGCGCCCGGACGCCAAGCTCGCGCTGGTGTGCGTGACGGACGCCCCGGACCAGTCCACCCAGACGGCGGTCTTCTATTACAACGCCTTCCTGAACATTAAGGGCTTCAAGAACGCCAACGCGTTCACCTTCAACGCCATCGCGGGGTTCAACCCGTCCCCGGCCGCCTCGTGCGCCGGGTACGACACCGGCCCGGACGACGGCAAGTACGCCTACCTCGTGGGCCAGACCAACGGCGTGAAGGACGAGATCTGCACGCCCAACTGGGCCGGGACGCTGCAGCAGCTGGGCAAGACGGCGTTCGGCTTCCGCACCAACTTCTTCCTCAACGCCACGCCGAACCTGGCGGGGGGCAACGTGATCGAGGTGCAGATCGACGGCATCACCATCCCGGCCACGGACAACCGCGGCGCGGCGATCTGGACGTACGACTCGGTGGCCAACTCGGTCAACTTCGAGCCGTCCTACGTGCCGGAGCCCGGTCAGACGATGACCATCACCTACCACGTGGCCTGCTACCCGTAGCAGCCACACGGAGCCCGGACTGGCCGGAGCCGGGGACCCCCGAACGTGAGCCGTACTCCTGTTGGACTGGCGTGGCTCCTGCTCGCACTGGCGGTGGGCGGGTGCCGTTGCGGTGCGCCGCAGACGAGCAACGTCTACGCGGAGCTGGAGCTGCTCTTCCCCGGCGAGGACGGGGTGGAGCGAGCCTCGCGGGAAGCGGCCACGTACGACTTCGGCGCGGTCGCCATGGGCGAGACGGCCACGCTGCCGGTGCGGGTGCGCAACGTCGGGAACGCCGAGCTCACGCTCACCGGGGGGCGGCTCGAGTCC
>JBDLRJ010000018.1:0-9659 GCA_039800145.1 Pseudomonadota bacterium | reverse complement strand
CCGACTCTGCCACCGACTCTGCCCCCGACTCTGCCCCCGACTCTGCCCCCGACTCTGCCCCCGACTCTGCCCCCGACTCTGCCCCCGCGGTCGGGGATGCGAGCTCGAAGCTGATGGGAGTCACCCCTGGCGCGGGCCGCTCGCCGGTCAGAAAATAGAATGTTCGCTTGTGGGCGCCGGCGGACTCCAGCATCCCTCGCTGTACCAACGACGCCAGCGCCACGGTGACGTCGCGCGGGTGGGCGTCGGTCATGGTTCGGAGGCGCGCATGGGTCACCGAGTGCTCGACCGCGGCCGTGACGAGCGCGAGTTTCTGGACCTCGGAGGCCTGGTCGAACGCGCTGCCCAAGCGCTCCTGCAGCGCCTGTACGACCTCGGCAGGCAGCAGGCTCGCCATGCGCAGCGTGAACAACGTCTGCTCGTAGGGTTCAACCTGTTCGACCATCTCCGGTGAGCGCCAGTGATGGATGCGCCAGGCTGCCCGGATCTTCGGGATGCCGGAGCCCGCGTGCTCGCCCAGGCCCACGTAGCGGAACATGTCCTGGAGCCTCCGGTTGCGGCAGTCGCTGACGCCGCCACTCAGCGCGGCCTCAACGGGCATGCGCATGGCGCCCGGGTTGCGAAAGGCGAAGAGATCGGACCGCTTCACCACCAGCACCGACACACGCCCGGTGTAGTCGGCGTGGATGAGGGTGTTGACGAGCGCCTCCCGCAGGGCCTCGTGGACCGGCGTCTCTGCAATGCGGGTATCGCCTTTGAGCTCGAACGGCACGCGCAGGTCGCGGAAGAGTCGCTGGATGACCTGTTGGTAGAAATCGAAGAGGTTCCCAGACCAGGTTCCATCCAGGGTCAGCCGGTCCACCCACCGACTGTCCGACCGCGCGTTCGCGCGCTCCTGGAAGTCGAGCATGTAGTTGGGGAAGGCGTCCTTGATGGGGACCCCCTTCCCGAACATGAGCAAGCCCGCCGCGGTCAGCCCTTCAACGCCGGTCTCCCGGTCGGTGCCGTAACCGCCGATGGAGCGCAGGAATTCCTTCGCATCGAGTCACGGCTGTCCTCGACCTGCTCGGCCAACATCCGCCGCACGACGTCTTCCGGGCAGCGGTAATCACCCTCGTTGTTGCGTCGGAACGCTCCGGTCAGAGGGTTCAGGCCCACGTAGACCGGCCGATGGCGGCGCGACGCCCGCGGCACGGCCACTCGGACGACCGCCTTCCCGTCCACGTCCAGCGTCTCGACATCCTTCTCGCGCAGGAGGTTCACGTTGACGCGCTGGGGGTTGTTCAGCCCGTCCCAGAGTGCACGCACCACCCGGCCCGGCTCGGAGATGCCCCGGACCACCCACCTGCCATCCGGGCCCTCCTCGACACCGAGCAGCACGTCGCCCCCATCCGTGTTGGCGAAGGCCGAGTAGGTCTCGAAGAACGATGCAGGCAGTTCACCGCGACCGTCCCGCCCCGCGGCGAGCTTCGCCTCGAGGTCATGTCCCTCTACGAGCTGTTCGAGGTCGGTCGTGGTCATGGGCAGTGTCGCAGCAAGTCCGCCCCGATCCCTCGCATGCCGGAGCCAACGTCCGCAACCCAGGACCGGGGCGCTGGCGAGGTCGGCACCAGGCCGTGTGCACCGTCGTGTTCGCCGGCATGGTACGAAGCGGCATATGTCTACACGCGTCATCGCCAGTGCCTTGTGCCTCGTTTCCCTCGCCGCCTCTGCGCAGAGGGTGGGTGTGCTGGAGGGGAAGAAAATCGCCGTGCTCGAGTTCAGCGTGGGCGCCGGGGCGAAGGTGCAATCCCCCGAGCTGCTCTCGGACGACTGCCGCGGGGCAGTGGCGGAGGTGACCCGTTCTGAAGGGGCCATCGTCATCACGCGGGAGAACATGATGGAGGTACTCAAGGCGACGGGCGGGCAGTGCAAGGAGGGCGAGTGCGAGGTGGAGACGGCGCGCAACCTGGGCGTGGACCTGTTCGTCACCGGGTCCATCACCGCCCTCGGAGGGGAACTCATCCTCTCCATCAAGGCGTACGAGACGCGGAAGGGGCAGCTGCTCGAGCAGAAGCGGGCGTCAGCGGCCAACGAGCGGGCGCTGCTGGACGTGGTGAGACCCACCACGGCGGAGGTGGTGCGCAACGCATTCGGACTCGGGAAGGCGCGGCCTGCCTCCGCGAAGGCGCAGCCGAACGTGCAGCTGGGGAGCTTCGGGGAGTCCGGCAAGGACGTGGCTGTGGAGGAGGGCGAGGAGGTGGTGGTGAAGTTCGAGAGCGAGCCTGCTGGCGCCACGGTGAGCGTGGATGGCGAGTTGCTGTGCCAGGCGACACCCTGCAGCAAGCGCATTGCGAGTGGGCGGCACGAGGTCCTGTTCCAGAAGGAGCGGTACTCGGCTGCGCGGTTGTACGGAGTTGCGACGAAGGGCGCGGTGGTGCGCGGGACGCTCGCGCCGAAGTTCGGGTGGCTGACCATCGAGACGGAGGTGCCGGGAATCTCCGTGAGCGTGGATGGCTCGGAGGCCGGGAAGTCGCCGGTCAACGCGCGGGAGGTAGACGAGGGGGCCGTGGAGGTGGCGGTTTCGGACGGCTGCTACGTGCGGACGGGAGAGCGGATTGCCATCAAGGCCGGCGAGCGGCGGACGCTGCGGCTCGCGGCGAGGCCGAAGCTGGCGGGGCTGAAAGTGAACGCGGTGGACGAGCAGGGCAACGACCTGGAGGCCACGGTGCGGGTGGACGGGCGCGAGGTGGGCGAGGCCGGGGCGACCTTGAAGGTGCCGGTGTGCAGCAAGGAGGTGTCCGTCAAGCTCGGCAGCCGGGAGTGGCAGGAGGAGCTGAAGCTGGAGGAGGGGAAAACGACGACGCTGACGGCGAAGCCTGGTAGCGGGAAGAGCGCGGGGATGGTGGCGATTGCCGGAGGCGGGAACGTGCGCCCCTTCAAGCTGGACGTGACCGAGGTGACGGTGGCGGCCTATGGCGCGTGCGTGAAGGCGGGGAAGTGCACCGAGCCGAACACGGGGGGCAACTGCAACTGGCGCCAAAGCGGGAAGGAGCAGCACCCCATTAACTGCGTGGACTGGATGCAGGCGGAGGGGTACTGCAAGGCGCAGGGGAAGCGGCTGCCGGACCAGGCGGAGTGGCAGTTCGCGGCGAGCAACGGCGGGCGGACGCAGTTCCCGTGGGGTGACTCGAGCCCGGACGACACACGTGCGAAGTGGCGCTCGCAGGACGGAACTTCAGCCGTGGGGACCCATCCGGCAGGCGCCACGCAGAGCGGGCTGCAGGACCTCTCGGGGAACGTATGGGAGTGGATGGCGAACGATTACAGCGGCGGCAAGGAACTCCGGGGGGGCTCCTGATTCAAGGTCCGTGGGGAGTTCCTCCGTGCGTCGTACCGCGACCGGGGTCGCTGCCTCGGATCGGAGCAACGACATTGGGTTCCGGTGTGCGCAGTAGGCGAAATTTCATCCGTGTGACGGTCCGGTTTCTGAACTCCTGATTTCTGTCTTCTGAATTCTCGCGCCTGTGCGCGCGCCGCGGTGAAACGTGGAGGGGACGCATGCAGCAGTCGCCGTTGTTCGCGCGGGCGTATGACCTCGCGCGGGAGACGCTGAAGGTGGTGGAGGCGTTTCCGCGTCACCGCCGCGCCGTGCTCGGTCGCCAGCTGGAGGAGAGCGTGTTCGCGTTCCACGCGGCCGTCACGGACGCTGCCCGCGCCGCACGCAAGGGCGGCGCGGGCCCGGTGGTCGCTCGCGCGGCGCTGGACACTGCGGACGGCGCGCTGGCCGCGCACGCCTTCGCGCTGCGGCTGTCTCTGGATTCAAACGTCTTGTCCGCTGGGCGGTACGGGGAAGTCTCCCGGCTGGCGGTCGAGTGCGGGAAGTTGATGGGCGGCTTCGCGAGGAGCCTGCCCGCCAGCTCCCCCGCAACCCAGGCAGGTCGAGAGCCGGGGGGGCTCCTGGAACAATGACAATGAGGAGAACCTCCGTGCGTCGTACCGCAACAGGAACGATGCAACGAATCGGAACAACAACATTGGGTTCCGGTGTGCGCAGTCGAGCCGCAGCCGAGGGAGCCGGGGTGCCGCGAGGCGTCTCGGCCGGACACGCGGCCCTACAGACCTGACCTCGGGTGGTGCGGCCCTCGCTGGCGCACCGCGACGTGGAGGACGGACTCACCGCGGGACGTCCTCCCGCCGGCCCCCGCCTTCGGGCGGGGAGCCCGGCGACTTCTCCGGGAAGCTGAACGGGTGCGCCTCGAACAGCGACTCCATCGCCGCCTCCGCGCCCGCCGGCAGCGCATGGCCCGAGAGCCCGGCCACCACGGCTCGCGCCTGCTCGAGCCTGGCTTCTCCCTTCGCGCACGCCCGCTGTGCCTCGTGCAGCCGCCGGTGTGCGCGGGAGAGGAAGGCGCGCGGCAGCCTCGTCCCCCACGGGAGGATGCGGTAGCCCACGAAGGTGAACCCCTCGCGCGTGGCAGCCAGCCGCGTCTTGTCCGGTTGGAAGCGCATCCGCAGCCCCGCGAGCGTCTCGGTGAGCAGCGGCAGCGCCTCCTCGAGCTTCCCGCGGTCCCGGTCCAGCAGCACCAGGTCGTCCACGTACCGGCACGCCGCCTCGGGCTTCACCCGGTGGGAGATGGCCCTGTCCACCTCGTGCAGCACGACATTGGCGAGGAACTGGCTGGTCTGGTTGCCAATGGGCAGCCCCCGCGGGCGGGTGAGCGCGAGCAGGTCGTCACCGGGCGCGAGCGCCGGCCTCGCGAGCTCCGGGAAGATGTCCTTCCCCGAGTCCAGCACCCGCCGCCACAGCTCGAGCAGGGGCGAGCCGTGGAGGTCCTTCTCGAGCAGGTCCATCACCACGCCGTGGTCGATGCTCGGGAAGAAGCGGGCGACGTCCAGCTGCAGCACCCAGGTGCAGCGCCGGGCGGCGTCCTGCGCGAGGCGCAACGCGAAGTGGGTTCCACGTCCAACCCGGTTCGCCGCGAGCCAGCCGGGGAACCGCCGCTCCCACGTGGGCTCCAGCTGCTCCACCAGCGCGTGGTGCACCACCCGGTCCCGGAACGGTGCCGCCGCGATGAGCCGGCGCTTGCCGTTCTCCACGCGCTCGAAGCAGCGGTAGGGGCCGGGTCGCCACGTCCCGCCCGCGAGCGCCTCCTCCAGCGCCACGAGGTTCTCCGCGAGCCGCTCCTCGAACGCGCAGACGTCTCCGCGCCGCCGCTTGCCGTGCGCGGCCTTCCGCCACGCGGCGAGCAGAGACGGGAAGGCAGGGCAGGGGGGCGGATCGGCGGCGGACATCTCCGCAGCGGAGGTTCGCTCAACGGCGCCCCGGACGTGCCGCTGGGCGACCGCAGGGCCCATGCCCATCCCCCGTTCAACGGTTCGACAAGGTCCTGCTCGAGCCGGTCCGCCCGGCGATGGAGGCGTTGGTACGAAGCGCGTTCGGGCGCGGGAAGGCCGGGGCTCCGTCCGCGAAGGAGCAGCCCGCGGTGTCGCTGGGGAGCCATGGAGAGACGGAGAAGGACGTGGTGATGCGAGTGTCGACTGAACGGCACGAGGTCGAGTTCGAGCAGGAGCGCTGCGCCGCGGCGACGCTTTTCCCATTTCGAGTTGAGCCACTCAGCGTCCGCTCGCCTCGCTCGCGCGGGTCGGCGTAGTCTCCCGCGCGTATTTTCCCCTCTGCCGCCCGAGGTCCCCCATGCGCCGCCCCCTGCTGCTCGCCTGCCTCGTCTCGACCCCCGCCCTCGCCGCGCCGCCGGCCATGTCTGCGATGCAGCCGGGGCTGTGGGAGGTCACCCGGACCATGGAGATGTCCAACGTGCCCATGAAGATGCCCCCGCAGGTCAGCACCCAGTGCATCAAGAAGGAGGACCTCGCGGACGCGCGGAAGTCGCTGCCGGTGGACAAGACCTGCACGCTGGACGAGGTGAAGCAGGACGGCAACGCCACCACCGGGAAGGCCACGTGCAAGATGGACACGGGCGAGATGAAGGGCACCGGCCGGATGACCGTGAAGCCGCAGAGCTACGAGGGCTCCATGGATCTCGTGGCGAAGTTGGAAGAGATGGACTTCACGATGAAGCAGACCTTCAGCGGCAAGCGGCTCGGGGACTGCAAGTAGCGGCGGGACCGGGCACTGGCCGGGCGAGGCTCGCGGGTGGCGCGTGTCTCCACGGCAGTGTGATCGTTGAACGCCCTTGCAGTCCGCGCACCGCGTGATTCGAGACCCGCCCATGCCGTCCCTACCACCACTGCCAGCGAACGCGCCCGAGGCGATGCCTCACGCTCTCCCGTCGCGCGTCAGCGGCCCCGTGCTCGGCGCGCTGGCGGGGGCGCTGTTCTTCATCTCCCGCGGTGGGCTGGCCATCGTCCCTCCCCGGAGCCTCCAGTGGATGCTCACCGGTGACTGGCAGTCCTGTCTCTTCGGCTGGCTCTATTCTCAGCCCGGCGGCTTTCCGCTCGGCCACGCACCCGGGCTGCTTCACCCTTCCGGGAGCTCGATTGCCGGCACCGACGCGCTCCCGCTGCTGGGAACCTGGCTGCCCACGCCCTCGCCCGGCAGTCCGTGGCAGTACTTCGGCATCTGGCTCTTTGCGTGCCACGTCCTCCAGGGGCTCTTCGGGGCGCTCATCGCCTCTCGCTGGACGCGGCGGCCGCTGCCCCAGGCGGCGGTGGGCCTGCTCTTCGCCGCCAGCCCCGCGCTCGCCGGGCGCATGGGTCACCTCTCGCTGTGTGGCCACTGGTTGGTGCTCTGGGCCCTGTGGCTCGGGCTGGGTGAGCCCTCCACGCTCGCGGCGGTTCGCAGGAACCACGCGGGCCTGCTCGCCGCGGGCATCGTTGCAGGAAGCGTGCACCCGTACCTCGCCCTGATGGTGTGTGGGATTGGGTTCGCGGTGTCCCTCCCGCGGCACCCCGACGTGCGGTGCTCCCGCCTCGAGCACCTGGCCCGCGTCGCCTCGCTCCCGGCCACGACGGGGCTGTCTCTGTATGTCTTTGGCTTTTTCTCCGTCCCGCGCGCCCACGCGCCCGGCTTCGACACCTACACCGCGGAACTCCTCACCCTCTTCAACCCCGGTGGACTCTCCCGGCTGCTCCCTGAGTTCCGGCGGGGCGGAGGCCAATACGAGGGCACGGCGTGGGTGGGGCTGGGGGCGCTGCTGCTGCTGGCGCTCGCCCTGCGCGGTGGCTGGCTCAAGCAAGTCTTCCCGTGGCGTGAGCCGCGCCTGCGCTGGCTGCTCGCCGCGGTGCTGGCGATGTTCGTCTTTTCGCTCGGCTCGAGCTGGCAGCTGTGGGGCCACCAGGTGATCAGCTACCGCGGCCTCGCGAAGTCGGCGTTGACCGGGCTCACGGAGGCGCTGCGGTCGCCGGGTCGGTTCGCCTGGCCGCTCCACTACCTGGTGCTCGCCGCCGCGGCCGCGGCCTGGTTGCGACCGGGCGCGAACGAGCGGCGTGCCGCGTGGGTGCTGGGCGCGTGTGCGCTGGTCCAGTTCGCGGATCTCAAGCCTTCCCTGCCGGGCGTGCCCGCGGTGGAACCGGGCCGGTTGTCTCCCGTGGTCCTCCCCGAGCACGTGCGGCACCTCGCGCTGGTCCCCGCCACGGTCCTGCCGGGGGCAGGCGACGGCTGCCCCGCCCCGCGCTTCACCCGCGACGAGGCCGCCGCCTTGAACTTCGCGGCGTGGAACGCCGGCCTCACCACCAACAGCGCCTACACCTCCCGCGTGGACAGCCCGCGCGTGCAGGCGGCCTGCGCCGAGACGCTCGCCGAGGCGCGCGAGGGACGGTGGCGCGCAGACACGCTCTACGTCGTGCACCGGTCGCTGTGGCCCGAGCTCCGCAGCTCCGGCGCGGACTGCGGGGAGTGGCTCGGGGAGGTGGCCTGCCTCGGGACGGGGCCGGACTCCGCGCTTCGTGCCTGGCTCCGGGCGCACGCGGTGCCGAGCGCCGGCAGCACTGCAGGGGGCGGGGGCCCGTAGTAAGCAGCCCCCCCCATGTCCTCTCGCACCCTCTTCCTGGGGCTCCTGCTCGGGGCCCTCTCCGCCTCTGCCCAGCGAACCGGGGCGTTGGAGGGGCGGCGCATCGCGGTTCTGGAATTCCAGTCCGGGAAGGGCGTGGCGCTGCAGGCCCCGGAGACTCTCTCGGACGAGTGCCGCGGCGGCGTGGTGGACGTGGTGCGGGGCGAGGGCGCCCTCGTGCTGACGCGCGAGAACATGGCCGAGGTGCTGAAGGCCACGGGCGGGAAGTGCGTGGAGGGCGAGTGCGAGGTGGAGACCGCGCGGAACCTCGGCGTGGCGTACTTCGTCACCGGGGCCGTGGCGAACGTGGACGGCAGGCTGATGCTCACGCTGAAGGTCTTCGAGACGCGCACCGGGGCCATGCTCGGGCAGGAGCGGATCTCCGCCGTCCGGGAGGGGGAGTTGATCGACCAGGCCAAGGCCGCCTCCGCGGGCCTGGTGCGCGCGGCGTTCGGCGTGAAGGCGCCACGCGGCGTGAAGGCCCCGCAGGCGGCGCAGCTGGGCAGCTTCGGTGAGGCGGGCAAGGACGTCTCCGACGAGGACGGAGACGAGGTGCTCGCGAAGTTCGAGAGCGATCCTGCCGGGGCGACGGTGCGGCTCGACGGGGCGCTGCTCTGCAAGTCCACCCCCTGCAGCAAGCGCGTGCCGGGCGGACGGCACGAGGTGGTGTTCGAGCAGGAGCGTTACTCGGCCGCGACGCTGGACGCGGTCATCGGGAAGGGCGCGGTCGTCCGCGGGACGCTGCAGCCGAGGTTCGGGTGGCTGACCATAGACACCGACGTCCCCGGCGTCACAGTCAGCGTGGACGGCGCCCCGGTGGGCAAGTCGCCTGTCAGCGCGCGCGAGGTGGACGTGGGCACCGTGGAGGTCGCGGTGGCGGACGGGTGCTTCGTGCGGAGCGGCGAGCGTATTGCCATCCAGGGGGGCGAGCGGAGGACGGTGAAGCTCGCTGCGAGGGCGCGCGTCGCGGGGCTGAAGGTCAACGCTGTCGATGAGAAGGGGAACGATCTCGAGGCGATCGTTCTCGTGGACGGAACGCCCGCGGGCGAGGCGGGCTCGCTGCTCAAGGTGCCGGCCTGCAGCAGGAGCGTCACCGTGAAGTCCTCGGTGGGGACGTGGGCGGGCCAGGTGGAGCTCGAGGAGGGCGAGGTGAAGACCGTGACGGCGAAGGTGTCGTCCGCGCCCGGTTCGGCGGGAGGCGATGCGCCGGTGGCGGCGGCGTCCCAGTTGGCGCCGGTGAGTTCTTCCGGGGCCGCCGCCGCGGGGGAGGTGCACCTCGGGATGAGGGCCTCGTTCCTGGCCATGCCCCTGTCCACCGCGAATGTCTTCTTGTTTCGGGTGGGGATGTTCACCTGGACGGTGGACGCGGAGGAGGCGGCGGACGGTTGGTTTGGTGGCGTGGACGCGGACATCGCCCTCGTTGAATCGACGTCTGACATTGACCTGTATGGGATGGGGCTCGTCGCCGGTTATGCCAAGCACCTCGGGGGGGCCTTCTCCGTGGACGGTTCCGTCCGGGGATGCCTGGCCGTCCCGGAGGACACGGTGCTCGTGGGACTCGGCGTGGAGGCCGGGCTGGGCGTCTCGCTCGCGTCCAACTTCCTCGTCCGCGCGCAGGTGGAAGCGCTGAAGTGGTCCGGCAGCATGAAGACGATCGGGGCGGACTACCAC
>JBDLRJ010000017.1:0-7905 GCA_039800145.1 Pseudomonadota bacterium | reverse complement strand
GGACCTGGACGTGTTCCAGGCCGAGACGGTGCACGGGGATTACCCGCGCAGCCAGGCGGACCGCTCGAGGATTCTCCGCAACACGGGGGCGGACGGCGGCTACACCTTCGAGCGGCCGGAGCTCTCGGCGACCGGCATTGCGCGGGACTTGAACGGCTCGTTCGGAGACCTCGCCGAGCGAGGCAACGAGGGGGACCACGGCGCGCACTGGTTCGACTTCGACAACGACGGGCTGCAGGACTTGTTCATCGAGCAGTCGGCGTACCCCGGGAACCATGGTTGGCTTTTCCAGCAGCTCGCGGACCACGCGTTCGTGAACGTGACGCCCACGTCTGGCATTGCGGCGAACCTGGTGGCGAGCAACGGCAGCACGGTGGGGGACTTCGACCGGGACGGGGACCTGGACTTCGCCACCGGCAGCGTCCACAACGTCAACGGCGTCTCGGCGCCCCTGGAGCGGGACCAGGTGCACCTGTACGAGAACCTCTCGCCGCGGGAGCACGCCTTCCTGCACGTCACCTTGCGCGGCACCACGGCGAACCGGCAGGGCATCGGGGCGCGGGTGACGGTGACGGCCGGGTGCGTGACCCAGGTGCGGGAGATTCCGGGCGGCGGCGGGACGTTCGGCGCGCAGGTGGGGGCGTTCGCGCACTTCGGGCTGGGGGGCGCCATGCGCGTGGACCGGTTGGAGGTGCGCTGGCCCACCTCGCCGCCGCACGTGGAGGTGTTCACGGACGTGGCGGTCAACCAGTTCCTCACCGTCACCGAGGGCAGCAGCGCGCTCCAATGCGAGGGGCCGGCGGCGGCGAGATAACCGTTGATGTTGCCAGTGCCATTGCGTCATTTTGAGAGGACATGCGCCCCCTCTTCGCTGCCGTTCTCCTGCTGGTTGCCGCTTGTGGCGCTCCCTCGAACCCGTCGGACGCAGACGGGGGTGTCAGCGCGAAGGACGCGGGCACGGGCGGGGGGAATGGTGGGACGGGCGGAGGGACCGGGGGTGGCACGGGCGGCGGTGGCGGCACGGTGGACGCGGGCTCCGGCACGGCCGCGGGCACGACGGCGTCGCTCTACTGCAACCACCAGGCGAGCGTGGCGGTGCCGGGGCTGTCGGGCCTGACGAGCACGGTGAGCTTCAGCTGCAGCGGCACCACGCGGACCATGACGTCCAACGGGCTGCCGGACCACCAGCCGGGGACGTTCCCGGACCCGGACTGTCCCAACACCATCACGGCGCAGTCGGTGACGCAGGCGACGACGCTGAACCCCTCGGTGGTGAGCAGCACGGGCGCGTCCGTGAAGGAGCCGGGCCACCTGGTGAACGGGGTGAAGTTGGACCCGGCCACGGCGGAGAGCTACCAGAACGCGGGCACGTGGCGGATTGAGGCCATCCAGACGTACCGGAACCTCGGGCTGGACAGCAGCAACGCCCACGTGCAGCCGTCCGGCGCGTACCACTACCACGGCCTGCCGGAGGGCTTCCTGGCGAAGCTCGGCAAGGGCCAGGCGGTGACGTTCGTGGGCTTCGCGGTGGACGGCTTCCCCCTCTACGCGAAGTACGGCTACGCGGACGCGACGGACGCCGGCAGCGCGGTGGTGGAGCTCTCGCCCAGCTGGCGGATGAAGAGCACGCCGGACACCGGCCGGCCGTCCACCACGGAGGTGCCCATGGGGACCTTCACGCAGGACTACGAGTACGTGGCGGGCAGCGGGGACCTGGACGAGTGCAACGGCCGCTTCGCGGTGACGCCGGAGTTCCCGCAGGGCATCTACCACTACGTCATCACGGCGGACTTCCCGCACATCCAGCGCTGCGTGAAGGGGACCGCGAGCGGCGGCACCGGCACGGGCGGTGGGACCGGTGGCGGCGGGACCGGCCAGAAGTCCTGCACCACGTCCGCGGACTGCACGGGTGCGTGCCCGCAGGGCTCGGTGGGCTGCACGTGTGGGCAGTCTCCCAACGGGATGATCTGCGTCCCCACCTGCACGACGAGCAACGACTGCCCCGCATCCCCGCAGGGCGGGTCCATGACGTGCAACGGCGGCATCTGCCGGCCGTGAGATGAGCTTCCGCGCCGCGTCCCTGCTCGGGCTGCTCTGTGCCTCGGGCGCGGCGTGGGGACACGGCGTGCCGGCCGGGACGGCCACGTTGCGGCTCAACGGGGACCGCGTCTTCGCGGTGTTCTCGGTGCCGGTGACGCTGCTCGGTCCCTCGGACGAGGACGGGAACGGGCAGCTGTCGCTCGCGGAGCTCGAGCGGCACCGGGCGGACATCACCGCGGTGGTGCGCACGCTGGTTCGGGTGGAGTCCGGGCTCGAGAAGGGCGAGGTGACGTTCGAGGACCTGCTCGTGCCGCACGCGGAGGCGGACGGCGCGCAGGCGGCCGCGGCCACGCACCTGGGCGTGATGCGCAGCACGCGCTTCCCGGGGCCGGTGCGCTCGGCGCGGCTGGTGCTGGAGGTGTTCAGCGCGGAGCCGGAAGCGAGGGTGGAGGCGGCGTTCCTGGACGAACGCGGCACGCTGCTCGAGCGGGCCACGCTGTCACGGGCGGTGCCGGCCTACCGGTTCGGCGCGCGCGCCCCCGAGGTGGCGTGGATGCATGCGGCGGCGGCAGGTACGTGGGTGGCCCAGTCACCGTGGGCATGGGGGCTGCTGCTGGTGTCGTTGCTCGCGGGGGCGGTGTTCGGCGGCAGGCCTCGAAGGGCCGTGGGGCTCGCAGCCGGTGCGGGGGCGGTGCTGATTCTCTCGCGCGCGGTCGTGGTGCAGGCGGCGTTCGGCCGGGAGCTGCCTCACGACGTTGCGGCGGGACTGGGCACCACCCTGGTGCTGACGGCCTGCTCGGTGGCAGCGCTCGGGGTGGGTCTCAAGGTTTCGATCGCACGCCGCCGGGCAGTTCCCGGAGGCGGCGGGGATCTCTCGCGAGCAGCCTGAGAAGGTTCGCCATGGGCACGCTGACCTGCTGCTCGCCGGACTCATACTTCTGGAAGGCTCTCGGTCCTCCACCGAGCAATTGACCGGCCTGCCGCTGCGAGAGTCTCAGTTTCTCCCGGATGGCTGCCACTTCCGCGGGGCCGAGAACCCCTTCCACCTTCGCCCGGAGGGCGAGGAAGGCGTTCTCCCGCACCTCAAGTGCAGGGCCCTCGAACACGGCTTCCCCGCAGCGGTCACAGAAGTCGCCGCGCACGCGGACGGTCGTCTCCTGGTCCTTGTAGGCCACACGGTCCTTCCGAGTGGCCCGGGTCATCTGCCCCCCACAGCCGGGGCAGGAGAGCTGAGTCGGCATCCGGCGAGCCATGTCACACCTCCTTCAGAGAAACGATGCAGCGACCGCGATCGTCCATGCTGAACTTCAAGTAGAGCAAGAGCCCGTTCCATGGGACCCGGTAGACGTCCTGCCAGACGCGTGAATCGTCCCAGGTCGTCATCGACTTGTAGAAACAGGCAGGCGTCGTCTTCTGAATGATGTCCACGACGTCTGGTCTCGACAGCCCGAGCGACCAGGCGCTGTCCTGTGCACTTTTCGTCATCCTGAGCGCTGCTTCCGAGGAGAACTCCCGCTGGAACCCACTGAGAGCATATGCCGGCCTGAGCTTCTCCATCCACCCTCCACGCACCTTTAAGGTGCCACCTATCCTCTGAGCATCCAGGCTGCAGAATGGCGCCGGGTCTGACGTCCTCTCGAGATGACGGCCCGCCGGGGAGCAGGGGGCAGGCTCGCGCTCCAGGGCTTGCTCGCTGAGGCTGGCCTGGATTCCTCCATCGAGTTACGGGCTCGCAGGCCGCGTTCGCCAGCCCGCCCCTCCTCCAACCCGATTGCGGGAGCCAGGAGCTCTCTCAGCTCACCAGAGGTCATGCACCTTCTCGGGCTGGCGCTCGGCCGGACGGAGAGCAAGGCCCGAGCCTCACCCGACGTCGAGGCACAGGTGGCAGCTTGGAGACGAATCGCCGAGCGGTGGAATTCGAACGTCTCCACCGACGGCGAGGCAGAGACGGTCCTCCGCGCAAGAACGAAGTGCCGGAAAGTCGACCTGTGAAGGTCCTGGACACGGACACCTGCGTGCACCTGCTGCGGGGTACGGCCGCGGTGCTGAGGCGGCGGCTCGCCGAGCCCGGTCCCGTGGCCACGACGTGGGTGACCGCCGCGGAGCTCTACTCCGGCGCCGCGAAGTCTCGGGCGCCCGAGGAGCACCGCGCCCTCGTGACTGAATTGCTCGGTACGCTGCCCGTCCTCGGCCTGGACGCCGCATCCGCTGCCCTGTTCGGTGAGTTCAAGGCGCTGCTCGAGCGGAGGGGGGAGCGGCTGGACGATGCCGACCTGCTCATCGCCGCGGTCGCAGCGGTCCACGGCGGAGCAGTGGTGACCGGAAACGGACGACACCACGGGCGCGTGCCCGGGTTGTCCGTGGAAGACTGGATTCGGGGCTAACGCCTACCGCCCATCCCTGTCTGCCGGGAGCAGCACCTCGAAGCCCGAGGCGTTCTCGCTGGAAGTGTACACCTGCAAGGTGTACGATTCGCTGCCGTGGTCAGTCGCGTCGTCCTTGCCGATGGATTGGAGCGGCGCCTGAAGAAGGTGCCGCGTCACGTCGTGCTGAAGCTGCTCGGCTGGGTCGAAGCGGTCGAACACGAGGGCCTCGAGAATGTTCGACGGATACCGGGGTACCCCGACGAACCGTTGAAGGGAGACCGGCTCGGGCAGAGATCCATCCGGCTGAGCTGCGGCTGGAGAGCCATCTACGTCGTTCTCGAGAATGGAACCGTGCAGTTCGCGCGAGTCGAGGAGGTAAACCACCATGACTACTAGACACCCCCAGAGTGCCCGCCGCGCGCTCGAGCGCCTTTCTGGCGGCCCGCTCACGCTGGGTGACTTCCTCGGGGCCATCCGGGAGGGAGAGGGCTGGAGCCAGGCCTCGCTCGCCCGCAAGCTTTCCATCTCCCGCGCGCACCTGTGTGACATCGAGAAAGGCAGGAAGTCCGTCACGCCCGCTCGGGCCGCGCACTTCGCGTCCCAGCTGGGCTACGGCCCCGAGCAGTTCGTCCGGCTCGCGCTCCAGGGCCTGCTCGCTGAGGCTGGCCTGGAGTTCTCCGTCGAGTTGCGGGCGCGCAGGCCGCGTTCGCCAGCCCGCCCCTCCTCCCCGCGTCCCTGAGCGGACGCCTACCGCCCATCCCTCGCTGCGGGGAGCAGCACCTCGAGCGGGATGTGCAGTTCGTCGAACAGCCTCCGCACCATGGTGAGCGTGAGGCGCCTCTTGCCCGCGAGCACCTCGGAGACGCGGCTGCGCGAACCCAGGATGGGTACCAGGTCCGCCTGGGTCAGGTTCGCCTGCTCCATGCGGAACCGGATGGCCTCGATGGGATCCGGGTCCTCCATGGGGAACCGCCGACGCTCGTAATCGTCCACGAGCACCGCCAGGACCTCCACCGCGTCGTACTCGGGAGTTCCCGGCCGTGCGTCCCAATTCTCCTCGATGACCTTCAGCGCCGCCTTGTGGTCACGGTCCGTCTTGAGGACCTTCAACCCGAAACCATGAGAGCAACGGCTGGCGCACACCTTCTCCCGAGTGCAATCCGTTGCAAGCACGCGCACCCCACCCCGTCAGGGCAGCTGCTTCGCATCCGCATGGGCCTTGCGGATGAACCACTCCACGTCAGCGACCGCGTTGACGTGAATCAACTTCGTCCCTGGATGAGCCCGCGCCCACACGCGGAACACCTCGTCGCAAAACCCCTGCCCCACGGCAGTGACGCCCTTGAAGTCCAGCACCGCCTCGGAGAAGCGCTCCAGCCCCGCGCACAACCGCTTCGCCTCGGAGCGGGAGATGAACGTGGAGGCGGTCTCGAACAGCCGCACGTGCACGCTCGTCCGCACGAACGCGAGGTGCTCGTCGCTGTGCGCGTCAAAGACAGACTTCAATTGCCGAGGCGAGTCCCACGCCAACTCCATCCTCACCCGCGTCCCGCGCAGGGGCGGCACGCTGCGCAGCGTCCAGTCCCCGAGCAGGGTGTCCACCTCGAGCGCGAGCGCGTCGCTCTCGAGCACGAACCGGTCCATGGCGCGGCTGGTGAAAAAGATGCCCTGCCTGGCCTTTCCCTTCACGAGCAACTCCGCTGCCTCGCGTGCATCCCGGAGATGAAAGCCCTCCTGGATGTTCGGCAGCGCGCCCCGGCCGTCGTCTTCCACGGTCATCACCAGCCGGTCCGTACCGGCGGTGAGCGCAACCTCCACGAAGGTGCCGCGCGAGTGATCTCTCGCGTTGTTCACCATCTCGGTGAAGGCGTAGTCCCACGTGGGCCCCGCGTCCGCGCCCACCCTGCGAAGCAGCTTCGACGCCGCGCGCACCTCGGCCCAGGCGGCGTCTTCGCCAGGGCCCTCGAGGGGAAAGCGGAAGCGCTCCACCTCCGGGGCACGCACCTGGCGCACGTAGCGGGCAGACCGCCCTGCCCCCAACCGCCCGAGCGCCCCCTCCTTCACCTGCAGCTGCAGGAAGCTGAACGCCGTCTGCCGCGCCACCCCCGCCCGTGCCGCGAGGGCACCGGACTGGACGAATCCACTTTCATCCAGGAGTTTCTGGACGATTGGATGCAAATCCGCCTGCCAGCTACCGCTCCGCGTCCAGCGCCATCACGGCCCCGAAGACGCCGCGGGCGGCTTCCGCCATGCGGGCGTAGTCCAGCGTGTCCACGGTGTCCTGGTCGGTGTGGTAGCGCGGGTTCCGGTTCCAGGCGGTGTCCGTCACCATGGCTGCGCGGATGCCGCGCTGCTGGAACGGGTAGTGGTCGCTGTTGTGGACGCCGCGGATGAAGCCGGGGGCGTTGATGCTCTCCACCGGCAGCGACGCGGCCCCGGCCATGGCGCCCTTCACCGTGCGGGCGAAGGCCGTCTCCCAGAACGGCGCCACCACGGCGACGAAGTTCCCGGTGTCCGGGTACAAGAGCGAGAGGCCGGGGAACGGGTAGGACTGCGACCCCGGCGCATCCACGTACGTGCCGAGCATCTCCAGGGAGAGCATGGCGTGCACCGGCACCTTCTCCTGCTCGAGCTTGAAGGCGTACAGCGTGCTGCCCTGCAGCCCGTCCCCGAGGTGCGTGCGCTCCTCCAGCGTGAAGGCGACCAGCGCGACGGGACCCTTGAGCTCCCGCTCCTGCTGCAGCAGCCGGGCAAGCGACAGCATCACCGCCACGCCGGAGGCGTTGTCGTCCGCGCCGGGAAACTCCCCGTGCGCGTCGTAGTGCGCCCCCACCACGAGCAGCGGCTTGCCGTTGTCCGGCCCGTAGCGGCCGATGACGTTGTGGTAGCTCGGCCCGGAGCCCGTGAGCGTGAAGGTCTGCCGCGAGACGGCGGCGCCCGCGTCCCGGAGCTCCGACTCGAGGTAGTCCGCGGCGCGGGCGAGCGTGTCGGGGTGGCGAGACGAGCGCGGCGTGTGGAACGCGACGAGCCGGTTCACGTTGACGAGCAGCCGGTGCTTGTCCACGGCCGGCACCTCGCGGGGCAGGCGCGTGAACCAGGGCTGGCGAAGGTGGCCGGCGAGCAGCAGCACGCCGACCGACAGGGCGCCCAGTCCCCCGGCAGCGACGAGCCTCTTCCGCGCAGGTGTCCAGTTCACGACCCTCTTCCTAGCGGCCCGAGCACGGGAAGGCCATTTCCGGAAGTGGGCGCGGGCGAGTGGCAGGGAGGCTCGCGCCGGCCTATCGTGCGCGGTCCGCTATGGCCGTCGAGTTCGGCAGGTACCAGCTGCTCCGCAAGATCGCCGCCGGCGGCATGGGACAGGTGTTCCTCGCGCGGACGGGGGCCTCGGGCTTCGAGAAGGTCCTCGTCATCAAGCGCATCCTCCCGTCGCTCGGGGAGGACGAGGACTTCGTCGAGATGTTCTTCGACGAGGCGCGCATCGCCGCGCGGCTGAACCACC
>JBDLRJ010000016.1:0-2691 GCA_039800145.1 Pseudomonadota bacterium | reverse complement strand
GTCCGTACTTCTTGAGCGCGGCGTCGTCCGGGGACTCTTCCACCACAGCCTTGAACTTCGCAGTCTGCAGCTGGCTCTGCAGCGCGTCCACCGCGAAGCGGTCCGCGGGGGCCATGAGGGGCATCACCACCTGCCAGCGCCCCTCCTTCTTCTCCAGCCGCGTCACCTCGCCCTTCGCACGCACCTCGAGCGAGGTGAACGAGATGTCCGGGCTCCCGCCGTCCGGCGCCTTCTCCACCGCCGCGGCCGCGCTGAAGATGCGGTCCGCCACCTCCTTGCGCTTCGTCTCCTGCTCCTCGCCCTGGTGCACGCCGTAGAAGACCCAGGCCACGAGCCCGCCTGCCACGGCGAGCCCGCCGAGGCTGACCACCATGCTCCGGGTTGCCGCGTTCACTGGTTCCGCCTCGCGATCCAGATGCCCAGGCCCACCATGAGCAGCGACAGCGGCAGCAGGTCCGTGGCGAAGAAGCGCAGCTGGCCCATGGTCTGGTCGTCGATGTCGATGGTGGAGATGTCCCGGTCCGGCGGACGGATCGTCACCTTGTTCACCTGGCTCGCCGTCCAGGCGAGCGCGTTCAGCACCAGGTTCCGGTTGGGCTCGTACCCCCAGTTGACGTCCACGAGCAGCTCCGAGTCACCGAAGACCACCACGCGCCCCTCGTCGAAGCGCTTGTTCGGCGCGGACGCGGTGTTGCGGGTGGAGGCCACCACGAGGGGAAGCTGCCCCGCCTTCTCGCCCTCGTTGGGCTCGGGCTGATCATTGGGCGTGCTCTCCACCCACGCGTACGGAGAGGAGGTGAGCACCGGCGTGGCGGTGGCCCCCTCGGATTCCGGCGTGTGCAGGATGGAGAGCGCACGCACCGTGGGGAGCAGGATGTTCATCTGCAGGCCCTTGAGCAGCTTGCCGATCTCGTGCTCGCTGAAGAACGGCGAGATGACGTGGAACGGGGAGCGGTTGGCGAACCGGAGATCTGCCACCAGCCCGGGGTCTACCTGGATGGCGTAGCGGGCGAGCAGCTTGTCGAGGCCCGGCTCCGAGCCCAGCTCGGCGAAGTAGGCCAGCCGCCCGCCCTCGGCGAGGAACTTCTCCACGGTCTTCACCTCGGGATCCGTGAAGCTCCCGCGCGACCCGGCGACGACGAGCAGCCCGCAGTCCCGCGGCACCTCCTCCTGCCCCGCGAGGTTCAGTCCTTCCGCGGTGTACCCCTCCTGCGCGAGCGACTGCTTCAGCTCACCCACCGCGGCGCCGGGCTGCTGGCCGGGCTGCGCGTCCAGCGGGTACTCGCCGTGGCCCTGGACGAAGCAGACCTTCTGCTCGCCGCCCGCGTTCAGCTTGAGCAGCGCGTTGGTGAGCTCCTGCTCGCTGATGATGTTGAGGGAGGTCTGGGTCTGCTTCTCGCCCTCGCCGCGCACCAGCACGACGGTGCTCGCCCCCTGCTTGACGTTGTACTTCGCCGTCAGGTCCGGGTGCTTCATGGGATCCTTGAAGACGTACTCGAACTTCTCCGGCGCCTCGTCCGCGTAGCGGCGCAGCAGGTTCTCCAGCGGCTCGTAGGCCGGGTCCTTGCTCGCGAGGAACCCGATGGCCTTCACCTTCTCCCTCAGGTCCTTCAGCGCGGACTGCGTCTGGGGCGCCAGCGTGTAGATCTTCTTGCTGGTGAGATCCCACGTCTTGTTCTTCTTCGCCGCCACGTAGTTGAGGGCGGAGAGGCCCGCGAGCACCGCCACCGTCATCACCACGGAGGAGGCGACGAAGGCGGAGGACCTGCGGTTGGCGAACTGCCCCATGCCCTCCCAGTTCGTGAAGAAGAAGAAGCCGATCAGCACCACGCCCGAGGCGGCCTTGGCCCCCGCGAGCGCGGCGCTGCCGCTGGTGACGAGCCAGGTGAAGCCGCTCGAGAGCAGCAGCACCAGCCCCGCGGCGCCCAGGATCTTCCCGATGGTTCGCGTGTTCATGTCCGTGCCTCCGCGCTCAGCTCCACCGCTGCGCTTCCACGGAGCGGTGGGTGAGGAAGATGAAGAAGACGCTGATGCTCGCCACGTAGACGATGGCCTTGAGATCCAGCACGCCCTTCATGAGGTTCTGCAGCTGCGTGTCGAAGCTCAGGTACCCGACGATGCTGCGCAGCGGCTCGTCCGCGGTCTGCGTGAGCCCCTTCACCAGCAGCAGCGCCAGCATCACGATGATGGTGATGACGCCCGCGAGCATCTGGGACTCGGTGAGGGACGAGACGAACATCCCCACCGCCAGGCAACTCGCCCCGTAGAGCAGCACCGCTAGGTACCCCAGCAGGATGGTGCTCCACTCCAGCGCGCTCCCGGACTCGCTCTTGCCGTACAGGGACAGGATGAGCGGGAAGAGGATGGTGAGTCCCAGCGTGGTGGTGACGATGACGAGCCCGCCCAGGTACTTCCCGAGCACGATCTCGATGGGCCTCACCGGCGCGGTCATCAGCAGCTCGAACGTCTTGTTCCGCTTCTCCTCCGCGAACAGCCGCATGGAGAGGATGGGGGCAATGATGGCGGTGATGACGATCATCACGCCCCACAGCGGCGCGATGACGCCGTCGGTCAGGTTCTTGAAGGCCTGGTACTCGCCGGGCAGGCGCGCCCAGCCCATCCCCTTCGCCAGCTCGTTGATGGTGCGGAAGAAGGACAGCGAGCCCACGAAGAAGAAGGCGGTGATGCCCA
>JBDLRJ010000015.1:0-12043 GCA_039800145.1 Pseudomonadota bacterium | reverse complement strand
GCGGTGATGGAGGTGCTGCCGAAGGGGGCGAAGCTCACGGGCTTCTACTCGTACGGCGAGCTGTCCCCGTACGCGACGGGGCGGTGCGACCTGCACAACCAGACCATGACGCTCACCACCTACACCGAGACGGCGCGCCCGGTGGTGAAGGCCCAGGCGCCGCTCGGCGCACCGGTGTCCGCGGCGCCGACGGGGCGCTTCGAGCAGTCGCTCCCGAGCGGTGACTCGGATCTCCGCCCGCTGCCGGCGCCCGTCTTCCCGCCTGCGCTCGGGGACCTGCCGCCCGCCGCCTCCGGGCTGGTGCGCGCCCCCACCGTGGTGGTCGCCGCTGCGCCCGCTCCCGCTCCCGCTCCCGCGGTCCGCGCTGCGCCGAGGGAGCCGGGTCGCCGCGTGACGCGGCTGCTCGGCGCGGACAAGGTGCCGTCCGCCCACGCGGTGGTGGAGGTGGACCGCTCCGAGGACGTTACCGTGGTGCGCGTCCGCGGGAAGCTGAGCGAGACCTTCAAGGGGCGCGAGGTGTCCGCGCTCGCCGGCAAGAAGCTCCTGTTCGACCTCGCGGACGTGGAGCGCATCACCAGCTTCGGCGTGCGCGAGTGGCTGCAGATGCTCTCGGAGCTCGAGCCGAAGGGCTCGGAGCTCTACTTCGCGCGGTGCAGCGAGGCGGTGGTGAACCAGCTGGGGATGATTCGCCGCTTCGCCGGCGGCGGGAAAATCCTCTCCTTCTTCGCCCCGTACCTCTGCGCCCGGTGCGGCGCGCAGTTCTCCACGCTGCTGGACTGCCAGCACGACGCCGCGGCCCTGAAGGCACAGGAGTTCCCCGCGGTGGACTGCCCCTCGTGCGCCACCTCGTCCCAGTTCGACGACGACGCGCGGAGCTACCTCTCGTTCGGCCCCGTGCCGCACGTCCCCCCGCCGGAGGTGCTGCGCGCGGTGGACGGCCTTGCGGCCATCGGCCAGGTGGACCCGGTGGAGAAGTTCATCGACGGGCGGGTGAACCGCGTCCGCATCAACGCGCGCATGGACGAGGCGCTGCGCTGGCCGCGCGTGTTCGACGGGCTCGAGGGAGACGTGGTGCTGGAACTCGCCTCCTCTCCGGGCAACACGCCCGGCGGCATCTCCGCGCTGGCGGCGGCGCTCAGGCGGTTGCCCGAGGACGTGGACTCGCTGCAGCTGGAGGGGACGCCGGTGTCGCTGCTCGAGGCGCTCTCGAGCGGGAAGAGGGATCCCCGCCTCACCGTGGGCACCGCGCTCGTGGAGGGCCACTGCGCCTCCTGCGCCACCGCGCGCCCCGTGCAGCTGCGCGTGGAGGACGCCACCGAGGCGCTGCGCAACGGGCGCGAGCCCTACGCGGTGTGCAAGCGCTGCAACGCCGCGCTGTCGTTCGAGACGCTGCACGGCCTGCTCGAGCGGCTCGCCGGCGAGGAGAGCCGGAAGATTCCACGCGAGGAGGTGCGCGCCGCGGCGCTGCCTCCCGTGGAGCCCAAGACGCCGCCTGCGCCCGTGGCGGAGCCCGCCGCTGCGCCGCAGGGGAGCGGGACGTCGCTCGCGGTCGCAGCCGCGCTCGGCGTGGGGCTGCTGAACGCGGGGCTGCTCGGGGTGCTGCTGCTCCGAGGCCCGCTGGTGACGCCGCCCCCTGCGCCCGCCCCGGCCCCGGTCGTGGTGGCGCCGCCGCCTGCCCCGGTGGAGCCCCCGGTGGAGCTCCCGCCCGCGTGGGCGGACGCGGCGTTCTCGCAGGAGGGGGAGGCCTTCTACGCCGTGGGACGCGCGCGCGACGCCGAGAGCGAAGAGGCGGCCATTGCCCAGGCGCGCACCGGCGCGCTCTTCGCCGTGGTGAAGGCGGTGCAGGGCAAGCTCGTGGGCAGCCCCATCGGCGCCTACCTCGCGGCCCACCCGCCGGGAGACCTCGAGGGCAACCTCGCGCCCATCGTCACCCGGCTCGAGCGGCAGACGGCCGAGCTCCTGGTGCTGCAGCGCACGGACGCGCAGCTCAAGCGCAGGGAGGGCAAGGTGTCCGGGCCCGTGCGCTTCAAGGTGTCCACCGGGACGTTCCAGTCGGTGGTGGACCTCTACGCCGCCACCGGGAGCGGGCTCGGGTTGGAGGTGGGCCGCTTCTTTCCCACGCTCGAGGCCTCGACGCGGACGGAGGCGGAGCTCGTGGTGCTGTCCGTCTCGGGGGGGCCGGCGCAGGAGAAGGGCGTGGCAGCGGGTGACCTGGTGCTCGCGGTGGACGGCGAGCCGGTGGCGTCTCCGCAGGCCCTCTCCGAGGCCCTGGCGGCGGGGTTGCCCGGTGCGTCCGTGACGCTGAAGCTCGAGACCGCGGGGACGCCGCGCGAGGTGGTGCTGACGCTGCCGCGCCGGGCGGGGATGGCGCGTTGATGTCCACCGCGGCAGGGCGCTACCAGGTCCTCAAGCACCTCGCCTCGGGCGGGATGGCGGAGGTGTTCCTCGCGCGCGAGCGCAACCCGTCCGGCATCGAGAAGCTGGTGGTGCTCAAGCGGGTGCTGCCCTCGCACGCGAAGGACGCCGAGTACCTCCGGATGTTCCGGGACGAGGGGCGCATCGGGGCGCTGCTGCAGCACCCCAACCTCGTCCAGATGTTCGAGATGGGGACGCTGGAGGGCTCGCCGTACATCAGCATGGAGTACCTGAACGGCGAGGACATCCGGAACATCTTCCGGGTGCTGCGCCGCCGGGGCGAGCCCATGCGCCTGGACGTGGCGCTCACCGTCCTGTCCGGGGTGCTCGCCGGGCTGCACTGCGCGCACGAGGCGGTGGGCGTGGACGGGCAGCCGCTCAGCATCGTGCACCGGGACGTCTCCCCGCAGAACGTCATCGTCACCTACGAGGGCGGGGTGAAGGTGGTGGACTTCGGCATCGCGCGCGCCGAGAACCGCCTCAACAAGACGGAGAACGCGGTCCTCAAGGGCAAGGTCGCGTACATGGCCCCCGAGCAGGTGCTGGGGGAGGCGCTGGACCGGCGCGCGGACGTCTACGCCGTGGGCGTCATGCTGTACGAGATGACGACCGGCCAGCGCCCGTACCAGCAGATGAGCGAGGTGGCCATCATCCGCGCCATCCTGGACGTGCCGGTGGAGCCGCCCACGTCGCTCGTCCCGGGGTACCCGCCGGAGCTCGCCGCCATCGTCATGAAGGCGCTCGCGAAGAACCGCGCCTCCCGGTACCAGACGGCGCAGCAGCTCCAGGAGGCGCTGGAGGGCTTCGCCGTGAGCCGCGGGATGTCGCTCTCCACGCTGGCGCTGGGCCGGTTCATGCGCGAGCTGTTCGGCGAGCGCGCGGACGCCTACCGCGCGGTGCTGGCCGGCACCGCGAGCGTGGAGCTGCTGCAGCCTGCGTCCAGGGGGGAGGAGCCACACGAAGAGGCGGACACGCACGTCAACGTGGAGTCACCGGCCACCACGGATCCCCAGCCCGTCCTGCGTCCCTTCCCCGCGTCCGAGCACGCGGAGTTCCAGCGCGTGGGCCCCGTCACCGTGGTGTCCTTCAAGGGCAAGCTCAACGAGAAGTTCCAGGGCGCCGAGGTGGGGCAGTCCCTCGGCGGGGACGTGGTGTTCGACCTGCGCCGCGTGGAGCGCGTCACCAGCTTCGGCGTGCGGGAGTGGCTCCAGATGCTCGGCACGTGCGAGCAGCGGCTGACGTCCCTGCACCTGGTCAACTGCTCGGAGCCCGTGGTGAGCCAGCTCTCCATGGTGAAGAAGTTCGCGGGCCCCGGGCGCGTGGTGTCCTTCTTCGCCCCGTACCAGTGCCCCGCCTGCGGCCAGTCCTTCCAGGGACTGCTGGACGTGGAGGCGCACGCGGACGCGCTCGCGGCGGGGCAGGTGCCCCCGCAGCCGTGCACCGCCTGCCGCGAGCCCGCGGACTTCGACGACGACGCGCGCAGCTACCTGGCGTTCGGCCCTGCGAGGCTCGGGACGCTGCCGCCCGCGGTGGAGGCGGCCTTGAAGCCGCTCCGCGGCCAGGCCCAGGCCGCACCCGAGCGCGTGGAGAAGCTCATCGAGGGGAGCGTCACGCGGGTGAAGGTGCGTGCGCCGCTGGACGCGAGCCTGCGGTGGCGCCGCGTGCTGGACGGCGTGGAAGGGGGCGTGGCCGTGGACCTCACGGACGTGCCCCGGTTCGATCCCGCCGGCATCCGGCAGCTGGGCACGGCGCTCGCCACGCTCGGCGAGGACGTGACGTCGGTGAAGCTGCTGGGCGCCCCGCGCGCGGTGGTGGAGGCCTCCGCGGACGCGCTGCTGCAGGGACGCGTGGCGCTGGAGTCCGTGGTGCTCGAGGGACAGTGCATCCAGTGCAATGCCCCGCGCTCGGCGCTCGTGAAGGTGTCCGAGCTGCAGAAGGCGCTCTCGCGGCGCGTGCCGCCCCCGGCGCCCTGCAGGCGGTGTGACGCCCCGCTCTCGCTCGGAGACATCTCCTGGCTCGCGGTGCTGGTGGGCAGGCAGGAGCCGGTGGACGAGCCCCTGCCACCCCCGGTGCCCACCGCTGCCATGCCCCGGCGGGTCACCGGCCTCCAGCGCGCAGCCACGTCCAGCGCGGTGCGGGCGCAGGCGGCCCCGGCAGCACCCGGGGCCGAGCCGTTCGACGACGTGGTCACCACGCCGAGTGTCGCGGTGCCGGTGAAGCAGCCGGCCCGCCCGGGTCCCCGGCGCGCGGCGGTCGTCGCGGTGGTGGGCGTGGTGCTGCTGGCGGCCGTGGGCCTCGGCGGGGGCACCTGGCTCGCCGGCCGGTTCGAGCAGAAAGCGGTGCGCACGCCGCCGTCCGCGCCGAGCCCCGGCCCCGCGCCGGTGGGCGCGCCTGCTCCCACTCCTGCCGTGCCCGCGCCCGCGCCCGCGCCCGCTCTCGCCGAGCCGGGAGGGCCACCGGACTGGGCACAGGGCCCCGCCTTCGTGGAGGCCGCTTCGCAGGTGACCGCCTGGGCGCAGGGCGGCCCCTCGCAGGGAGGGCAGGAGGCAGCCGCTGCAGCAGAGACGGCGGCCCTGGCCCGGCTCGCCGAGGAGCTCCTGCCGAAGGACGCGGGACTCCGCGAGCAGCTGGTGCGGCGCTTCGGGGGTGCTGCGTCCACGGGGGCCGCCCTCCGCGCCGCGCTCGAGCGCAGGCTCGGGGGGGCGCTGCAGCTGCAGGTGGTGCAGGGCAGGACGCAGGCCGGCGAGGTGGCGTGGGCGCGGGTGCGCATCCCGCGGAAGGATTACGCCGGGGTGCACGCGGACGCGGCGCGGTGGGTGTCCTACCGCGGGGCCACGCTCGCGGTGCTGCCCCCACAGTTCGGTCCTGCAACCGGCGCGCTCTACGTGGTGAGCGTGGACGAGGGCACGTCGTCGCGCGCCGCTGGGCTGCGGGAGGGAGACCTGGTGCTCGAGCTGGACGGCCGCCCGGTTCCTTTCCTCTCCACGCTGGAGAAGGTGGGCGCGGAGACGGAGGGTCGGCCCGCCTCCGTGCGGGTGGACGCGCAGGGACTCCCGCGCACGCTGAAGATCAACCCGTAGGGCCTGCCTGCAGCGGGCGCACGCCCATCTGCCGGGCCAGGAGCGCCATCTGGGTCCGGTTCTCCTGCGCCAGCTTCCGGTACAGGTTGGAGACGTGCGCCTTCACGGTGCGCTCCGAGATGCCCAGCAGGGAGGCGATCTTCAGGTTGTCCGCCCCCTCGCCGATGTAGCCGAGGATTTCCCGCTCGCGCGCGGAGAGCTCCCGCAGGCGGGTGGCCTCCGGCGGACGCTGCGGGCGCGAGTCGAACATCCCCGCCAGGAAGTCAGAGGGGAAGACGTTCTGCCCCGAGGCGACCGCGCGCAGCGCCTGGATGAGCCCCTCTCCCGTGCTCGAGCGCTTGTGGAGGAGCCCCGCCGCGCCGGCCTGGAAGCAGCGGTCCGCGATGCCCGGCTCCGTGCTCGCGGTGTAGACGAGCACGCGCACCTCCGGGTGGAACTGCCGCAGCGACTCGAGCAGCGAGAGGTTGGACTCGCCGCGCTGCAGCACCTCCACCAGCGCCACGTCCGCGGTGGCCTGCTCGAGCAGTGCGAGGAAGGAAGCAGGGTCCGCGTGCTGGACGACCAGCGGCAGGCCCTGCTGCTCCAGCAGGCGCGCGAGCGCCTCGCGGAGGAAGGCGTGCTCGTCGAGCACGGCGACTTTGGGGGCGCGGGTGGTCGTGTCCATTCGGGGCTCCGGGAAAGGGGTGCGGCGCGGCGCGGGCAAGCTAGGGAGCGGTCGGCCCCGCGCGAAGGTTCCTCCTCGGGAGCCCATCAGCTGGTCAACGCTGGGCCCCCCCACCTCCGCCCGAAACCGGACAGCTGCCCTGCGGCCGGGCTGACCGGCCTGCCCCAAGTGCATGGAAAGGGAGGCGCGCGCGGGCTGTTGCAGGTCCCGCCGTGTACGCCCTCCCGTTGCTCGCCGTGTCCCTGGTGCTCCAACAGGCGCCCCCTGCGCCCGAGGACGTGCCGGAAGTCCGCCCCCCGTTCCCCTGTGGGTACGCCTTCGTCGTCAGCCAGGCGCACGACACGGGCAGCCACCGCGACACGGACGTGTGGGCGTGGGACTTCCGCATGCCGGAGGGCACGCCCATCACCGCCGCCGCGGACGGAGAGGTGCGGCTCGCCCGCGGCGACAGCGCGCTCGGCGGCTGTGACGAGGCCTTCGCGCGCCACGCCAACTACGTGGTGCTGCGCCACGTGGACGGCAACGAGACGCAGTACCTGCACTTCCGGGACGTGCGGGTGAAGGCGGGCCAGAAGGTGCGCGCGGGAGAGCTGCTCGGCTTCGCGGGCAAGACGGGCTGGGCGTGCGGGCCGCACCTGCACTTCAAGGTGACGCGCGGCGGTGGCGGCGGGTGGAACAACGTCTCGGTCCCGGCGCGCATCTCGGGCTTCGGGGACCCTTCGCTGGACACGGTGGTATCCGGTGGAACGTGCCCCGTGGAGGGGCCCACGGTGGAACCCCGCCAGGCGCTCGCGCCGGATGCAGGCGAGCCGCGTCCCCGCCCCGCGGGACTGCTGGCCGCGCCGCTCGGGCATGGTCCCTGAGCGGACCCTCCTCAGCGGGGCAGCGCGCGTCGCAAGAGCAGGTGCATGGCCACCCCGAGCGCCACGCCGCTGGCCACGTCCCACGCCGTGTGCTGCCGCGTGGTGAGGGCGGAGGCCACCAGCCCTGCTGCCCAGAGGGACATCAGGAACGCAGGCGCCCGCGGGTAGCCGCCGTCCCAGCGGAAATCGAGCGCGAGCACCACCGCGAGGCTCGCGTGCAGGCTCGGCGTGGTGTTCGACGGGTTGTCCACGCCCCAGAGCACGCGGACCGCCTCCTCGCTGAAGGAGAGCGGGCCGTCGGGGAAGCCCACGAGCTCGCGCGGGAAGCGGGCGGGGAACAGCAGGAAGAGCACGCAGCTCACCGCGACGGTGGAGAGCAGCCCCAGGGCCTGCCGGTGGAAGCAGCGCACCGAGGCCGCGAGGTACCAGCAGACCCCCACGTACAGCAGGCCGCTCAGGTACATCCACACCGTCCACGGCCAGAACGGCAGCGCCCGGTCCAGCGCGTTCAACGCCTGCGGCGTGGCCTCCTGGAAGGACAGGTGGTTCACCTGGGCGTAGAGCCCGAGCGCGGTGGCCCACACCAGCGCCCCGAAGGGCCACTTCCACCGCCACGGCACGGGCCACGGGTTCACGGGAAGGTCCCCGTGCACAGCGAGAGCCGGTCTCCGCGGGAGGGCCAGGTGCGCAGCTGCAGCGTGGCCGTCTCCCCCGCGCGCGGTCCGCGCTCCACCACCGTCGTCACCGTCCCGAGCAGGTGTCCGCGCGGCCCCGGCCGGTCCACCGACACCTCGTAGCGGCGGAACTCGGACGGGCCCGCCCCCCCGAGCGCCTTCCACGCCGCCTCCTTCGCGGAGAAGCCCACCCGCAGCCCGTCCTCCACCCCCTGCAGCGCCGCGCGCTCGGGCGCGGTGAAGAAGTCCTCCCACAGCCCCGCGTCCTCGAGCGGTCCTGCAAGGATGTCCAATCCCACGCGCGCGTCCCGCGAGGCCGCCGCCACCGCGCGGCCGCCCGAGTGGGAGAGCGACAGGGACACGGGGAGGGGCAGCGGCCCCAGCCACGCGCGCGGTGCGCCGTCCGCGGTGCGCCGGACCGACACGTCCGCGGACAGGCCGAGCCGCCGCAGGGCCCGGAGGGCCGCCACCTCGCCCAGCGCCCGAGGGGAGGCCGGCCCCGCGGCGCGGCCCAGCACCACGCGCGGCGTCACACCAGCAGGCACGAGGAGAACCCGCAGTCCACCATCACCACCTGGCCGGTGATTTTCCGGCTCGCGTCCGACAGCAGGAACTCCACGGAGTCCGCCACGTCCTCGGCGGTCACGAGCTCCGGCAGCGCGCTGCGCGAGGCGAACTCTTCTTGGATTTCCTTCCACACCGCGCGCGCGAAGGCGAGGTCCTCCTCGGACGGCTCCGACTGCGCCTTCAACACCGAGAGGTCCAGCCCGTGGCGGCCGAGCAGCTCGCGGAGCCGCACGCTGGGGAGCTGCTCCAGCGCGGAAGGATCTCTCTTCAGCGCGACGATCTCCGACAGCGCCGCCAACGTCTCGATGGGCCCCGGCGACACGGCGTTGCAGCGGATGCGGTCCCTGCCCAGCTCCACCGCCAGGTACCGGACCAGGCTCTCCAGCGCGCTCTTGGCCACGCCCATCATCCCGTACAGCGGCATGGCCCGCTGGGCCGCGAGGAAGCTGAGCGTCACCACGCTGCCCCCGGGGCGCAGCACCCCCTTCGCGTGGCGCACCACCCGCGCGAGCGAGTGGGTGGAGACGTCCAGCGTCTCGGTGAAGTCGCGCACGTTCACCTGGCTCGGCGGGCGCGTGAAGACGGACGGCGGTCCGTACGCCACCGAGTGCACCAGCCCGTCCAGCCTTCCCCCCTCGAACGCGCCGTGCGCGAAGAAGGCGTCCAGCTCGTCGCCGTCCAGCACGTCCGCCTTCTGCCCGAGGATGCCGGGCCGCTCCTGGAGCAGCAGCCGCACGCGGCTGAGGAAGCGCTGCTGGTAGCCCACCACCACCGTGGCCCCCGCGTCCTGCAGGCGGCAGGCGACGTGCCAGGCGATGCTCTCGCGGTCCGCCACGCCCATCACGGCGAACGTCTTTCCCTTCACGCTCATGTCGAAGCCTTCCCGGCCGAAGCCTGCCACGAGGAGATGGCCGTGACGTCGAACGTCTCGTACCCGCGCAGCGACACCACGGGCCGCGCCACCCCGGACCCGTCCTCCTGCCACGCCGAGAGCTGGAACGTTCCCGCGGCCTCCTCCTCCACCGCCCACCACGCGGGCCGCTCCACGTCCAGCGGGCCGTGGACCTCCAGCGCCCGGATGGCGCGCGGCACCACCACGGCCTCGGCAAGCTGCAGCCGCAACCACGAGGCGGCGTGGAAGCCGGACTCCACGAGCAGCGGCTCCGCGGCGAAGTGCGCCACCGGGACGCCCGGCCGGAAGAAGCGCGCGGGCCGGAGCGGACCGGTGCGCGCCGTGCACCGGGCGCGGCCTCCTCCCGCCGGCGGCTGCACGACGGAGGCCTCCTCCAGCAGGTGGAAGGCGGGGCCCAGCCGGATGCGCTCGTAGAGGGCGGTCCGGTCGTGGGCGCCCGGGACGGGCGCGTGGCGGGGCGCGGGCAGGCCGGGAAGGGACGGCCGCTCGGCGTCCTGCTGCGCGCCGCCGAGGCGCACCCTCGCCGTGTAGCAGGGGCTGCCTCCCGCGAGCTCCAGCGCGCAGCGCACCACGCGCTCGCCGGGGCTCCGCCCCACCTCGGCCGCTGCCTTCAGCGTCACCGGGAGCGTGCGAACGCCCATCAGCGTCACCGCCGCGTGGATGCGGAAGTCCTCCACCGCGCGGAGCGGGAGCCCCGGCAGCAGCGCGCGCGCGGCCTCCACCAGGAGCTCCAGCCCCACCGCGCCCGGCATGAGGGGATCTTCGAAGATGGAGTGATCCTGCAGCCAGAGATCCTTCTCCACGGACAGCGTGCGGGTGGCCCGCAGGTGCACGCCGTCCGGGCTCCTCTCCACGCGCTCGAGGAGCCACGCCTGCTCGCGCAGGGCGCCCGGGCCGTCCGCCGGGTGGTTCACCACCTCCACGAGCGGCACCTCGGCCGGGCACCACGTGGCCTCCACCGGCCCCTCGCCACCGGAGGCGAGCTCGCCCCAGAGCGCCGCGCAGCCCTCCTCCACGCCCACCAGCCCCTCGCCCGCCTCGCGCAGGAAGCGGGACAGCCCCGAGCGCTCCGCCATCCCCACGTCTGCCCACGGGCCGTAGTCCAGCACCCGCACGCGCGCACCCCGCGACGCACCCCGCGCGCGCAGCAGCGCCGCCATGGCCTCGTTGGCCGCCGCGTAGTCCACCTGCCGCGCGTTGCCGCGCCACGCCACGATGGACGAGAAGGCCACCCAGGTGCGCGGGAACGCGGGCAGCGCCTCGGCCGCGTCGAGCAGCCGCTCGAGCCCCGTCACCTTCGGGGCCAGCACGCGGCAGAACGCCTCCTCCGTCTTCTCCACGAGCGGGCCGTCCTCCAGCACCCCGGCCGCGTGCAGGACGCCGTCCACGCCGCCGAAGAGGGCCTGGCAGCGCTCCAGCCCCGCGCGCGCCGCGCCGGCCTCCGCCACGTCCCCCTCCACGTAGGCCGCCTCGCCCCCCGCCGCCCGCACGGAGGCGAGCGTGGCCTGCACCTCGGCGTGCCCCTCCGCGCTGCGCCCCAGCAGCACGAGCCTCGCCCCGCACCGCGCCGCGAGGTCCGCCGCAACTTTCGCGGCGATGCCGCGCGCCCCGCCGGTCACCACGAGCCGGGGACGCGCCGGCACGGCCCACCCCTCCGGTCCCTCGGGACGCAGCGGCTCTGCCACCGCGGCCCGCGACCACAGCTGCCCCGGCGCCTCGAAGGCCACCTCGCGTCCGCCCCCCCGCTGCAGCTCCGCGAGCCCCGCCTCCGCGACCGCCCCGGGCGCCGCTTCACACGCGGACGGGGGGGCCCGCAGCAGCGCCACCGCGACGCGCGGCTCCTCCTGCGCCCACGCCTTGAGTGCCCCCGAGAGCGCGGCGAAGCAGGCGTTCTCGCCGGCGCCCTCCCGCGTGCCCACGCCGAGGGCGAGCACGCGCAGGCCGTCGTCCAGCGGGAGGGTGCGCAGCTGCGCGAGCACGGCCCACGTCCACCTCGAGATCTCCTCCGCGCGGCCGGTGCCCGGGACCAGGACGACCGCGCCGCGGGCCTCCCCGGGCCCCGCGGCAGCGGCGCGCAGCCGTGCCTCGAGCGCCGCCGGGAACGTGCCCTCGCCTGCTTGCAAAAACGTCCAATGTAAAGGGAGCGCGTGCGTCCCGGGGGCGGCCGGGGCTTCCTCTACCCACGCGAGCCGCTCGCGCACCGCGGCGCGGAGCGGGGCGGCCGTCCCCGCCTTGAGCGCGAGCTTCCCGTGGTTGCGCGCCGCCTCCATGACGAAGCGCACCCACGAGCGCAGCGTGGGGTAGTCGCGCAGCCGCAGCCCGTGGCGGAACTCCACGGGGTACTTCTTCCGCAGGTGGCTGAGCACCTGCGCCTGCTTCACGCTGTCGATGCCGAGGTCCGCCTCGAGGTCTGCGTCCAGGTTCAGCTGGGAGCGCGCGTGGCCGGTCTTCAGCACCACCACGTCCAGCAGCTCCTCGGTGACGCGCTCCTCGGTGAGCTGCGAGGGATCGAACGTGCCCGAGGAGAGCTGTGCGGCCAGGTCCACGCCCCCACCTGCGACCCCGCCGCCGAGCTCCCGTCTCCAGGCGCCCACCGTGCGGGCCGCGAGCAGGCGGGCCCGCTGTGCTTCGTCCAGGGGCTGCTCCAGCGCGAGCCGGTCCAGCGCCCGGGCGAGCTTGCGCGGACTGACGCCGAGCTCTCTCCCCCAGTGTGCCGTCTCCAGGTCCGGGGACTGCAGCGTGGACAGGCTGTAGCCCGTGACGTGCCGGACGGCGCGGAGCCAGGCGGGAGCATCAGCCATGGAGGACCTTCTCCAGGGCGGCAGCGCGCGAGAGCCCCTCGAAGCCCGGCCGCTTGGGGACGTCTG
>JBDLRJ010000014.1:0-47115 GCA_039800145.1 Pseudomonadota bacterium | reverse complement strand
CCTGGACCGCCCCTGGCACGCGCGGCTGCTGCGGCGGCTGCAGGACGGCGCCTGGCGCGAGGCGGGGGATCTCTACCGCCTCGCCGTCTCCGCGCGGGACAACGACCGCGCGGACCAGTTTGCCGTCGCGGTGCTCAAGCTCGAGTGGGCCCGCGTCTCCGCAGGCGCCCGGCTGGACGGGTGGCGGCCCGCGCTCGAGGCGCTGGACGAGACTGCGCTGAACGGTCTTGCGCAGGCGCTCAAGCGGCTGGACCAGGACCAGCACCGCGGTGGGATCGATCCGCCGTTCTGGCGCACCGTCCTCGCCGTGGCCGTGGGCCGGCTCCAGTCCGAGGGCCGCTCCCCGGCGGCGCTCCTCGGCCTGCTCGGACAGGCCCCGTTCCGTCCCACCGCGCTGGACCTGGAGCTGCCCGCCTTCCTGCTCTCCAGCGCCGGGGTGCCGCTCCCGGACTGGGCCTCGACTGCCCTCCGCGCAGAGCGGCTCCAGCCCCTCCAACCCCGGCGCGACGTGCCGTCCCTCGCACCGGAGATCGCCGCCGCGGTGGATGCCTTCACCGCCACCGGTGACGAGCAGCCGCTGCTCGCCTTCTTCTCGTCCGCGTGCACCGCACTGCGCGGCTCGGACATCGGGAACGCCCTCTCCGCGCTGGACGCGCTCTCCACGCGGCACGAACTCCACGCACCCGTCCTCCGGCTCCTCGAGGGACTCCACGCCCTGCCGTGGACGGACGCGGTGCTTCGCGACGCGCTGCTGGGCATCCGCGCCTCCCTCCTCCCCGCGCTCGCGGAAGGGGGCTGGGACGCGGCGCGCTGGTGCGCGGGGATGCTCGGGAGAATCGGCAGCGAGTACTACGGCTGCCTCTCCGAGGCAGCGCGCCACCTCGTTGGAACGCTGGAGGCCCCGGCGCTGCAGCGGCCGCTCTTCGACGCGCTCCTCGCGCTCGCCGCCACGCGCAACGAGCGGGACGCCCGCCACAGGCTCGCGGCCCTGGGTGCGTGCTGCCTCGTGCGACAGCTCGAGGCGACGGGTGCGGGCATGGACGACGACGCGCTCTCCCGGCTCGCCGAGGTGGAGCGCACGGTGCTGCCGGTCGCGGACTCGGACTTCCTCGAGCTCGCGCTCGCGCGGGCAGCCGGACTCCGCGGAGACGTGGAGGCGGTGACGGCCCACTTCCGGAGAATCCGGGATCCGTGGAGCCGCGGCCAGGCGCTCATCCGCCAGGACGACACCGTGGCCGGCAATCCCCGGTTGTGGCCGCTCGCGGCCGAGGTGCTCCAGTACGATCTCGCCGGCGCGCTCGCGCTGAGGCGCTTCACCGAGACACTGCGGGACGGGCGCCCGACCGCGGACCGGTTCCGCGCGCTGCTCGCGGTCATCGACTCCGCACCGGGCGCCGCAGCGCTGGTGCCCACCCACTTCGCGGACGCGCTGGTCGCCTCCGCGGCCGCGGGGCCGGACCGGGACGAGGCG
Source organism: Pseudomonadota bacterium (assembly GCA_039800145.1). GTDB lineage: Bacteria > Myxococcota > Myxococcia > Myxococcales > Myxococcaceae > VGRA01. Next base: position 45,644 of record JBDLRJ010000014.1, on the reverse strand, counting down.
CTGGCGGTGCTCGGCGAGTGGCTGCATGCCCCGCTGTCGGGCGCAGGCCCGGATGCCATCCGCCAGGTGCTGGTGACGTCACTCGAGAATGGCGTCTCGCCGTCGCATTGGCCCGGGCCGCTGCGGGGATTGCTGGAGACGGATGCGCGTTCCCTCTCCGCCCCCGAGCGGGAGGTGCTGGGCGCCCTGCCCTCTGCGTCGTCATGGAATGTCCTTGCAGTGCCGGCAACCGCTGCGCCGGACACGCGCTGGGAGGCGTGGGAGGCCGTCATCGAGGGTCTCCCCCTGGGCAAGCTCCCCGTGACGGCGCCGGTGCCGGACGTGTTGGTGGCCATGACCAACGCGGTGATGGTGCCAGACGAGGAGTGGCCCACGCGGCTCCCGCCCGAGTCGGCACGCTGGCTGGCAGCCCAGGTGTCTCGCGCCACGCCCACGCCGCACGCGCTTCGGCTGTGCCTGGCGTTGGCCCCGGCGGCGGAGGGTGTGACGGCGGAAGATCCGCTTCGCTACGGGCTGGAGCTGGGCGCCCACCCCGGCAGCTTCGACCCCCGGGAGGCCCTTGGCCGGGCGGGGCCGCTGTGGCGGACGGTGTTCCGCTGGATGCACGAGCACGGAGAGAGATCCGACATCTTCACGCGGCACGTGCACCACCCCGCGGTGCGCGAGTTCCTCGTCTCCTGCGAGGAGGAGGTACGGCAGAGCGGCATTGCGAGGCCGCACCGGCCGCTCGCGAGGCCGGGACGGCGCGCGCTCATGTGGATGGGGACCTCGTGGTTCACGCGTGGGAGGCCGGCGCGCATCCTCGCGGGCGAGCTCACGCACCGCTGTGCCACGACGCGCGAGCACGCGTTCGTCGAGGCGTGGCTCGCGCGACAGGAGGAGCGGCCATGAGGGCACGGTTCAGCCCGAGCGAGGCGGCGGCGTTCGCCTGGAACGCGGGCGCACATAAGCGGTGGGCGCGCGTCTTCCGCGGCGGCGAGTGGTGGTGGGAACTCGGCGGGGACTGGGGCCAGGGCGTGGCGCAGGGCCTGGTGCTGGCGGGGCCGGTGCTCGAGGTAGAGGCGCGGGTGGACCTCTCCTCCCCCACCGCCGGCGGCGTGAGCTGGGCGTGGGCAGTGGACGTTCTTGCGCGGCGCGGAGGCGTGGATGGGCTCGGGCTTGAGGCGGACGTGCAGTTGTCCGTGGGGCTGTCACGCGAGGCGCTGGAGGTGTCCGGGCGCTGCGTGGCAGGTGGACCGAGGAAGGTGACGCTCCCTCCGGGGAAGGCGACTTCCGGTCCGCGAACGGTGTCCTGGAAGGTGGAGGGCGGAAGCGTGCGCGTGGCGCTGGACGGCGAGCCCCTGCTCGAGGCCGAGGTATCGGCGTGCCTGCCCGGGGTGTTGATGCTGGGCGCTGGGGCGAACGGGAGCCTGGAGTCCAACACGAGGGTGGGCACCATCACGGTCGATTGGCGGTAACCATGCCGAGGGTTCGCCCGCGCAAGCTGAAGCAGCTCCACGCCGCCCTGAGTGTTTCGTCGGGCGAGTTCCATTCACCTCTCCAGCGCTACACGGTTCTCCGCGCCCCCACACACAGCCTGCTCGCCGGGCGAAGGGCCCGTGCGAAGTCCTTCATCTCCCGGCCGCGTCGGTTCGTGGCGATCGTGCGGTGTGCCGCGTCTCTCCCAGTGGGAGATCCAGCGCGTGAACTGCCCTCGGTCTACCTGTCTCTTCCCGACTGGGAAGAGGCTCAGCGCGCACTCGAGCAGCGGCTTCGAACCGAGCGGCATTCCACGAATGACCTGTTCGATCTGGCCGCCTTCTTCGAGGGCACTGACAGGTCTTCACACGCACTGGCGTGCCTCGAGGCACTTCGTCCCCGCGTCCAACGGTGGCGAGACTGGGACGAGTGGATGGCGCTGGAGATGCGGCTGGCGCGGATGGAGCTACAACTCGAGGAGGTGGCCGACCGGGCGGTCCCGAGGCTCCGTGCGCTCGTGGATGCGCTTGCCGAGGTTCGCCACGCCACCGCGTCCGACCTCGTCGACGTCCAACTCGCGCTCGCCAACGCACTCTCGCTCCGAGCGCCCGACTCCTCGCCGGATTGGGAGGAAGCCGCCGGGCTCTATCGACACCTCGTCTCACTCAACGACAACCTCGCGCCGGATAGCTTCGACGGCGTGCTGCTGGAATCTGCCCGTCACCTTCGGGACGTGGACGAACAGGAGGCGCTGGGGCTTTACGAGCGGCTGCTGGCACTTCGACAGGCCTATTGGCCCGAGGACGGCGTCCGCCTGTCCACCGCCTGGTGCGAACTCGGCAAGGTGCTCCATTCTCTCGACCAACTTGAGCGGGCGAAGACCGCGCTTGAACGCGCGGTAGAGATCGCCCACGCGTACAAGGACTGCACCCAGCGCGACATCGACGGCTGTACGTCGAGCCTCGCCCAGCTCTGGGCAGAGACCGAGCCGGCCAGGTCCATCGCCTGGTTCGGCGAGAATCTCTCTCGCACACTCGCCGTGTCAGGCCCCTCTGCGAGGTGGACCGCGCTCAATCGTTATCATCTGGCAACTGCGTTGAAGCAGGCCGGACAAACCGACGAAGCCCTCCGCGAGTTGGAGCAGATGGTGGCGGAGTTCACCGAGAGCGTCGGGACAAGTCACCCGCTCACACGGGAAGCGGCCGAGGACCTGGCATTGCTCCGGTCCAGGCGCGCGTGACCATGGCCCGACTCCGCGCCCAGGGTTGCCGTGCCCTCCACGACGTCTTCGGGGACGCCGCCTCCTCCGCCGCGGGGAGTGACCGCCCGCTCGCGGCGTACGCGGTGCGACACGGGGTAACACACCTGCTGGTGAACGGGCGCAACTCAGGCGCAGAGCGCGCGCTGCTGGACCTGTCCTTCTTCGCAGCCTTCTGCTCGGCGTGGCCCTCCGTGGTGGTGCCGCTCGCCGCATGGCGCGTGCTGGGGTTGGAGCGGGCGCGCGTGGGTTACCCGGCAGTCGAGGACGATTCCCCCGAGCGCCTCACCACCACGGCGACCTTCCTCCGGCGCGCCGGGCTGTACGAGGCGGGCATCGCGCTCGGCCGACGGGCGCTCGACCTCCGCGAACTCACCTGCGGCCCCGAGCACGCGGACACCCTCGTCACCCTCAACGATCTCAGCCTCCTCTACGAGTCCGCGGGCCGCGCCGACGACGCCGAGCCTCTCTACCTGCGCGTGCTCGACATTGCCGAGCGCACCCTCGGCCCGGAACACCCCTGGACAGCCACCTTCCTCAACAACCTGGGCTGGCTCCGCAAGCAGCAGCGCCGCCACGCGGAGGCGTATGCCCTGGTGAGCAGGGCCTTGTCGCTCCGGGAGAGACTGCTCGGACCGGACCATCCGTCCACGCTCACGAGCCTCCACAACCTCGCGTCCATCTCCCTCGCGCTGGGACGTCCGGAGGAGGCGGAGTCCCTCTTCTCCCGCGCGCTCCTGGCGAGCGAACAATCCCTCGGCCCCGGACATCCCGAGACACTCGCCACGGGTGGCAGCCTCGCCCACCTCTACGAGTCGCTCGGCATCCTGGAGAAGGCCGAACCCCTCGCACTGGAGACGCTCGACGCGAGCAGGAAGGTCCTCGGCCCCCGGCACCCGGACACGCTCATCGTCCTGAACACCCTCGCCAACATCTACATCCGGCGGGAGAAGTACGTTGAGGCGGACGCGCTGTACGAGGAGGCGTTCACCGCCCAATCCCAGACACTCGGCCCCAAGCACCCGGACACGCTGGTGAGCCTCAACAACCTCGCGTGGACGAGGCTCGTGCGGTTGAAGCGGAGGGACACCCTGGCCTACTTCGAGCAACTCGCTTCCCAGTGGACCGACCCCGGTGACTGGAAGTCCGCGTGGGTGCAGTTGGGACGCGCACTCGCCTCCTCGGACGCGGACACGACGAACGCAGCACTGGACCGCCTCACCCAGCTTCTCGGCCCGGCCCACGACCGCGTCCAGCGCGCGAGGGACTACATCCAGCAGGTGACCGGCGATTCACGCGGCCCATGGTAGACACCCGTCGCATGACGAAGACCTCGAAAGCTCCCTCGCTGGACACGTTGCGCGCCTCGCTTCCACCGCTGCTGGAGCAGCTCCGGGCACTCGTGCCGGTCTACCCGGAGCTCGCCCTGGGGGACTCGGCGCTGGACACGCAGCTGACGTCACTCGAGCAGCTCGCCGCGGAGATCTGCCAGAAGGCGCCGGAGCGGAAGGTGCGGGAGGAGGCGCGCCGGGCCACCGCGGCACGCAACAAGGGACCGCGGTCCGTGTCCCTCGTGCAGTTGAGGAAGGGACTCTCGGCGAAGGACTGGGAGACGGTGCACCAGGCGGTGGAGCTGGGGCTCTCGCTCGGGGACGACTCGGTGACGGAGGTGCTGCTCTCGGGGCTCTACCTGGAGAAGGACGGCTCGCTGGTCATCACGCCGGACTCGGAGGTGCACAAGCGCACCCGGGCGGACTTCCGGGAGCGCGCGGCGTGGCGGCTGATGTCGCTGGCCGGGAGGCTGAAGGGGCAGCGTGCGCTCGTCTGCGGGTTGGAGCTCTCGGCCGAGGAACTGCCCCTGTACCTTGACGCCCCCGCACTCGAGCGGTTGTCGCTCAGGAGCTCTTCGGCGAAGGACCTCTCGTTCGTGTCGCAGTACCCCGCGCTGCGGGAGCTGAAGCTCCGCTACCACGCAGGCTCCGTGGAGGGCTTGGAGCGCCGGCCGGAGTTGGAGGTCGTGGAGGTCGAGGCACACGTAGGGAATACGACGCCGCCCGGCGTCCCACTCCCCAACCTCCGCTCGTGGTGGTTCCCGTGGACTGAACAGACATCCATCGAGTGGCTGGGCAAGTGCAAGAAGCTCGAGCGCCTCGCCTTCCAGTGGAAGGGTGACCTGGATGCGCTCTCCCCATTGACACAGTTGAAGGATGTCAACCTCTTGTGGAGCTCCGCGACGTCGCTGGCGCCGCTGGCACGCAATACGGGGATGGAGACCCTCTCGTGCAGCGCGATGAAGCAGCTGAAGGACGTCTCCGCCATCGCAGGCTTCAAGGGTTTGCGCAGGCTGAACTTCTACTCCTGCGAGAGCCTGCGTGAGCTCTCCAGCGTCAAGGATCTCCGGGAACTGGAGTTCCTCGGCGTCCAGAAGTGCAAGGTGACCACTCCGAAGTTCCCAACCGCGACCCAGGAGACGTCCAGCAAGGCCGCCATCCGCGCGTACCAGAAGGCGTGGGCCGCTAGGGCGGCGAAGGAGAAGTAGCGGGGTACCCAACCGCCCGTGGCTATCTGCCTCGGCCCCCGGCGATGACCCGGAGCACGGGCTTGCCGCGACCCGGCTCGATCTCCTGTCCCAGTTCACACGCGAAGGCGCGGTAGACGCACACCACGGAGAGCTCCGCCACGAAGCCCCGTCCACAGGCCCGGCACCGGGCATCGGGACGGTGCCGCGCGCCCACTTGGGGCGTCAAGACGCCTGTCCCCGCAAGCGCTCCTTGAAATAGTGTAGGCCTTCCGTTTCGCGGAGGAAGAACGTGACCATGCCCACCGTGCAGGCGCTCCAAGCTTACCACCCGCGCGCGCGCTGGTTCTTGAACGCCGTGCTGCACCTGCCCGAGGTGGACGCGGACGACCTCGAGCGCTTCGACAAGCGCCTCCCCAGACCTCTAGACTTCCATTGTTTCTGGATGCGGAGGTCCGCGCGCCCGCTGTAGCGTCTTTCGTCTCCAAGGAGGGTAAGCGTGGCTATTGAGACCCCAGAGGATGTGAAGAGGCGTATCGCTGCCGAAGATGCCGAACGCGAAGCGAGGAGGGAGGCTGACCTTGCCGCCCAGATCCCGCCAGAGCAAAAGCGGCTCGGTCACTTGGGCGTTCAGGTCAAGTGGAGTTGGAAAACTAAGAGTCCCGCGATCTCATTGGCCTGCCCCTACTGCGGGCGTGTAAGTGACGTGGCCTCCCGAGAGATTCAAGAGGACGGCTCTACTGATGCGCGCTGCCAGCAAAATTGTGGGGATCTAGGCAGTGCCGTCTTGGGGGAAGCCGTTAGGGCGGGGCCGCACGGTCTGTATTGCACCTTCGTGTTTGGGGTCGAACGGCACTGGGATGATGCGGCCAAGGGAGCTCCACTCGACCGGACCAAGTTCGAGCGTGAACTGGCAACGGGAATGCCCCTGGTCGAACGCCAGAAAAAAGCGACGCGCCGATGGTGGTCCTTTTAGTGATTGAGGGGCACTCCTTGCCGCTGAAGCGTCCGCCCTTGTTCCAGCTCCCCGCGGGGTGGCCCCTGCCGAAAATCAGCCGGGAGGCGTTCGCGGACGCACTCGCCCGAAACGACAGCAACGAGAACCGCGCCCGGTACGCCCGCGCGCTGGCCTTCTACGACGAGTTGCAGGGGGCGTTTCCGTTCGTGGCGGCGGGCCTCGGGGATGACTTGCAGTAGACCCAGCTCCCCTCAACGTTGAGCGGACTTACCTAGCAGCCGCAGCAACGTCCGAGAGGGGGTTAACAACCAGGCGTCCCTCATGGCAGCGGCGTGCTCCAGAGTTGCCAACGACCACCCCCAGTCGCTTAAATGCGTAAGTGACCTGGCGTGGTTCCGCCTGGCGCGGCTTCGCGGCGGTGACTGCAAGGGCTTGTTCGAACGGCTTGTCACCGCGCTGAATCAACCGAGGGACCCGGTCGCCGTCCGGGCGAGGGTCGGCCTTGCCCTCGCGCAGGGGAAGCTCGCGAGCGCGAAGAAGTCGCTTCAGCTCCTCGAGGAGTTCGCGGGCCCGGCCGACGACCACGTCCAGCTCGCCAAGGCGTTCCTCGCGGCCATGTCGCGGTAATCTCCCCACCCCATGACGCCTGTCCTCCTCGCCGCCCTGCTGGCGGCGACGCCTGACGAAACCGCCGCCCGCGCCCTCTCGGACGCTGCCACCTGGTACGCGCTCGCGCGGGCCCGGCAGGACGAGCTCGAGTCCTTCGACGCCGCGGCCGCCTCCTACCGAGAGGCCCTCTCCGCGCTCGGCACCCGGCCCGAGGAGTGCGGCGCCTGCAGCTCGGATCTCGCCTGCGCCGCGTGCGACGGGCTCGCCCAGGCCCAGGCGCGCCGCGACAACTCCTGGGACGCCTTCCGCAATGCCTTCGCCGCCACCTGGTGGTTCCTCGGCGAGGACGCCACGCTCGAGCACCTCGAGCGCGACTACTTCAAGCACGCCGTGGATGCCGCCTGGGAGGATCTCTCCTCCGGCATCACCCTGCAGCGCATCACCAAGTTCGTCACCGTCGTCCGCTGCTTCGATGACGCCGGCGGCCCCCCCGAGCGCTGCGCCGTCATGCGCGACAAGCTGCTTGCCCAGCTCGCCCGCAACAGCCGCTTCAGCGGCCTCCCAGATGATCAGGGCCGCCTCCAGGCCGGCACGGGTTGGACGGACTTGCTGCGCGCCCGCAACGCGTTTCCCGCCGAGCCCCTGCAGAAGCTCGCGTCCGAGAACACCACCTCCTCGGTGCTGGTGCTGGACTTGACCTACGCCAGCGAAGTCACCACCCCCGGCGGCACCCGCGTCTCCCGCGTGGAGCTCGCCGCGCGGCTGTGGGACGCGAAGGGCGCTGCCCTCACCGGGCTCGGCGGCGGCACGGGCCTGGCCGAGGACCGCACGGCACGCGGCGGCTACGGCGTCGCCTGGGTGGCCCTGCTGGGGCTGCTCGCGCTCGGGACCGGGCTGCTGCAGTGGTGGCGCAGTGGAAGGCAGGGCGCCCCGTGGCGCCACCTCGGCGCAGCAGCCGCAGCGCTCGTCGCGGGGGCCGTGGCGGGCAAGTACGCCGGGGAGCTCAGCGGACGCTTCCCTCCCAACTGGGGCGCGGGCTCGGTGTCGGGCTTCGGGGACCTGCCCAGGCTCGGCGCGCTGCTGTGGCCCCTCACCCACGGCGCAGTGGCCCTCGGCGGACCGCCGCTGCTCGTGGCCGTGGTGGCCATCCGCTTCCGCGAGAAGGTGACGAAGTTCTTCGGGGATGCCTTCACCGTGCAGCTGGCGCTCCCCGCTGCCGAGGCCGGCGCGGTGGCGAGCCTGTTCGCACCGCTGGTGGTGAACTGGCCCGTCCACGGCGCGCCGACCGCGCTGCTCCTCGGGAGCGCGGCGCTCGCGCTCGCCGCCGCCGCGGGCACTCCGCTCTCACACACCGTGGACTGGCTGCGCGGGGACGCCGCGAAGCAGGAGCTCCCCGGTCGCGCAGTGGGCGGCGTGGCCGTCACGGTCCTGCTGCTCGTGGCGTTGCTGCCCCTCGGGACGTACCGGGACTTGAACGGCGGTGCGCCGCCACCGCTGCACCTGCTCGCGGGCGTGGCCGGGTGGCTCGGCGCGCTCGCGGTCTGGGGGCTCGGGCGAAGCTCCGGCAGCGGCGCGAAGGACGCGGAGACATCCGCCGACGCGGGCCCCGCGCAGGCAGGCGTCCAGCTCCCGCACGCCCTCCAGTGGGTGGACCGTGGAGACCTCTCGCCCCACGCCCTCGCACGCGACTTCGCGGACCCCGGCCTTCACCTGCGCCTGTTCACGGGCGTCGGCGGGGCGGGAAAATCGCGGCTGCTCGAGGAGGTGGCCCAGTTGCTGCGCTCCCGCAGCGGCTCGAACAGGTGGATGGTGGGCGCGGGGTGCGCCCGGCGCCCGGTGGACGAGAGCGCCGCGGTGGAGCCCTTCCAGGTGATGAGCGACGTGCTCGCCGAGGCGCTCGGGCTCGGACGGCTCTCCCGCTCTCTCGAGAAGGCGGCGCAGACGGAGGCGCTGCTCGCCCACGCCTCGAGCCTTCCGGGCGTGGGGTTGCTGCTCGAGGCGGCCTCGGCCGGGGCGCCCTCCACGCACCAGCAGCTGCTCAACGACATCTGCGCAGCCGTGAAGTCGCAGGCATCCCAGCGCCCGGTGGCCCTGGTGGTGGATGACCTGCAGTGGGCAGACGAGAGTTCGCTCGAGCTGCTCTTGACCCTGGTGGACACGCTGAAGTCCGCGCAGCTCACGCACCCCGTGGTCCTGCTGTGCGGGGCGCGCGACGGGTGGGTGCCCGAGAATGTGCCGAAGGAATCCATGGCAGCCAGGCTCCAGGAGGCGTTCGCGGACAGGACGACGCGGCTCGGGGCGCTGACGGGAGCGGAGCTGGACGCGCTGCTCGCGGCCAACCTCCGGGGAGAAGGACAGGGGCCGCTCGAGCAGTCCACGCGCGAGGAGATCGTGGCCGCGCTGCAGGACGTGTTCGGCGAGGGGAAGCTGCTGCCGGGGGCGCTGCTGCTGTTCTTCCACGCGCTGGAGGCGGCGGGAGAGGCGGCGTGGCGCACGGGGCTCGACGGCCGGCGCACGCTGCTGCTGGACCGGGCGCTGTGGGCGAGGCTCCTCTCGGACGAGGGCAAGGCGGGCGTCCGCGCGCGGCTCGCGGAGTTCCCCGAGGAGGACCTGCTCATCCTCGAGTGCGCGGCGGAGGTGGGGCGCGCCTTCTCCGCCACGGACGTGTCCAACGGCCTCGGCCGCCCGCGGCTGGAGGTGCTGCAGGCGCTCCGGCGGATCGACGAGAAGACGGACCTGGTCAACGACGTGCCGAACGCCGAGGACCAGTTCCGCTTCGACGCGGAGCTGACGCGGGAGGTGCTCCGCGCCCGGGTGCATCCCCAGGGGAGAGAGGACGCGCGGGAGATTGCCCGCGAGATGCACTACCGGATCGCCACGGGGCTGCTCGAGCAGCGCGGGGTGTCACCGTTCCGGCTGCTCGAGCACTGCCTGCTCGCTGGGAGCCGCATGCGGCGCGAGGCGGCACAGGCGGCGCTGCAGTGTCTCGAGCACGTGCTGCGGCGGTGTGCGTTCCGGGAAGCCGCGCGCGTCTTCGATCGCGTGGACGCCAACGGGCTCGAGGCCCACCTGGATGCCGAGGGGGCGCTGCGAATGAAGTTCCACCGCGCCATGTCCCTGCGCCGGAGCAAGGAGGACAAGCGCGCCGAGGCGACGGCGTTGTTGCAGCAGATCCTGCTGCAGACGGCAGCGCCGGCGTTCGACGTGCTGCTCGCGTACGTGGAGTTGCGCTTCTCCGAGCGGAAATTCGCGGAACTGCGCGCGGAGCTGGGGCAGTGGAAGACGGAGACCCGGTTCCAAAGTCCGCTCCTGCAGGCGTTGCTCGAGCTCTACGCGGTGTTCATCCAGTCCCGCGTGCCACACCCCACGCCGGAGTTGGTGGGGCCCCCGTTGATTGCCCGGCTGGAGGCGTGGATCGCCGGGGCCGAGGCGCTCCCGCGGGGACTCGAGAGAGATCAACTCCTCGCGCGCGCCTACCAGGAGCAGGCGAATGATCTCTCCCGCCGGCCCGAAGGGGACGCGGACGCCGCGCTCCACGAGCGGTTCCAGCGCCGTGCCCGCGAGCTCAAGGAGCGGCTCGGCGACGTGGACGGGCTCGCCATGGCGGCGGGGATGGAGGGCAGTTTCCTGCTCTTCCAGCGACTGTCTCCGCCGTCCTGTCCGCCGGACCATCCGCGGCGCGTGGAGTGGGCGCAGCGGGCGCTGAAGCTCTTCGAAGAGGACCTGGTCTACGTCGACCGCATGGGGGACGAGGCGAGCGCCCCGAGCGTCATCAACAGGCGTGGGATGTGCCACTGGGAGCTGGCGCGGGCCACCTCGCTGTCCGAGCAGGAACGTGCGCACCACGTGCGCCAGGCCGTGGCAGATGCCGCGGGCTCGTTGTCGCTCGCCCGGAAGGTGGGCAAGCACGAGGACGCGCTGCGTGCGGCGGTGGCCGCGTGTCGATTCGCGCGGGAACTCCGGGATTTCTCCCTTGCGGCGGCGGCGTTGGAGCACCTGTCGCGCGGGGACTCCTGGAGCAACGTCAAGCCCGAGAACCCGGTGAGAAAGGACGTGCTGACGGAGCTCGGGCTGCTCGCGGCTGCAGCCCCCGACCTGCCCGGACTCGACGCGGCGCGCGCACACGCGGAGATGCGGCAGACCTCCGCCGCGGCGTGAAGCCTCCCACGTCGGCGCTGGGCTCCACGTGCAGGGTTTCAGGCTGTCCGTGGCGGCGGAGATGGCGCGGCGCGCCAACAACTCCGCGCGACGTGGCACTTTCTGTCCGCGGCACTGATCTCCGCTTTCAGTCCGGCAGGTTGAGGAACGGCGGCTGCCTTATCGCCTCCGAAGGACCTGCACGCCCGCGCGGGCGTACCCGAGGCTGTCGCCCCCGTTGTCGATCACCACGTAGTACGAGCCCATCGGCGGGTTCAGGAACACCGGCGACTTCCTCGCCTGCCCCCCGTAGTAGTTGAACGAGCGGCCCTGCTTGTACAGCTCGTAGTTGAACAGGTTCACCGCGAACACGTTCATGGCCGTGTCGAGGTCAACCCGGATGGTGTCGTTTTGGCCGACGAACATGGGCCCGTAAACGGCGTGAGGCGGCGCCTGGGCGAACGCAGGCGATGACCCGAGCAGGACCGAGAGCCCAAGCGCCGTGACACACACGTTCTTCGCCACCCTCCACGACGGAACTGCTCCCCGCATGTCATCCCCCTCGTTCCGTTGAAGATCAGGAACCTCAAACGTAACGATGTGACTTCACGACAATTGCCACCTCCGCACAAGTCCACTGCAACCGGAGGTGCGCCTTGGTTGACGGGCTACACTTCTGAAGGGGAAGTTGATCCACCATGCAGCCACCTCCCCCATCCGACCGCTCCCGTGCAGGGGAACACGTCCGACGCACGCTCGAGGGGCTTCGTGGGCTCCGTGACAAGGCAGTCGTCGTCGCCATGGGGGACGCGGTTGCGTCGGACGCAGCGCTGCTGCGCCCGGTCTCAGAACAGGTCGCGCTGCTCCGATCCTCCGGGGTTCGACCGGTTCTCGTTTGCGAGGCGCCCAGCGCTGCAGCTGTGACCGTTGCCAACGCCTCCGCGCGTGCTCTCGTTGCGGCACTGGAGGCCGAGGGTGAGCGCGGGCTGGTCCTGCCCACCCTCAACGTGCTGACCGTGCACACGCTCCCGCCCGCAGTTGCAGCGGCAGGTCCCCTTCCTGCCCCCGGCGTGGTGCTCGCGGACGGGCGTTTCGCCCTGCCGGTGGTGAACCCGGTCGCGCTCGTCCACTTGCAGGCGCTGGGCTACGTGCCCGTCCTGGTGCCCCCGGTGGCGGACCTGGCAGGCGGCTGGGTGGAGCTGGGCGCGTGCGCCGTGGCCGCTGCGCTGGCGAACGCCCTCGAGGCGCCTGCAGTCATCTCCTTCTGCGGACCTGCCGAGCAAGCGCACGGGCGCACGACCTGGCTCGAGGTTGCCCCCGGAGCCGCGAGCGACCTCCTCGCTGCGCTGCTACTGTCCCGCTCCTACCCATGAATGTCCCCCAACCCGCCCCCCTGACCGTCTCCGACACTGCCGACGCCCTCGAGCGGAGACTCCCTTCGGGTCGCGCCGTCTCGCTGAAGGCCGATGCCGGCGGGGAGATGCTGGAGATCCGCTCTCCCTCGGGAGAGCTGGAGGTGAGCATCGTGCTCGGGCCGGACGGCCCGGTCGTGAAGCTCCGCGGCGCGCGGCTCGAGGTCGACTCCCCGGAGATTGCCCTGCGCTGCAAGACCTTCGACGTGCAAGCCTCGGAGCAGATCCGTCTCCAGGGCGACGAGCTCCGCGCCACCACGCAGCGCGACATCCACCTCAACGGGGCGTTCATCCGCCTCAACTGTGACGACGGCCCGGCGCCCACCGCGCCCGCGCTCCCGGCCCCCTGAGCGGCGCCGCCTGAGAGGAACCCATGGGAATGCCAGCCGCGCGGGTGACCGATCTCGCCAGCCAGAAGACGCCCCACTGCCACGCCCCCATCCACCCACCCGCCCCGGTGCCCACGCCCATGCCGCACCCGGGGCTGCCGCTCATGCTGATTCCGCCCGGCGCGCCCACCGTGCTCATCGGCAACCTGCCGGCGGCGGTGATGGGGGGCCAGACCATGCCCTGCATGCTCCCCGGCTGCGTTCCCGGCGGGCCCGGCATGATCATGATGGGCGCCCCCACGGTCCTCATCTCCAACAAGCCCGCGGCCCGCGTGAACGATCCCACGCTGCACTCGAGCTGCGTCGCCCCCATCCCCGGCCCCATGGGATCCATCCTTCCCCCCGGGTGCCCCACCGTCATCATCGGCTGAGGCGACCGTGAGACGCGGCCACTTCGAGGCGCTGAAGCCCCACTGCCCCGTCTGCTTCCGCTCAGACGGGAGCCGGCAACGGCTCGTCCTGTCCTCGGTGTTCAAGGAGGAGCGCGACGTCGTCTTCGAGGGGCTGCTGCTGTGTCCCGCCCCGCACTGCCAGCGCGAGTACCCCGTCATCGACGGCATTCCCCTGCTGCTCGCCGGGCTGCGGGACTTCCTCGCGGCCAACGTCTCGCAGCTCATGGCGCGGGAGGATCTCTCCGAGGGAATCGAGAGCCTCGTGGGAGATTGCTGCGGACCGGGCTCGGCGTTCGACGTGACGCGGCACCAGGTCGGCACCTACGCGAGAGATCACTACGGCGCGCAGGATCCCGCGGAGCGGGACTCGGCAACCCCTCCCGGCAGCGCACAGCGCCTGCTCGAGCTCGGCCTCTCCCGCGTGGGACCCCTCCCCGGCGGTCCCGTCCTGGACGTGGGGTGCAGCGTCGGGGGGACGACCTTCGCGCTTGCCGCACAGACCGGGCGCCTGGTGCTCGGCGTGGACGTGAACCTCTCCATGCTCCGGCTCGCCATGTCCGCGCTGCACCGCGGCGAGGTGCAGTACCCCCTGCGCCGCACGGGCGTGGTGTACGACCGGCGGCGCTACCCCGTCCGCTTCGAGCACGCCGGGAACGTGGACTTCTGGGCATGCGACGTGGCGGCCCTCCCGTTCGCGGAGGACACCTTCGCGCTCGCCTCCGCGCTGAACGTCGTCGACTGCGTCCGCTCTCCGCGCGACGTGCTCGCCGAGTGCGTGCGCGCGCTCGCGCCCGGTGCGCCGGCGCTGGTGAGCACGCCGTACGACTGGTCCCCCGCCACGACGCCCCTGGAGGCCTGGCTCGGCGGCCACTCCCAGCGCGGGGGCTGCGGCGGGTCAGGCGCGGCCGTCCTGCGAGCGCTCCTCACGCCCGGTGCACACCCCGCCTCCCTCGGATCCGTCGCGCTCGAAGCGGAGTGGGACGCCGTGCCGTGGAGGGTGCGCCTCCACGACCGGAGCGTCGTGGAGTACGCGTCGCACCTCGTGCTCGCGCGCAAGCAACACGGAGCGGCTACCCCAGCAGCTGCCCCTTGAGCTGCTCGAGCCGCCTGCGGTGACGCGCCCGCGCCAAATCCAGCGCCAGCGCTTCGTCCGTGGCACGGCACGCAGGGCAGATGCGGAACCCCTGCACGGGCGGAGCCCCGGCCACGGCCGTGTCCCGGCCGCAGCCCTCGCACCCCGCGTCCCCGGCGGCGACCACCTGCGCGGGCGGTGAAGCGGTCTCCGCCGCGGGCGGCAGCGCGTGGTGGCAGTCCGGGCAATACGGACGCCCCTCGTGGAGCTTGCTCGCGCGCTCCTGGACGCTGCGTCCGCAGCCCGTGCACGCAACCCGTGTCCAGCTCACCGGCTCCTGCGCGGCACCCGCGGGTGCGGCCGGGGCCTCGGGAGGACGTGCCGGCGCCTCTTCCGTCGCGAGCGAGCGCACCACCCACGCACAGGTACCGCAGAGGTGTGAAAGCCCGGCCGGCTGCCCCTCGCGCACCGTGAGCGGGCCCTTGCACAGCGCGCAGCCAGCTCGGCCCTGCTCCACCCGAGGAGAAGGCGGAACCGCCTTCCGCTCCGGCGGCTTCATGAGCGAGGCGAAGCACGGCTCGCAGAAGCTCCACTCGGCAACCCTGCGGACCTCGCTGCCGGCGAGTTCGCGGAGGCAGGACCTGCAACTCACGGCGGGGGCGCTCATCGTGGCGGAGAGCATAGACGCCCGCGGAGAAGCGGCCAGTCCCCAGTTGCCGCTGGCCACCCCCGCCGCCGTGGGCTAGTCCGTGAGGACACGTGCGCGCGTTCGTCCAGACGCTCCGGGATCCCCGCGTCCATCTGAGCCTGCTGCAGTCCTTCCTGCTGGGGTTGCCGCGCGTCTTCACCGTCACCGCGGCGAGCACCCTCTTCTTCGTGCACGCGAGCGCCGAGATGCTGCCGCTCGCCTACGCGCTGAGCGCAGGCCTGGTGGCCACGGTGGGCTACGCCTACGGCCGCGTGGAGAAGTCCTTCGGGCTGCGCGTGGCCGGGATGGCGGCGCTGCTGTTCCTCTGCCTCGCGCTGTGCATGAGCCGGCTGCTGCTGCTCGTCCCCGCGGTCGCCGTGCCGCTCGCCTACGCCTTCATCCTGCTCGGCGAGGCGGAGGCCAACCTCACCAACATCACCTTCTGGAGCGTGGCCAACCGCCTCTTCTCCGTCCGCGAGGCAGGGCGCCTCTTCGGCTTCGTGAGCACGGGCGAGGTCATCGCCTCCATCGTGGGCGGGCTCGTGGTGGCGCCGCTCAACGCGAAGGTGGGCCCCGAGGGGCTGCTGCTCGTCTCTGCCTTCCTCCACGGGGCCTCGCTGTGGACGTTGGACATCGTTGCAGGCCTGGCGCCGGGGCTGTTCGGCGCCGCACCGGCTGCCAGGGAAGAGTCCGCGCCGGCAGCACCCGCCGGTGGACTCTGGCAGCTGCTCAAGCAGCGGTACCTGCAGCTCGCCGGGGCGCTGCTGTGCCTCAACGTCCTCGTCTTCTTCTTCGTGGACAACGCCTTCTACCACGCGGCCCAGGCGCAGTTCGGCGGGCCCGAGGCGTTGCCGCGCGTGCTGGGGCTGTTCTTCACCGCGCTCGGCACGGGGAACCTGCTCTTCAAGCTCTTCGTCTCCGGCCGTTGGCGGGCCTGGTTCGGGCTGCGGGACGCGCTGCTGAGCACCCCCGCGTCGCTGGCCGCGCTGGCGGCCACGGCACTGCTGCTCTTCGTGGTGGCAGGTCCCGAGTACGCCACCATCGCAGTGCTCGGCCTCAAGGTGATGGAGCGGCTCTTCGTGGAGGGCGTCAACAGCCCCACCTACTACAGCCTCTTCCAGCCCCTGCCGGTGGACGTGCGCAGCCGCGCGCAGAACGCGCTGGAGACGCAGGTGGCGCAGGTGGCCGCGGCGGTCGGGGGCGGCGTGTTGCTGCTGCTCACGAAGGGGCTCGGCTTCGGCGCGGCGGGCATCACCGCGGCCACGCTGGTGCTGCTGCTCGCCTGGGTGGTGGCCGCGTGGCTCATCGGCAACGAGTACGTGCAGGTGCTCGGCCGCGCGGTGTCCCAGGGCCGGCTCGCCTCGCGCGCCGTTCGCATCGACGCGCAGACGGTGCAGCTGCTGCTCCAGCTGCTCGACTCCCCCCACCCGCCGCGCGTCATCTACAGCCTCCAGCTGCTCGAGAAGCAGCCCTCGGCCGAGGTGGACGCCGCGATCCTCGCGCTCCTGCGCCACCCGGACGAGACCGTGGTGCAGGCCGCCTGCCGCGCGCTCGTCTCGAGGCGGACCCCCGGCGCAGATGCCGCGCTCTTCACCTGCCTGGACCCGCCGCCGGGCGAAGGCGAGGACGTGCGCTGCCGCGCCCACTGGCTGCAAACGCTCGCGAGGCTGTCTCCCGCGGCCGCGGAGCCGGTGCTGACTCGCCACCTCAACGGGACGGATCCCTCCCTGCGGGCAGCGGCCCTGGTGGCGCTGGCGCTGCACGGGGGCGCCACCGCGCGGGACCAGGCCTCCCTGGTGCTCGAGGTGCTGTGCAGCTCGGAGCAGCCCGAGCAGCGGGTGGCCGCCGCGTGGGCCATTGCCCGCCTCGACGACGTCCCCTCGGTGAACCGGCTGCTGCTGCTCATGCAGGACCGCGCCCCCGCGGTCCGGCTGGAAGCCCTCCGCGCCGCCGGCCGCAGGAACAACCCCATCCTCTTCCCCTCCATGCTGCTGTACCTGCAGCGCGGCGAGTTCCGCGCCGAGTGCACCGCGGCGCTCGTCCACCTGGGGCCCGCGGTGGTCCACCAGCTGCTCGGCCACTTCCGCGCTGCACGCATGGACCAGCGGGAGCTCTACCTCCCGGTGATGGGGCGCATCGGCGGAGCCGCGGTGGAGAAGACGCTGGTGCGGGAGCTCCAGGAGTCGCCCAGGGATCTCCGCCTGGACATGCTGCGCGCGCTGGAGGGCACGGGCCACGCGCCCACCCCGGCGGAGCTGCCGCTGTACCGGGCGCTGTTCGAGGAGGAGCTCGGCGCGTACGCGGAGCTGCTCGCGTGCAGGCGGGACGTGGAGGGGCTCGCCGCGCCGCTGCTCCACGCGGCGCTGGACTCGGAGCTCGCCAAGTCCGCCCGCCGCGCCGTCCTGCTCTTCGGCTTCGTGCACCACGGGCGGCTGAAGGCGCTCGGCATCCGCCTGCGCCGGAGCGACCTCGAGGACGCGCCGCTCGGACTCGAGCTCCTCGAGAACCTGCTGGGGCCGGACGAGGCCGCGCGGGTGCTGCCCATCTTCGAGCCGCTCTCGGTGGAGGAGCGGCTGAAGCGGCTCCGGCCGGGAGAGGCCCCCCCGGAGCCGGATCCACGGCGCGCGCTGCAGCTGCTGTGCGGGGGCACGGGCGCCTACGCCCGGTGGCTGGCCTCCTGTGCGGCCGTGGCGGCGGAGGAGTGCGGCGTCGGGGTGGACGCACCGCCCCTGCCCGCCGAGGCACGCGAGCGGTTCGAGTGGGTGCGGCTGCTCGCCGCGGTGCGCTTCCTCTCCGCGGTCAGCGGCGAGCGGCTCGCCTCCCTGTCCACGCGTTGCCACCTCCGCGCCGCGGCGCCCGGGCTGGCGCTGGTGCCACCGGGGGCACACACCTCGTCCCTGTGGCTGCTGCGCGAGGGCGCGCTCGAGGTGATGGCCGGCAACGCGCCCGCAGAGTCGGTGCACGGGGGGCTGGCCATCCTCGCCCCCGGTCCTTCCCTGCACGGGCTCCGGGCAGCGCGGCCTTCCATCGTGCTCGAGCTGACGCACGACGATCTCTTCGAGCTCTTCGCCCGCGACTTCGACGTGGCCTGGGGCGTGCTGTGCCGGCTGTGCGAGTGGCTCCGCGAGCGGGACGGCGGCGGCGGGGCACCGGCGGCAGCGGCAGCTCGGGCGCTGGGTACGCGCGGCTCACACCGCCTCCGGTCCGGCATGGCGGTGGAGGAGCCCGAGGAGAGCACCCACGTGGAGCGGCTGCTGGGGCTCAAGTGCTCCCGGCTGTTCAACTCGCTCGCCATGGAGGTGCTGGCCGACATCGCCGAGCGCGTCACGGAGCGCTTCCTCGAGGAGGGCGAGTGCCTGGTGGCCGAGGGCGAGCCGGGCGCGTCCATGTTCGTGGTGGTGAAAGGCCAGCTGCGCGCCCACCGGGGAGAGGTGACGCTGGGACTGCTGGACGAGTCCGCGGTGGTGGGGGAGCTCGCTGCCATCCTGCCGGGGCCGCGCGCCGCCAGCATCAGCGCCACGCGCTTCACCCACGTGCTGGTGCTCGAGCGCGCACTCGTACACGAGATTGCGCGAACGCACCCCGAGGTGCTGCGGCTGCTGGTGCAGGTGGTGGTCCGCAGGCTCGAGGGCGCGGCGGCCGCGCAGCAGCCCCCCGCGGCACGCTCAGCGTGAGCGGCCGGCAGACTCGGCGAGCCGGAAGGCCTCGAGCAGATCCTCGAGCCGGTCCACCGCCTGCACGAGCGCGGCGAGCGGCTCCTCCCGCTCACCGGGTGCAGCGGCTTGCACGGCGGCGAGCAGCCCGCGCGCCTCGTCCAGGAAGGTCTCCACGGCGCCTGCGTGCGCGGGGAAGCGGCGGGCCGCCTCTCGCCCGGCGCGCTCGAGCGCGGCGCGTGCCTCGGCGTGGGGATCCACCGCGGGGGTGACGCCCTCGAGCCGCGGGTGCAGCGGCGCCGTCGCCGGCGCGGGCTCCGTCCGGTTCCAGGCGTGGCGCAGGCGCTCGAGGTCGAACACCTCGGCCATCAGCCCGCACCCTCCAGGTAGCCGAGCAGCTGCAGCAGCCCCGCGCAGGCGGCGATGCCCCCGGCCGAGAAGGCGTAGTAGCGCCAGGGGAATTCCACCAGCTCCACGGGCGGGAGCTGGGGCCCCGTCCCCGCCTGGGCGGGGGGACGCTCCACGGGGATCTTCTCCACCAGGCGCGCGCGGTACTCGTCGCGCTTTGCAACATCGTTCAAGTACTGGCCCGCGAACCCGGCGTTGAGGCAGTACAGGAACACCTGCAGCACTTCCGGCGCGGTCTCCTCGCGGCGCAGCAGGGTGTCCAGCGTCTGGAAGAAGAGCTCCCCGCCGTTGTCCACCTCGTACAGCTCGCGCTGCAGCGGGGGCCAGTCCGCGCCGCGCGGCCCCACGGCGGCCAGCACCAGCTCGTCCGCGTAGAGCACCACGGGGAAGAGCGCGTAGTAGGTCTCCCGCTCGGTGAGCACCTCGGAGAGCCGGGCCTTCAGCCAGCCGAGCCGGTTGCGGAGGTCCGCCCGCAGCGCGGGGACGTCCACCTCCGGCGGGGCCTCGGGGCGGGGCGCGGGCAACCCCACCACCTGGGTGACCTCCTCCTGTCCCGCCCGGAGCTCCTGGGTGCGGAGGTACGCGGCGCGGGCCTCTGCGCAGGACTTCTCGACGTGAGACAGCACCTCGGCCAACGGGTACCACGCACGGCGCGCACGCTCGCTCACGGGAGGACCTCCGGCTGCGGGTAGGCCTGCTCGAGTTCCAGGTTGGGGACGTGCACCACCAGCTCCACGATCTCCTCCGTACTCCACGCGCGGAGAAGATCCAGTAGCTGGGCGGAGAAGAGGTCCACCAGCGGCAGGAGGTAGGGATCCAGCTCCGCGAGCCGCAGCCGGTACACGTACTTGAAGCCGCTGCCCGCGCGCGCGAACGGCAGGGTCGCCACGGAGAGCGCCTCGAGCAGCGGGAGCAGCTCGCGGAAGTGGCGCGCGTCCGCGGCGCCGAGCGCGGAGAGGAGGAACTGCAGGTCTCCGAGCCCGAGGAAGCGCTGGTTCTTGAGGGACAGCAGGCGCAGGAGCCCGTCCTGCGAGCGCCCGAGCGGGTTGTCCACGGACGGCGAGAGCGCGCCGAGGCAATCCCACGCCACGCCCTCGAGGTGGCGGTCCGAGGGGCGAACCCGGCTCGCGGCGGGATCCAGCGGCTGCGCGAGGGGCTGGAGCCAGAACGCGTCCGCCGAGACGACGGCCGGGCGCTCGAACGCACCGGGCAGCTCCACCGAGAGCAGGGCGCGGCGGGCAGCGCCGTTGCCGTCCACGTCCACCTCGTAGCTGGCCTCGCCCCCGTCCACGACGCCGGGGCGCAGCGGCACGAGCCCCTTGTCCGCGTCCAGCCGGTACACCCCCACGAGCGAGTGCAGGCGGAAGCCCGCGGAGGCGTCCGGGTGGGTGAGCAGCTGGGCCTCGCGCGTGCCATCCCATTCCACCGGGTTGGCCGTCTGGCGGACGGCGTTCACGAGCGGGACCACGTTCAGCTCGAAGCTGTCCACGTTGAGCCGGAGCTGGGACGGGAAGCGGGGCGAGAGGTCCAGGCAGACGGTGAAGGTGCGCCAGTTGCGTGGCGGGGTGGGCAGCTCCAGGTCCACGAAGAGCGCCTGCTCGGGGTACTGGAGGAACGCGCGGGCGCGCTGCAGCGGGTGCTCGAAGGCCTCGGCCGCCTCCGGGGCCACGGGGGGAGCCCCGAAGCGAAGCCGGCACGGGGCGCCGGTGGAGTCCTCGCCCACGTTCTCGTCGAACACCACGAAGGCGCGGTGAAGCGCCCGCTTCAGGTGGTGGTGTGCCGCGAGGGACGAGGTGAACTCGCCGAGGTGGCGGACGTAGAGCCGCACCGCGCCGAGCTCGTCGTTGCGGGGGAAGGAGGCCGCGAAGCGCAGCATGAGCCGCTGGCCTTCCTGCGGGCCGCGCTTCCAGGTGTCCACGGACTCGAGCCGCACGGGGAGCAGCCGCAGGGGCGCGGTGGTGCGGTACTGCAGGGACGGCGGCTCCTGCGCGGCGGTGTTCTCCGCGGGGCGGGAGACGGCGACGAGCGTGCCGCGCGGCACCTCTGCCGCGTCCACGAAGCGGGCGTCCGTGCGCGCGCGGAGCAGCCCCATGGACGGGAGCGGATCCAGCACGAAGCTGAAGTGCTGGCGGAACAGCCGCAGCGTGCTGCGGAGGATGGAGCGCTGGCCGGACAGCCGGGTGCGCGCGGTGAAGAACGCGAGCGACTCCACGAGCCGGCGGACGTCCTGGTCCTCGCGCCCGAGCGGCGCCCGCGGGTGGAGCGCCGCGTAGGCCATGCGGAACTTCTCCAGCTCCTCCATCTCCGCGAGGAAGGTCTTGTAGAGCGCGTCGTCCATCCGTCAGCCCACCTTCATCAGCGTGCCCTCGAGCTTCACGAGCTGGCCCTTGATGGTGGTCATGTTCTTCCCCACCTCCGTCATGGCCCCGCCGGCGGTGAGCGTCCCGGTGGCGCTGACGTCCACCTTGAGCCCCTCCACGGCCACCGCGGTATCGCTCTTGAGCGTGAGCTTGGTGGTGCCCGCCACTTCCGCCTGGAGCGCGGTGAAGGAGACCTTGGTGGTGGCGTCCCCGGCGATCTTGTCGTCCGAGTGCAGCGTCATGGCCGCGGTGGACTTGAGCGAGGACTTCGCGGAGGAGGAGAGCGCGAGGTCCCCGGTGCTCTTCACCGTCATCTTCGCGCCGGCCTCGTGCGTGGTGTCCTTGGTGGACTTCAACTTCACCTCCTCGGCGTCGACCTGGAAGGTCTTGCACTTGACCACCACCTGGTCCGCCTTCTGGGTGACGGTGCTGGTGTCCGAGGCCCCCTTCACCTCCGTCACCACGCTCTCGTCTTTCTGCGTGACGGTGCTGGTGCTCTGCTTGCCCTTCACCGTGGTGGTGATGGCGGTGCCGTCCAGGTGGAACGTCTGGGTAATGCCCCCCGTCGAGTTCACCACCTTGACGGTGATGCCCCCCGTCTTGCTGAGTTCCACGGTGCAGGTGAAGGCGTCTGCCAAGGTGGAGCAAGGTGTAGCACCCGACCGGAGGAGCGTCCAAGGAACGGCCAGCGGCGGGCAAGTTGCCGCGCGGGGAACGCGGAGTACAGTCCGTGGCCGCGTTGACCGACTCCTCCCGACGCCTGCTCGCCGTCCTGCCCGCCCTGCTGTGCACGCTGCCCGTGCGCGCGGAGGAGGCTGCACCGGCCCTTCCGAAGGACGCCCCGAAGCTGGAGGCACCCAAGCTCGAGGCGCCGAAGGTGGATGCGCCGAAGTTGGAGGTGCCGGCCGAGGCGCCCGAGGGCTCGTTGCCACCGGAGCTCGGCGGGGTGCTGCAGGGCGGCGGCGAGCTCCAGGTGGAGGAGCTGGACTCGGACGCGCCGCTCACCATCGAGGAGATCGTCAACGCGCTGGTGACCACGGCCTCGCGCCGCGCAGAGGGGACGCTGAGCGCCCCGGCCACGCTGCTCACGCTGAGCGCGGCGGACCTCGAGGACCGCGGGTACCAGGAGCTGTCGGATCTCCTGGACGACCTGCCGGGGATGGACCTCGCCCGCGCGTGGGGCGACTCGTACTTCAAGACCTACTGGCGCGGGTACCGCGCGTCGCTCGGGGCGCCGTGGCTGCTGCTGGTGGACGGCGTGGTGTTCAACCACCTCTGGCTGAACCAGGTGGAGGTGCTGGCCGCCATACCGCTGAGCAACGTGGAGCGGGTGGAGGTCGTCTACGGGCCGGCGTCCGCCGTGTACGGCCCCAACGCCGCCATGGGGGTCATCAACGTCATCACCCACAACCCCACGCGCACGGGGGGGCGCACGGTGGCGCGGCTGCGGCTGCGCGGGTACCAGTCCTCGCTCCGCTACAAGGATCTCACCCAGGTGGCGGACGTCTCCAGCAGCTGGAAGGGGGACGAGTTCCGCGTGTCCCTCACCGGCCGCTTCGACCAGGGCGTGCTGGACCGCGGCCTGTCGCGGAAGTTCGAGTGGCTTGACAACCGGTACTACTCGGACCGCCGCCTCTGGGGCGACTTCGTAGACTACCCCCAGCTGGCCGGGTCCTTCCGCTCGCCGAGCGAGAAGCAGGGCGTGGACGCGCGCCTGGCCTACCGGGGCACGGAGCTCGCAGCGCAGCTGTACCGGCTCTCCAACGGCCAGGGCGTGGTGTACGCCGCGGACCGCATCCAGACCTCCATCCCCTACACCCAGTTCGAGGGGAGCGTGGCGCTGAAGCACGAGGCGGACCTGGGCGAGCGGCTGCACTCGCGCTCCCTCGTCCGCTACCGCCGGAGCAACATCGACGAGCCGACCACCAACCTCGAGCGCACGTCCGACGGGCTGGTCACGTTCCAGTACTGGCAGAGCTCCAACAGCTCCCTCTCCGCGTTCCAGGACTTCAACCTTCTCGCGGGCAACTCGCTCCTCGTGGACAAGGACGAGCTGCTCCTGGACTTCGGGATGACGCTGGAGGCGCGGGACCTGCAGAAGGGCTACGTCATCAGCGGCGCGGACAACCTGCGGGACCCGGCCAGGCCCTTCTCGGAGAAGCCGGCGTACGAGTGGCCCGAGACGCTGAGCCCGGAGCAGGATCTCCACAACCGGCTCGACGTGCACGTGCTCGGCTTGTACGGTCTTGCGAAGTACAGCTTCCTGGACAACCACGCGCTGCACGCGGGGGTGCGCGTGGACTACGACACCCTGCTGGGACGCGTGGAGCCCACCTTCCGGGGCGGCTACGTGGGGCGCTTCCTGGACTCGCTCACCGTGAAGCTGCTGTACGGACAGGCCATCCAGAACCCCACGGCGCGAGAGCTGTTCGGAGCCTGGAGCGGGACCGGGGCGAACCCGGGCCTGAAGCCGGAGCGGAGCCAGACGTTCGAGCTGGGACTGGCGTGGAAGCGGGCCGACGTCGCGCTCACCGGCAGCCTCTGGGGCGTGCACTACCGGGACGCCATCATCAGCACCGGCACGAGCGGACAGAACATCGGCGGCCGGCTGACCATGGGGGCGGACGTGGGCGTGGTGGCGCTGGTGCCACTGCCGCGCGTCCGGCAGCTGCGCGCGTGGGCGTACTACTCGCCCTATTTCTACGCGCAGCAGACGGAGCTGACGGGGGCGGCGCGGAAGATGGAGGACATCGGTGACCTGGCGTTCCACAAGGTGCGCGCGGGGGCCACACTGGACGTCACGCGCAACCTGGGGCTCACGGTGCTCGGCCGCTACAACAGCGCGCGCAAGACGGTGGCCAGCAACCCGCTGGGCTCGGTGCCGGAGAACATCGTCCTGGACGCGAACCTCGCGCTGCGGGACGTGCTCGCCCCGGGGCTCTCCATTGGGTTCAAGGTGACGAACCTGCTCGACTCGACCTGGTTCCACCCCGGCATCCTCGAGGCGGACTCGGGCAACACGCCGGGGCAGTGGGTGGACGAGAGGACGTGGGCCGGGAGCAGCGGCTACTTCAACTCGTGGCTGCCGCAGCCCGGGCGCAGCTTCTCGCTGCAGGTGGGCGTGGCGCTGTAGCGGCCCTGCCGCGCGCCCTACCCCTCCTTCACCTCGAGCAGCAGCGTGCCCTCGGACACCTCCAGCTTCTGGGTGTCGGACTCGAGCGTGCGGGTGATGCTGAAGACGGGCTTGCTGTCCGTGTAGACGTGCTTGAGCGAGGTCTCGTTCTTCGCCTTCTTGCCGAGCAGGAGGTGCTCGCCCTGGGTGTCCTTCGGCAGCTGCGCGCCGGGGTGCCAGTCCAGGAAGCGCTTGAGGAAGCCCGCCCGGTGGTGGAGTGCCACGAGCACGCGCTGGTCCCTCGGCGCAGGGAAGTAGAAGTGGCCCGGCTGCAGGTTGGGGTTGTACGGCACCTTCACCTTCTTGGAGTCGAAGACCGGGAGGCTCACCGAGTAGGTCTGGAGGGACGTGGAGGAGTCGGTCGTGCCGTCGTAGGTGCGCTCGGGCGCGGTGCCCACCTGGCTCACCACCTTGCCCTCCACGTAGAAGGGCCAGCGCGGGAGCTCGTACGGGGGACGGTGGAAGACGGTGTCGCCCTGCAGTTCGAGCTGCGCGGACACCTCCAGCTCGTAGCTGTTGGTCTCCTCGTCGAGGTCGTCTGAGGCGGCGGCGTTCACCGCGCGGGCGTCCAGCTGGAGCGCGAAGAGGCGCCACGTCTTGCCGGAGGCGTAGAGGTTGGAGCTCCAGTCCCCGCCCAGCGTGTAGAGGTTGTGCAGCCCCAGCGTGACGGACGGGTAGCGGGCGAAGACGACGTGGAGGTGCGCCTGCCGGGACTTGAGGCGGGCCGTCTCCAGCGTGGCGCGGTCCGTCAGCGTGCTCTCGAGCTCGGAGGTGACGAGGTGATCCTTCCGCACGCCCGTGGCGGCGTCCGCGTTGGCCACGTCCTTCGACTTCGTGGAGGCGGAGACGTAGCTGTTGAGCACCTTCGCGGCATCCCGGCGCACCTCGGGGAAGCGCACCTCCATGCGCTCCACGTCGTCCCGCGGAACGTCCGTGGCGGTGAGGGTGCCGTCCTTCTTCTTCCCGCGCAGCTCGTAGCTGCCCGCGGCCGGGTCCACGACGAGCCCCGCGCCGGCCATGTCCAGCGCCCAGTGCAGGTAGTCGTAGAAGCTCGCCGTGTTGCCGTCCGCCCCCAGCCCGAGCGCCTGGATGTGGCGGGACGTGCCCGCCGCGGACCACTCGGCCACGGTCGCGGTGACGCCGTCCGGGGTGTTGTCCGTGACGAGCTGGGTGAAGGACTGGTCCACGTACAGCCGCGTGGGGAAATGGGCGCGCCACAGCACCGCCCCGCGGTCCTCGAACTCGAGCCCGTACCTCCGCTGCAGCACCGGCTGCCCGGACACGTCCGCCACCTCCTGCTCGAGGACCTCCCTGGCCGTCACCAGCCCCTTGAAGGCGAGCGTGCCGGCCTCCTCTCCCTCGGAGTCGAACGCGCGGTCGATGGTGAGCGTGGCGGTGATGGCATCCTCCCCGGTGAACCAGGAGAAGAGCGTGTCCTCGGACTGGCTCTGCTGGGAGACGACCCAGAACGTGGCCTGCACGCGGAAGCCGTAAGGCACGGCGCGCACGGACAGGACCTTGAGGTGGCCGGCGGGGACCGAGGCCGTGCTGGTGCCGGCGGCGAGCCCGAGCGAGATGTTGAGCCGGTCGACGAACATCAGCGTGTCCCGGGCACCGCGCTCACGTCCCGCGTCCGGGGATCCAGGGTGAGGCGCAGCAGCTCGTCACGCCCCTTGAGCCGGCATTTCACCACCAGCCGCGGGCGCTGGCTGTCCTCCTCGTACTCCTCGGAGACCTCGAGCACCTCCACGCGCGGCTCGAAGGCCGCGAGGTTCTCGCGGATCTCCTTCTCCAGCACGAGGAGCATCTCCTCGCCGGTTCGGAAGCCGGTCTCGGTGATGCCGAACTCCGGGCGGAACCAGGCCGCCCCCCGCTTGGCGCGCAGCAGGTAGCCCACGTTCTTGAGCACCTCGTCGAGGAGCGTGTCCTCGCGCGCACCCAGGAATTTCCGCTCGAGGAAGCCCACGGCGTCAGCCTCCCTGCCCCGCGGGCCTCTGCCCGGACACGTTGAGGAAGAAGAAGGCGTCCGGGAAGAGCTTCCCGAGGATCGCAGACTCCAGGTCCAGAACCGCGCGCGCGACGCTGGGCGGGGTCCCGCCGGGGAGCAGGTCCACCGCGCAGCTCATCCCCTGCACGCTCCCACCCCGGAAGAGCGCGGCGAGATCCACGGCGCGGCGCGGCTTCATGAAGCTCGTCTCGCGCGAGATGTACGTGGAGCGCTTCGGGTAGCGCGGGCCGCAGAACATGAGGAAGTAGCCGCCGCCCGGCTTCAACATGCGGAACACCTGGTCGCGGACGAGCCCCGCGTCGCAGTACGCGGGAGAGCCGAAGAGCGAGACGACGAGGTCCACGCTGCCGTCGGGGAGGGCGGCGTGCGGCGCCTGGATGTCCCCGGCGTGGAACGCGTGGCCGGGGAACTTCTGGCGCGCCCGAGTGAGCATCCCCTCGGAGATGTCCAGCCCCACGTAGTCCGGGGCCGCCACGGGGCACAGCTCCAGCAGCAACCCGGTGCCGCAGCCCAGGTCCGCCACGCGCAGCCCCGGCCGCACCAGCCCCCGGAGCACGTCCGCCACGTGGGCGTTCTCCGCGAGGCTCTTGCCGTCCGTGTGGTACCGGTCGTAGCCGTCGGCCAGCTCGTCGTAGATGCGGCCGACGTCGTGTTGCTGCGTCATGTCCTCTCCGGCGGGGCAAGGCGCTCCGCGGACTCCCCGGTGTTCCCCTGGTACAGCGCGATCCGGTGCGGCGCCGAGGCGTCGCCCACGAGGCGCTCATAGCCGAGGAAGCCGTTTTGCGACAGGCGCGCCCAGCTCGCGTGGGCAATGACCACCAGGTTCACCGTGAGGGGAATCCGCGCCGGGGCGAGCAGGGGGAGGAGGTGCCGGTCCAGCCGCCCGCGGATGACGTGCGGCCAGGCCACGCCCACGTCGTCGGACTCGTACTCGGCGCAGAGGTCCACCGAGAAGCCGGGAGCGCGCGCGTCGTAGACGCTGCCCACCACGGCGGTGCCGTCCAGGAGCGAGTGACCGGCGCGCAGCGCGTGGTTGGCCGAGGCGGCATTGAAGGCCTCGCGGCGCACCGCCGTGCGCAGCTCCGGGAAGTACAGCTGGAAGAGCCACTGGAGCGTGGAGATGGAGCCGGGCCCGAGCATCCGGAAGTAGGCCTGCTTCGTGGCCTGGAAGTCCGCGTACAGCCGCTCGTCCTCCTCGGGCAGCAGCGCGCGGAGGTACCCCTCGAGCAGCGCGTGGTCGAAGAAGCGGATGAAGTCGTAGAAGGGCTCGGAGTCCAGCGCCTGCTCGGCGATCTCCAGGAAGTAGCTGGGCAAGAGCGGCCGGTCCCCGAGCAGGCCGAGGTTGAGCGTCACGAGCGCCCGGCGCGGCGACGGGAGGAAGCGCACGGACTCCACCACCCCACCGGAGGAGGCCGGCTCGGGGTTGCTCTCGAACAGCAGGTCCCCCCGCTCGTACCCGGCCTCGTGCAGCCGCCGCACGAGCGACACGAGGTCGAAGTCGCGGGCGCGCGCGGCGATGCGCGTCTCGAGGGCGGCGCTCATTCGTCCCCGACGAACCCCTCGAGGTCCACCTGGTAGTACTGCGCCAGGGTGCGCCACTCGACCGTCTCCTTCATCTCCAGGTGGGGCTTGAGCTCCTGGACGTGGCGGTTGAGCAGCTGGCCGAACTTGCCGAACAGCTCGGGGAAGTAGCGGCGCGGATCGAAGTGCGTCACCTCTTCCAGGATGTCGTCGCTCACGAGCGCCGCCTTGTCGAACTGGCGCTTCTCCACGAGGCGCTCGAACGCCGCGAGCTTGTTGCAGAGCTCCACCAGGCGCGGCGAGGGGGTGATCTGCATGGGCATCCCGTGCGGCACCAGCTTCAGCTTGCGCTCGGGGGCCGAGGCGGCGGGGCGCTGCACGTCCTTCTCCGCCGGCTTCTCGAGCTCCACGTCCACGGCCCCGGTGCCGAGCTCCTCGTCCACCTGCCGCAGCAGCCGCAGCAGCTTCTGGAGCCCCTCCACGGACGCGGACATCTCCGCGGGAAGCGCGGCGTTGAGCTCGGTGGCGCGCTGCACCACGGGCGGGCGCTCCTGCAGCTCCGAGAGCTGCTTCACCCACTTGAACCAGGTGTCCGTCTTGCGGGCCCGCTCGTACTCGAGCTCCGAGCACAGCTCGGCGAAGAGCCACGCGTACCCCTTGTTGAGGTAGGCGGTGGACTTCTTCCCACCCTCGACCGCGCCGGGGAGCAGGGTCGCCACGCGCTCGAGGACGTCCGCGAGCCGGCCGTAGCCGTCCTCCTTGAAGGCCTGGAACGCATGGTACGCGGCGAGCCGGGGATCGAACAGGTTCTCGGCCAGCAGCGCCTCGAAGCCGTCCGCGGCCCGCGCGAAGTCCCTCCGCTCGGCGGCGTCCGACAGCTCGAGGAAGCGCGCATCGTGTGACTCGAGCGGGCCCTTCGTGGCCTGCAGTCCGGGTACCAGGTAGCTCAGGTCTCTCATCTGTCCTCGCTCGTCACGGCCAGCTTGCCCGCCCATTGCCGGGCGAGCGTGAAGTCCCGCGAGAGCCCGTCGCGCGCGCGCGCGTCCAGTCCCCCGCCCTGCGCCTGGAACCGGCACCAGGAGGCATCCACCCCGCCCTCCGCGAGCCGCCTCGGCTCCACGGCGAAGGCGCGCACCGACACGGGCACCGCGCCCGCGCCCAGCTGCACCCCCACCTCGCGCGCCACCGCGCGCTCCACGTTCCCGGCGTCCGGGGCCGCGCCCGGGACGGCCAGGTCCAGGAAGAGCAGCAGCGTGGTGTGCGCCGCGTTCAGGAGCTCCGGAGAGGCCTGGACCCAGCTCACCGCCTCGCGCACGCCGGGCACGGAGCGCGCCACCGCCTCCACCGCGTCCATGGGGTAGCGCTGGCCACCCACCGGGACGTCCATGCACCCGGCGTAGGTGGTCCCCTGCGCCGTGCGCGAGAGGGCCACGCGGCCCAGCGCCCCGTCTCCCACGCCCTCGATCGGCGCGTAGATGCCCGTCCCGCCGAGCGCGGGGACGCCTCCCCCGAGGTAGTCCTCGAGCAGGAACGGCTGTCCCGGCACCGGCCACAGCGCGAGGTCCGCCCCCTTCGCGGGAGGGACGCAGAACAGCTGGACGCCCCCGGCCGAGGCGCTGCCCCAGGCGTTGATGCCGCGCGCACCGACACTGTCCGAGAAACGCCGCGCAAGAATGTCCCATGCGGCCCAGTCGTAGGGCTGGGTGGGATCCTTCAGCCAGCGCCGCAGGCCCGGCAGGGGGCGCCCGCTGGAGAGGAGCCGCGCGCGCACACCGGGGGTGACGCCCAGGACGTGGGGGCCCCACGGGGGCGGCTCGTCCGGGACCGCGGCCGCCTCCTCCACCTCCACCCATTCCGCCCCGGCGAAGAGCGCCGCGAGCACGCCGCAGGGTTGCCACTGGAGGGGATCGAACCCCGGCAGGGCGAGTCGCTCTCCGGGTTGCAGCCCGTAGACGAACAGCGCGTCCCGCGCGGCGCCCCAGAGCACCGCTTCGGCCGTGAGCGGGGTGGCCGCCCAGGCGGGGACGGAGAACGGGGAGAGGAGCCGCAGCGCCGGCTCGCCGGGCGCATAGACGTGGGAGCGGGCCGTCTCCGGTGCACCGGGGACCGGGGGCGGCGCCTCGAGCGGCAGGGCCCGGCCGGCCCAGGTCCCGAGCAGCCCCGCGTAGCGGCCGGGGCTGCAGACCGCGGCAGGTTCCACGGCAGCGAGGGCGCGCTGGACGAAGCGCGCACCGCGCGGTGGGACGAAGGTGGCGCAGAGCCCGGCCTGGAAGGCGGCCAGCAGCGAGACGAGCAGCCCCTCCCCCATGGGCATCACCAGGGCCACGCCCTGCCCCGGATCCATCCCCAGCGCCCTCCACGCTCGGGCGAGCGCCGAGGCGCGGCCGTGCAGCTGCTCGAGCGACAGGCGCCGGCCCTCGGCGGGGAACCACGCGGCCGGGGCGCCCCGGGGGCGCCAGCGCTCCACGAGATCCGCGTACAGGTCCGTGGGCCCACCGGGCACGCTCTTGGCGGCCGGTTGGCCGAGCAGCGGCAGCGCCTCGAAGCAGGCGGCGCGGAAGCCCGCGGGATCCGCCCTACCGGGCTCGCACGCAGCCTCCGCCTGGGGGGCGGGGCACCCGGTGGCGAGCAGCCGGACCAGGTGGGCCACGTCGTGAGGAGTGCGGGGCCCCATGGCTACTTCTTGCGCACCTGCACGCGCTTCACGTTGGAGCCGCCGAGCTCCACCACCACGTCCGTGGGGATGGGCTGGTTGAGCGGCACGCGCCACTTGTCCCCGGGCTGCGTGAAGAAGAAATAGAGCGCGAGCTCGGACTCCTCGGGGCGCGGCACGTTGAGCGTGATGGGCTTGCCCGGCAGCACCGTCTGGATCTTCTGCACCGACTTGTCCGGCGGGTGGGTGAAGACGAGCGCGCTGGCGGTGGCGTAGTCCTCGGACAGCAGCGCCCGGCTGTCCACGGTCCGCACCATCATGTACAGCGGGCGCCCGCCGTTGGTCTTGTCGCTGGACTGCACCTCGATGCGCACCGTCGTGGCGCACCCGGCGAGCAGCAACAGCGCGAGCGAAGGGGCCGCGCGGCTCACGGGGCCCCGCGGAGCGCAGCGCGCGGTGCAACCGGCTCTTCGGGACGCAACCTGAACGTCTCCCATGGATCCTCCTGCACCTCGAAGCGGACCGAGAGGCCGGGCTCACCTTCGCGTCCCGGCAGGGTCCACGCGATCGCCTTGCCGTCCTGCACGCCCTTGTTCAGCAGGCGGTGGATGCTGAAGCGCGAGTCCTCCACCGTGAGGGGCGCCGGGTAGAACTTCTCGCCCGTCGTCACCTGCGTCAGCTCCACGCCAATCTGGCTGCGCTGCACGCGGTCCCACGGCACCTCGAGCACGCGCTGGGCGGGCTGCTGGTTGAAGTTGAAGATCGAGCTGCTCCCGGTGTTCAGGTACACGAGGCTGAGCACCGTCTTGCGCCCCGCGCCCGTGTCGAACGGCACCGGCGAAACCTTGATGCGGAGCGGCTGCGGGCGTCCCTCGGCGTCCCAGAGCGTCCTGGCCAGCCGGTCCACCGCGTCCAGCGTGGGGTAAAGATCCGGCGGCACCTGCACGGTGCGCCCACCCCGCGACTTGCTGCGCGTGCCCAGCGGCCCCTGCACGGACACCGGCGCGACGAAACGGCGGCGCAGCTCGTGCCATCGGCCAGTCTGTGGATGGAACATCCGCCGCAGGTCGTCCGGGGAAATCTCTGCCGTGGCCCTGCGGTCGAACGGGAAGCTGGTGAGCACCGGGGCGAGGCTCGCGCGCAGCTGGTACTCCCACGCGTCCTCCACCCCCTGTTCAATCTCCCGGAGCCCCACGCTGTACAGCTGCTCACTCGCCGCGAGGAACGGACGCGCCACGGGGCCGGTGATGCCCACGCTGCCGAGCCAGGCGTTGACGAGGTCAAGGTGCGAATCCGGCTCGCCCGAGATCATGGCCAGCGCCATCTTCCCCGGGGGACTCAGCGACTCCACGAGCCCCTTCGGCCGCTCCGCCGCGGCGGGCGTGGCCGGCTCCTTCGGCGCCTCCTTCGGCGCGTCCTTCGCGGGCGCCGCGGCCTGCGGGGCCTCCTTGCCGGCTGCCGGGGCAGAGCCTGCCGCGGGGGCCGGCGCCGCACCGCCGCCCGCGGTACCGGAGAGCGAGGCACTCGTGGCCTCGATGAGATCCTTGAACTTCTCCAGCTCCGAGTATCCCTCGTGCTCGGTCATGGCCTTCTGCAGCGGGACGTAGTGCGCGAGCGCCTCGGCGAGCGGGACGAGCCACGGGTTCTTCTGCTCGTCCAGCTCCAGCCGCGTGTTCGCGTGGGTGACGCGGAGCAGGTCGTTGAACGGGGAGCCGGGGCGGAGCATCTGCTTGAAGACCGTCTGCACCGCCTCCACCGAGTGGGCCTTCACCGCGTACGACTGGTAGTAGCGGTCCACCTCCTCGGCGTACTGGGTGGCGTAGGTCTCCACCTGCAGCTGCACCAGGTCCTGCAGCGCCTGCTTCACCTCGGGAGAAAGCGAGAGCTTCGGGACGAGCGCCGCGTGCTCGGCGAGCACAGGGCGGACGAACCGGTCGAACGCGGCGCGGGTGAAGCGGCCGTCCAGCGAGGCGCGCCCGGTGAAGAGGTAGCTCCCGTCGTTGTAGCGGTTCATCACCACCGGGACCGGGACGTCCCCGTCGGTGAAGAAGATGGACCGCCCCTCGTCCTGGAAGTCCCCGCGGAGGAACGCCGTCACCTGCTGCTCCACCTGCGTGTTGCGCACCGCGGTGGCCCACGAGTCCGAGTCGTACCGGAAGGTCTCGTCGGCCACGCGCACGGCGTAGATCTCCGGCGTGCCGGACGGCTTGCGCTCGAGCAGCAGCCGGAGGTGGGTGTTCAGCTCGGCGAGCTGCCGCGGCGCCTCGGCCCCCTGCTCCACCCGCGTCCCGCGCAGCATCCGGAGCAGCCGCTCCACGGTGGCGTGGGTCTGGTGGAACATCCCGCGCGAGTGGAGGTCCCGCACGAAGGGCGCCCAGCGCTCCCCGTACCCGTGCCCGGTCACCTCGTCCAGCAGCGGCAGCGCCGCGGCCGCGAGCTCGTAGCGCTGCATCACCGCGAGCGCCTCGAGCAGCCCCTCGGCCTCGCCGGAGAGCGCCTCGAGTTCCTGCGGCGTGAGCAGCCCGTCCGAGAGGGCCTGGTCCATCTTCCGGAAGAAGAGCAGCCAGGGCTCCGCGTCCACGACCGGGCCGGAGCTCCCCCGCGCGGGCAGCCGGTCCAGCGGCACCGGCACGGGCCAGGGCTCGGCGGCGGCGGCCACGTAGTGCGCCACCTGCTCGCGGTCCAGTCCGGTGGCCTCGCTCACCTGCGCGAGGTTGGCGAGCACGAACTTGCCGAGCGCGTTGTCGCGCGTGGCGTAGAGGAGGGCGAGGAAGTAGGGCACCCGGCGGTGCGGCCACTCGAGCGCGTAGGAGGCGTCCAGCCCCGGCAGGATGACGCGGCGGCGGATGCCTTCCGTGAGCGCCCCGTCGAGCCGCTTCTGCCCCCAGGCGTGGGCGCGGGGAAAGTACTTCAGCAGGGGATCGTGCTTCTCGCGGTCCCGGAAGCGCTCCATGGACAGCCGCAGCGCGCGCTCCTGCTCGGCCCCGTGGGCGCTGGGGTACTGCTGGGCTGCCTCGAGCGCGGGCCCCCACACGTGCGCCTCGCGCACGTAGCCGGTGGCGAACCAGGCACAGCCGGCGAGCGCCAGCGCGGAAGCGACCCAGCGGTGCAGGCGCAGCGGATCGTGCACCGTCCCGCGCTCCAGCGGCGCGGTGGTGAACGGGTTGGCCGCGGCCGGCTCCCCGGGCGGCGGAGCCAGGTACACCTTCTCCAGCTTCACCCCGCGCGACAGCGGCTGCTTGCTGCCAAGCGAGGAGAGGAAGCCGGACAGCGCTTCCAGCCGGGCCGGGGCCTCGCGCAGGAACGCCACGACCTTGAGGTAGTCCGGGGCGGACAGGTGCGTCAGCGCGAGCGGCAGGTAGCGCTCGAAGTCCCGCACCCTCGCGGCGAGCACGCCGGGCTGCAGCGGCCCCTGCTCCAGCGGCGGCAGTTCGAGGAGCAGCGGCACCTGGTTCTTGCCTGCGAAGCGGGCGAACTCGGCGTAGCCCTCGAGCGCGTCCAGGTGCGTCAGCGCCACGCGGAGCTCCACCTCGGCGCGCACCGCCTGGGACAGCAGGTTCACCTTGCCGCGGACCGTGTCCGCCAGCGCCGCGAGCGAGTCCGGGGACTGCTGCGCCACCGCGGCGGCGTCCAGCACCACCACCACCGTGGGGCGGGTGCGGCGGAACGCCCGCCGGTAAAGCGCCAGCAGCCCATCCCGCGCGGAGGCCGAGGTGTCGTGCAGCACCCGCGCGCCCAGCTCCAGCGCGAGCACGTTGGAGCCCACGTAGACCTGGAGCTCCGGCTCCGTGTTGGCGCTGGAGAGGAACTGCCGCGCCTGGCTCTGCCAGTCCGTGCAGGCGTCCACGAGGCGGCTCTTCCCGCTGCCCGCGGCCCCCAGCACCAGCACCGGCTGGAAGGCGGCGAGGGAGCGGCGGTACGCGGGCGGCAACCCCGCGAGCAGCCCGTTCCACACCTTGACGAGTGCCCCGCGCTTCATGGCCACGGGTGCAGGCGGGGCGCCGCCCGCTGCGTCCGCACCGCCGCCCGCGGCCTTCGCGCGGCGGCTCTTCGTCCACGCCCACGCCACCACCGCGAGCGGCAGCAGGATGGCGAGCGCCGCGAGCGCAGCCGGGGGCACCTTCTGCCCGGCCAGCTTCAACAGCGCGACGAGTTTGGTGACGAGTTCCATCAGGAGAAGGCGCAGAGCACCGCGGCGGAACGTACCCGAGGGTCCCCACCGCGCAAGTTAATGGGGCCCCCTGCCCCGCCGCCCGCCGGGCAGGGGGGCAAACCTTGATAAGCGGCGGTCCCGCGCTAGGACGCGGGGCCATGCTCATCGAACGGTTCACCGTCTCCGCGCAGGCCGTCATCGCCCACGCCGGGCGGCTCGCGGTGCAGCGCCGCCACCGCCACGTGGCCCCGCCGCACCTCCTGCTGGGCCTGCTCGCGGCGGAGGACGGCCCGGCGCGCGGCCTGCTCGAGCGGGCGAAGGTGGACGCCGCGGCGCTCGGGGAGCTGCAGGAGGACCGGCTGGCCGGGGCGCCCACCGCGGGCCCCGGAGACCAAGACACCCCCATCAACCGGGACGTGGACGCCGCCTTCCTGCGCGCGCAGGAGGCCATGGCCACCACCGGGCGAAGGTACGTGGGCGTGGAGGAGCTGCTCGCGGGGCTGCTCGGGGACGAGCAGGTGCGGACGGACGTGCTGGCAGCGGGGGCCACGCGCGAGTCGTTGGACGAACTTGCGCGCGGGCTCGCCGCGGGGCAGCTGTCGCGGCCCACCGGGATCGAGGACTTCGAGGCGCTGTCGAAGTACACGACGGACCTCACGGCGCGGGCGCGGGCCGGGAAGCTGGACCGGGTCATCGGGCGGGACGCGGAGCTGCGGCTCGTGGTGCAGGTGCTGAGCCGGCGGCTGAAGAACAACCCGGTGCTGGTGGGCGAGCCGGGCGTGGGGAAGACGGCGGTGGTGGAGGCGCTGGCGCAGCGCATCGTGCGCGGCGAGGTGCCGGAGACGCTGCGCGGCCAGCTGGTGGTGGCGCTGGACGTCGGCCGGCTGCTGGCCGGGGCGAGCTACCGGGGCGAGTTCGAGGACCGGCTGAAGAAGGTGCTGGACGAGGCCTCCGAGGCGGGCAACGTGCTGCTCTTCATCGACGAGATGCACATGCTGGTGGGCGCGGGCGGGGAGAAGGGCGGCACGGACGCGGCCAACCTGCTCAAGCCGGCGCTCTCGCGCGGGGAGCTGCGCTGCCTGGGGGCCACCACGCTGGAGGAGTACCGCAAGCGGATAGAGAAGGACCCTGCGCTCAGCCGCCGCTTCCAGCTGGTGCAGGTGGACGAGCCCACGCAGGAGCAGGCGCTCACGGTGCTGCGCGGCCTGAAGGAGACGTACGAGGTCCACCACGGCGTGCGCATCACGGACGCGGCGCTCGCGGCGGCGGTGCGGCTGTCCGCGCGGTACATCACGGACCGCTTCCTCCCGGACAAGGCCATCGATCTCATCGACCACGCGGCGGCGGGGCTCCGCATGGAGCTGGCCTCGCGGCCGGAGATCATCGAGAAGCTGGACGGGCAGCGGGTGGAGCTGGAGATCGCCCTGCGTGCCATCGAGGCGGAGCACCCGGGGGGGCCCACCGCCGAGTCCACGGCGCTGCGGCAGAAGCTCGCCGCGCTGACGGCGGAGGTGGAGACGCTCACCCGCACCTGGCAGGAGGAGCGGCGCGCCGTCCTGGAGGTGCAGGAGGCACGCAGGGAGCTGGAGGACGCGAAGCGGGAGATGGAGCGGGAGATCCGCGCGCAGAACTACGCCCGCGTGGCGGAGCTCCAGTACAAGATTGTTCCAGAGCGCGAGGCGCGGCTCGCGGCCTTCGGCACGGTGGAGCTGCAGGAGGTGCGCTTCCTCCGCACGGACATCCAGGAGAAGGACATCGCCGAGGCGGTGTCCCGGCTGACCCACGTCCCGGTGTCCCGGCTGCTGGACGCGGAGGCGGAGCGGCTGCTGCAGCTGGACGAACTGCTGCGCGCGCGGGTGTGCGCGCAGGACGAGGCGGTGGGCACGGTGGCCCGCGCGGTGCGGCGCGCGCGCACGGGCGTGCAGGATCCCAACCGGCCGCTCGCGTCCTTCCTCTTCCTCGGCCCCACGGGCGTGGGGAAGACGGAGCTCGCCAAGGCGCTCGCCGAGTACCTGTTCGGCAACGAGAAGGCCATGCTGCGCGTGGACATGAGCGAGTACATGGAGAAGCACTCCGTGGCCCGGCTCGTGGGCGCCCCCCCGGGCTACGTGGGCTACGAGGAGGGCGGCGTCCTCACCAACCGCATCCGCCGCAAGCCCTACTCGGTGGTGCTGCTGGACGAGGTGGAGAAGGCCCACCCGGACGTCTTCAACCTGCTCCTGCAGGTGCTGGACGAGGGGCACCTCACGGACGGCCAGGGGACCACGGTGGACTGCAAGAACGTGGTGCTCATCCTGACCTCCAACCTGGGCGGCGCCACGGGCACGCCGAACGAGACGAAGGCGGAGGCGCGGGCACGGGTGAAGGCCGCGGTGAAGCAGTATTTCCGGCCCGAGTTCGTCAACCGCCTGGACGACCTGGTCCTCTTCGACCCGCTGTCGCGCGAGGCCATGCGCCCCATCGTCCGCATCCAGGCGGACCGGGTGGCAGCCCTGCTCGAGCCGAGGCGGTGCAAGCTGGAGTTCACGGACGCGGCGCTGGACCGGCTCGCCGAGGCGGGCTTCGACCCGGAGTACGGCGCGCGCCCGCTCAAGCGGACGCTGCGCACCGAGGTGCAGGATCCGCTCGCCGAGGCCATCCTGCGCGGGCACGTCACCGAGAACCAGCGCATCACGGTGGACGCCACGCCGGACGGCTGGGAGCTGGCGGTGGATCCCCTCGAGACGCCGGCCGCGGCCTGAGGACGCCATGGGCTCCAACCCGAACGCCATCGACCTGACGTGTGACTGGCGCTTCGGCGCCAACGTGGTGTCCACGGAGAAGGGGCGCGTGGGCTACCTGCTCACGTGGAGCGGCCTGGGCGGGCTGAACCTGGCCAAGGACATCGAGGTCTGGAACCCCTACTCCACGGCGGGCCAGACGCAGGTGAGCGGCACGCGGGTGCAGTGCATCGGGCTCATCGAGCGGCTGCAGTTCAACGGGGACGAGGGAGATCCCATCCGCATCCGCGCCATGGTGAGCCGCGGCACCGCCACCAACATCCGCTCTCGCATTGCGCGCCCCGTCACCAACACCAAGGTGAAGTTCGCCTGGTACATCATCGACTTCGATGAAGAGGACAAGCTCTGGTACGAGCTCTCCTACGTGAAGACGCCCACCACCGGAGCGGAAGGGGCGCTGGACAGCATGGGGGGCGAGCTGCAGATCTTCGTCGACAAGGAGGGCACCGTGCTCTCCCCCACCCTGGACATCCGGGTGTTCGGCTTCGAGTTCCAGATGGTGCCGGCGGAGAGCAAGACGTCCACGCTGGAGTTCGCCACCGGCAGCAGGCGCCGGATGGTGAAGTCCTGGGCGGGATGAACCGCTGCCCGGCGAAGCGCTGCCCTGTGCCGCGCTACTCGGTGCGCCAGTAGAGGAAGGCGCGGACGGCGTCCAGGTCCGGGCGGTGGAAGAAGCCGAGCCGCCCCTCGCGCACCACGTG
This sequence comes from Pseudomonadota bacterium, assembly GCA_039800145.1. Taxonomy (GTDB): domain Bacteria; phylum Myxococcota; class Myxococcia; order Myxococcales; family Myxococcaceae; genus VGRA01. The sequence goes on along the minus strand of JBDLRJ010000014.1, from coordinate 7,344 downwards.
GTCCCACTCCTCGCCGTCGGAGAGGGCGAAGAACTCCACCTCGGAGCTGAACGGGTGGTGGAACGGCGGCCGCTCGATGCGCCGGTACGGCACGCCGCGCAGTGCCAGCTGGTGCACCACGGGGACGCGGGACTCGCTCGCGAGCTTCAGCCCGTTGAGCTCCAGTCCGCCCGCGGTGCGGGGCTTCTGCAGGAGCAGGTACACGTGGCGCGCCTTGCGGGCCGCCTCCGGCACGCGGCAGACCTGCAGTCCCTCCCGGCGCTCGAACGGGACGTACGGCGTGGAGGAGCGCCCGCCCTGCAGCGGCGTCTCCAGCTGGCCGAGGAGCTCGCGGAAGCGCGGCCCCAGCTCGTCGTGCGCGTAGATGCGCTCCACGGGTTGGGGCTCCATGCCGCGCAGCACGCAGACGTCCAGGTACAGCCCGTGCAGCGCCTCGAAGAGCTCCGCCGGGTGCGGGTGGAGTTCCCGCCCCACGTTGGCCAGCTGCGCGCGCAGCCCGTACAGGCCGCGCAGGCACGCGCGGGCCGCCACCAGGCTCTCCCCGGCGAGGTAATTCTCCTGGATCTCCTCCACCAGCACCTGCCCGAGCGCGGTGCACACCCCGCGGATGCGCTGCAGGTACGGCTCGAAGAACGGAGAGCCCGTCACCCGCAGCAGCGCGGGGAGGAAGTCCTGGGCGAGCGCCCAGCTGCCCTCGGCGCCCTTCTCGAACTCCGCCAGCTTGAACGACTGTACCGCCCCGTCGAGGTAGGGCTGGGCCGCGAGCTGGAGCTTCTGCACCACGCGCTCCACGGGCTCCTGTCCCGCGCCGCTGGCCACGGGGGCCACCGAGCCCTCCGCCATCAGGTGCAGGAAGAGCGGCGTCCGCGTGGCGCCGGTGGTGTTGAGGTTGAAGCTGGGAGCGGCGGAGTTGCCGGGCACGTCCACGAGCGCGCCACCGGGCATCACCACCAGCAGGTCCTGCACGACCACCGCCCCCTTCGAGAGCTGGAAGTCGTCCCACGACAACGCGCCCACGCCCCACCACGGGTGCGGCGAGAGCCGGTGCTGCACGAGGAGCTCCTCGCGCAGCGCCGACTCCTGGGCGTAGAAATGGGACGGGAGCAGCGGCTGGCCCATGCGCCAATGCACGCGGGCCGTCTGGAACCTGGCCGTCTTCACGGTGAAGTCCCGGTTCGCTGCTCCCGTACCGTCGGCATCAGCCCATCGCCGCCGCGGCGTTGGAGCCGACCTTCAGGCCCCAGTTGCGCGCGTACTTCGTCTTGGAAGACGTGGCGAAGTGGAAGGCGAACGTGGAGTTCGCCGCCGGGATGACCTCCAGGTATAGGTTGTACACGTTGGAGTCGATGTTGGAGGCCACCTTCTCCGCTTCCGGGGAGACGGTGATCTTCAACGAGCCGCCGCCGCTGGCGTTGATCTGCCCGTTCACGATGGTCGGGTCGAGGGGGTAGGCCTCCTCGTACCAAACCTTGTTCTCCTCGTCGAAGTTGCAGATCCACCAGGCCAGCTTCTTCACCGTGTTGGTGTCCACGGTGGTCTTCAGCTTGGCGGCCAGCACCTCCGCGTTCTGCGCGGAGATGTAGGCGCTGATGCACACCGGGTCGCCCACGCCACCGGCGAAGCTGAACGACTCGATGACGCCCACGCACGTCAGCTTGCCCGTGCTGCGGTCCATGGTCACCTCGCCGTAGGCCGGGGCCTCGGCGTGGGTGAACGGGGAGAACACCTCCACGTCCTGCTTCAGGTACTCGCCCAGGTTCAGCCCCTCCATGTACACGAGGTAGCCCACCCGCTGCTTCTTGGAGGGGTCCATCACGAACCCGTCCCGCCACGCACAGCTCAGATTCACGCCAGCCATTGAGTCACCAGTTCACTTTCTTGAAAGGGATTGAAACCGTCTTGCACTAGCCGAGCCGCGCGTCCACGCGCAGGTCCACGTCCATGCCCTCGAACTGGATGTGCGGGAGGATGGACAGCGCGCAGTGGTACCAGCCCACCTTGCCCGGCACCTCGTTCACCGACAGGCTGTAGGCCTTGAACGGGTAGTAGCGCAGGGTGAGATCATCCGGGTTCACCAGCGAGGTGACGAAGCCGGAAATCCAGCGGTCGATCTGCGTGTAGACGTACTGCGCGTTCGCCGTGCTGCCGATGTTGTCGCGCATGATGCTCTTCAGGTAGTGCGCGATGCGGCTCACGGAGAACGTGTACGCCAGGTTGCTCACCAGCTGGCTGTTCTCCGAGTCCTTGGGGTCCTTGAAGACCTTGGACTTCTTGAGGGACTGGGCGCTGAAGAAGACGGCGTCCGAGCTGTCCTTCTTCTGCACGAGCGGGATGAAGCCGCTCCGGGCCAGCTCCAGCTCGCGGAAGTCCGGGATGGTGATCTCCACCGGGGTGCGGATCTCGTCTTCGCCGCGGATGTTGAAGGTGTGCGTGGCCAATCCCGCCACCAGGCCGCCGCCCTTGGGGCCGCGGATGTGCTGGCACCAGCCGGAACCCTCGAAGGACTTGTTGAGGTTGCGGGCGAACAGCATGGCCGCGTTGCCCCACAGGTACTCGCTGTCCTTGTCCCCCTGCACCTTCTCCGTGAAGTTGATGCCGTAGGCCGGGTTGGTCATGGGGTTGTACGGCGCGCGGGCGATGTACCGCGGCAGCACCAGCCCCAGGTACGCGGCCTCCTCGGAGTCACGGAGCGCGTTCCACGCCGCGTAGCGCGGCGTGTCCAGCATCCCGGAGATGTCCCGCAGCAGCCCCACCTCGCGCATGGTCTCGCAGCCGAAGAACTTCGGCGACACCGCGGACACGAACGGGGAGTGGGACGCCGTGGCGATCTTCCCCATGCTCTTGAGCCACAGCAGGTCCTGCGGGTTGTTCTCGAACTCGAACAGGCCCACGATGGTGCCGAACGGCTTGCCGCCGTACTGGTCGTACTCGGCCACGTACAGCTTCTTCATGAGCTCGCTGCCGGAGATGTCGGCAGAGTTGAGCTCCAGGTCCACGTACGCCTCCTCCTTGGACACGTCCAGGAGGGAGATGGAGATGTTGGCGCGGAAGTTGGTGTTGCGCACCAGCTCCTGCAGCGAGGTCCAGTTGGACTCCATCCGCTGGAACTCGGCCGTGTGCAGGACCTCGTTGATCTGGGCGTTCACCAGCGCGTCGATGTTCGCCACCAGGTCCTGGATGCTCTGCTTGTCGAACCGGCCCGCGTTCGCATCCATGTTGTAGACCACCGCGGCCATGCTGGAGACGAAGCGCTCCTCCGCGCTGACGTCCTCCATCACCTTCTGCAGGTTCTCCGCCACCATGGGGCGCGGCTGGGCCACGTCCGCGCTCAGCCGCACGCTGGACAGCAGCTGCTTGAGGTCCAGGGTGTCCGTCGTGGTCGTCGTCTGGGTCTTGGTTTCCATGTGTGCTTTGCCTTTGGAAGTCAGTAGGGGAGACGACGGACTACGCCTTCACCTCGGCCGTGGCCGGGGCGGTGCCCTCGGCGGCCTGGGTGGGCAGCTTGAAGGACTCGAAGCCCTTCAGCTCCTCCATCAGCTTCTGCACGGCGCCCGGGTCGGACGCGAGCGCGCGGAGCAGGCGGCGGAACTCCTTGCGGTTGTCCAGGTTGCCCTGCACCTCGAGCAGCAGCTTCCGCAGCAGCAGCAGCGACTTCACCTTCGGGACGTTCTGGGCGATCTCCGCCGGGGTGAAGGACTTCATCCCCGCGATGGGCAGCGAGACGTCGAACTCCTCGCCGTTGGACGGATCGATCTTGTTCGCGACCTTGAAGTTCAAGGTCATCTTCATGTCCGCCATCACCTGGTCCAGGTTGGTCCCGTCCAGGTTGCGCAGGTTGCGCTGGTCCAGGTCCACCTTCCGGTCCGCGGAGGTTCCGTTGGAGAAATCCCCCATCACGAGCTGCCGGTAGGGGAGGACCACGTCCTGGGGCTCGCCAGTGACGTTGGAGCGGTACGTGAGCGTGATCCGGGACTTGGGAATTTCGTCGTTGACGGACATTCGGGCCTCTGCGGGAAGGGGGACGAAGCGATGCGGCGGGCGCGGGTTGTAGCCCGCCCCCCCATGACCGGCAAGTACCCGAGTCCCCCTGCGCGTGCTACGCACCTGTACGTGTCAGCCTTTACGGAGAGGCTCAACGCCACCCTCACCTTGAGCTGCGGTGACGCGACGGTGGAACTGCCCGGGGGGGCGCTCCGCCGGCTGTCCGCCCACCTGCGCCCGTGGGGGTTCGAGGCCGAGGTCTGCTTCGCCGTCTCGCTCGAGCAGGACGAGGATCCCGTGTTCACGCACCTCGCCGGGAACGACCTGGTGAAGGCGGCCGTCACCGTCTGCTCGCGCGAGGAGCCCGCGGATGGCTACGAGGCCCCGGTGCCGCTGTCCTTCCGCGGGCTCGTCACGGAGCGGCGGATGGAGGAGCGCACGGGGGTGGATCTCGAGGGGGAGCCGGTGCAGGGCCGCGTCTACACCCTCACCGTCCAGGACGCGGCCGCCGTGCTGTGGCGCCAGCACCAGCCCTGCGAGCTCCACGTGGCCACCACGCTGGGCTCCGTCCTGGACGCACACAAGGTGGGCGGCCTGCAGCTCACGTACGACTGGAAGGCGATCACCGACGACCGCGCCCTCGTCACCCTCCCCTGCGGCAACGACGCGGGGCCCTGCACTTTCTACGACTTCGTCGCCTGGCTCTGTGACCGCTACGACGGCACGCTCGAGCACGACTACCCCACCGCCGCGTACAAGCTGGTGGAGAAGCGCAGCAAGGACGCGAGCCCCTCCCCGCTGCTGCGGGACGACGTCCGGGAGCTCCGGGTCGAGCTGCCGCCCCCTCCCCGGCACGCCGCCCGCGTCCGCAACGCCCACGCCAGCTCCGGGGCCACCACGCCCCTCCCCGCGTCCGCGGCGGTGACGGGCGTTTACCAGGAGCACCTCGTCCGCACGCCGATACCCACGGACGCCTCCGCCCGCGCGGCGCTCGAGGCCCGCAGGCTCGTCCCCGGGAGGGACCGCGCCACGGTGACGTTCCGCCGCTTCCCCGTGGTGGGGCTGTGGCCGGGAAAGTTCGCCGTGGCGGATGCCGGCTGGACCGACAAGTCCCGCCACGCGAAGAAGCCCTTCCGCGTCCTCGAGTTCCACCTCGAGGCGCGCCCCACCGGCGAGGAGCTCTCGGACAACGAGCTCGAATCCCCGGACGCGGCCTTCGAGTGCACCGTGCACGCGCTGCTGGAGCTCGCGAGCACCCGCCGGCTGCCCCGCCTCCCCTACCGCCCCCCCCGCTGGCCGCTGCACGTGGAGGGACGCGTGGTGAGCGTGGGCGGCGAGGACGACGACCGCACCTGGCTCGCCGTGGTGGACGACGTCACCTCGCGCACCTTCCAGACCGTCTTCGTGCCGCTCTGGAACAAGCTCGTGCCCGTGCCGTTCGAGCCGGGCGGCGCCACCGGGGCCTTCTTCTTCCCACCGTACAAGGACGCGCGGGTGCTGCTCGCGCTGGAGTGGGACGGCGCCCGAGTGGTGCGCCACCTGGACTGGGCGAAGGGGGCCTCCACGCCGAAGGACGGGCAAGGCAACCGGCTGGTGTTCGGCAAGCAGTCCAGCAACGGCACCTACCTCGAGCACGCGTACGTGGACGGCAAGCCGACGCTCACGCTCAAGAGGACGCTCGGCAAGGACGTCCAATCCGTCGTCTTCTCGGAAGGGGACATCCTGCTGAAGCTGGAGGAGGACGCCACCGCCACGGCCGTCACCCCGAAGGCGGACCTCAGCATCGAGGTGGAGGCCGCCAAGGGCGCCCTCAACATGGAGGTGAAGGGCGGCATCCAGAAGGTGAGCAAGGCCTTCGACGCCGCCCTCGGCGGATCCACCGCGGCGCTCGAGGGCGCCACCGAGTCGCTCGAGATGGAGCTCACCACCGCGGAGGAGTCCCTGCGCAGCCGCGTGGACACCACGCGCGCGGAACTGGAGGAGGCGCTGTCCGGGCTCGGCGCCGCCCTGGAGACCGTGGCCGCGGCCGTCACCGCCGCCAAGTCCGAGCTGCTCGCGGCGCTCGAGTCGGACGCGCTCGGGCCGAAGATCTCCGAGGCGGAGTCCGCGGTGGACGACCTGCTCTCGGACGCGCGGCGCCAGCTGTCGGAGCTGCGCCGGCTCCTCGAGTCGCTCGCGGACGAGGCGCAGGAGCCACTGCAGCAGGTGGCCGCGCGCCTCGCCGGGCTCGAGACGACCCTCAAGTCCGTGCTGTCGGCGCTCACCGCGCGCCTGCGCAGCCTGCTGCCGCCGGAGTGAGAGGCCATGGCCCCCTGGGACGCTTTCAAGGACATCCAACAGCAGCTCGCGGGCGCGGAGGGACGCGCGGCCACCACCTTCACCAAGGCACGCGGCGCCATCTCCGCCGCGGAGAGGGGGCTGCTCGCACCGGTGGACGGGCTGCTCAAGGACGTTGTCCAGAAGGAGCAACGGCTCCAGGGGAAGTTGAAGGAGGTCCCCACGGCGCTGCAGGCAAAGCAGCGCAGCATCACCCAGAAGCTGGAGGCGCGCGCGAAGCGGGAGGCAGACGCGGCGGCGAAGGCGGCAGCGGACCGCGCCCGGAAGGACGCCGCGGCGAAGGGCGCCCCTGCCGCCGAGGCGGACGCCCAGGCAGACGCCGCTGCGCAGGCTGCACGCGCGCAGGTGGACGCCCGCTTCGCAGCCCTGCGCGCGCGGGTGGATGCGCAGTTCACCTCTTCGCTCGCGCAGGCGGACGCGCTCTCCGCCCAGCTCACCGCGCCGCTCCAGTCGGTGCGAACCTCCGCGGAGCAGCTGCGGACCGCCGCGCTCGCGCCCCTCGCCCCGCTGCGGGACGGGCTCGTCCCCGCGGAGAAGGCGCTGCTGGGTCCCGTCGCCGCGCTCCGCGCCACGGTGGATGCCCAGCACGCCGCGGCGAAGGCGCAGGTGAAGGCGCTGGTGTCACCGCTGCTGTCCAACCTCGAGGCCTTCGAGAAGTCCGTCCTCGCCCCCGTGGGGGCGCTCAAGCAGCAGGTGACCACGCTCCAACAACAGCTTCCCTCGCAGGTAGAGACGGTGAAGAAGCCGCTGCTGGGCGTCATCGACCAGGCGGAGTCCGCGCTCACGTCCGTGGAGAAGCTGGTCCGCCCTCCGCTCGCGTCCGGGCGTGAATCCATCACGCAGGTGCGCGAGCAGTTGATCGCCCGTGTGAAGGCCGCGGGGGACGCGCTGGACGCCATCGTCCAGGGGGGAATGGAGAAGGTGGACGCCATCCTCGCGCAGGTGCGCAGCATCCTGGACGCGGCCTTCGGCATCCTGGACGGGCTGCTGGACGCGGTGAAGGGGCTGAAGGACACCTTGATGCCG
>JBDLRJ010000013.1:0-9931 GCA_039800145.1 Pseudomonadota bacterium | reverse complement strand
CTCGGTGCAGGGCGGAAGGAACTGCTCGAGACCATGTTCTTCAGCAGCTCCTCTCCATTGAGGAACGAAGCGGACAACTGGTTCCTGCGGGAGCTGCGGGGTCGGTACGATCTCGTCCTCAAGTACGTCGCGTCCCATCCCGGGTGCACCAACGGCGACATCGACGCGCACACCCGGTCTGTTGACCCTGCCAGCGAGAAGCAGGTGGGGGGCTACATCAAGGTTCTCCGCGAGCGCTTCCGGATGATCGACCGCCTCCAGCCGATCTTCGCGAACCCCACCACCCGCAATGGCCGCTTCTACATCACGGACAACTTCCTTCGCTCCTGGCTGGCCGCGCTCCAGACCGCGACCGCAGCGGTCCATTTCCGGCCGGTCTCACAGTTGGTGGCAGAAGCCGACCAGAGGTTGATGGAGGCTGAAGGCCACGGACTGGAGCGGCTGGTGGCTTCCCTGTACGCAGAGCGGAGCCGCAAGGGGCTTCCAGGCTTCAGCCTGACCCACCGCGTGGAAGGATTCTGGGACAAACCGGATCGCGCTGGGACCCAGCTCGAGATTGATCTCGTGGCACTCGACGAGAATTCGCGGACGATTCGCCTCGGGACCTGCAAGCGACAAGGAGACAAGCTGGTCGCAGACCTGCCCCGGTTCGACCGTCATGTGAAAGACTTTCTCGCCGTGATGCCGCGGTTCGCTTCCTGGCGGCTTGAACGGGCCGCAGTTGCCACGCGCCTGACTCCAGGACAGCGACGACACATCGAGAGCACTGGCTACCTTGCGCAGGATCTCGGCGACCTGACTGCCGGACTGTGACTGCCCCTTACGCCTGCGCCGTGGTCGGCGCCCCGGCCGGGGGCTGCCGCTTGGTGACGCGAATCCGCTCGAGCCGCGCCCCGTCCTTCGCCGTCACCTGGAAGGTGAAGCCGCCCCACGCGAACTTGTCGCCCACCTCCGGGATGCTCCCGGCCAGCCCCGCGAGGAAGCCGCCCACCGTCTCGTACTCGCCCTCCGGCAGCTCCACGCCGAACGCCTGCTCGAACGTCTCGCGCTCCGCGGACGCGTGCACCAGCGCGCTGCCGTCCGGCAACTTCTCCACCTGCTTCTCGCGCACCTCGAACTCGTCCGAGATGTCGCCGACGATTTCCCGGAGGATGTCCTCCAGCGTCACCACGCCCATGAAGCCGCCGTGCTCGTCCACCACCATGGCCATGTGGATGCGGCGCTTCTGCATGTCCCGCAGCAGGTCCCCGATGGGCGTCAGCCACGGCACGTAGTGCGGCGGGCGAATCAAGTCCCGCAGGACAATCAACTCCGGGTGCTGCGTGAGCGGAATCAAGTCCCGCGCGTGCAGCACGCCGACGATGCGGTCCATGTCCTCCTGGTACACCGGCAGCCGCGAGTGGTTCTCCTCTGCGAGCAGCTGCAGGATGTCCGTGGGCGGCGTGCTCACCTCCACGCTCACCACCTCGGTGCGCGGCACCATCACGTCCCGGCACCGCTTGTCCGACATCTCGAAGATGGACCGGATGAGCTGCGGTGCCCCCTTGTCCAGCTTGTCGTTGGCCGCCTGTGCTGCGAGCAGCTTCTCGAGCTCCTCGAGCGGCGGCGGCGGCGCCTCGAACCGCACCCGCCCACCGAACGGGCGTGCAAGGATGTTCAATATCCCCACCATCACCCGGAGCAGCGGGTACAGCAGGAACTTCACCGCGGACACCACCCCGGACATGGCGAGCGCCCACGCGTCCGACCTGCTCGCCGCCACCGCGCGGAGCGACACGTCGAACACCGTCGCCACGCCCGCCGTCAGCGTGGCCATGGCCAGCATGGAGGCGATCATCCGCCCGTCCGAGAGCCCCGTGGGGGTGAACTTCAAGAGCCGGTCCGCCTGCAGCGTGGCGACCGCGACCGCGGAGAAACCCGACAGCGTGATGGCGAGCCGCAGCGCCGCCGCCGTGGCCTCGCGCTCCATCTTGTGGCGCAGCACCCGGCCGCCCCGGCGCGGGTAGGCCTCGGCCAGCTCCCGCGCGCGCAGGTCGGACGTGACGTAGAGGGCCGCTTCCGCGGCGGCCAGCAGCGCCCGGAGGAGGATGAACCCCAGGCTGACGAGCCAGATGGCCCAGGTGGGCATGAGGACTCCACTTGTAGCGCGTGCGGCGGGTGAGAACCAATGCGTGCGGCGGTCCCCCTGTCGGATGGCCGCCGCTCGTCCTCGCAGACGTGTCGTGTTTTCAAGAGGTTGCGGCGCCTCCCCCGGCTCGCGTAAGGAGCAGCGCCATGCGCGCTCGCGTCTTCGTCACCCTCAAGCCCGGCGTGCTGGACCCTGCCGGAAAGGCCGTGGCCCACGGGCTCCACGGGCTGGGTTTCCCCGAGGTCCAGGACGTGCGGCTCGGCCGCTACGTGGAGGTGCAGCTGGACGAGACGGACCCCGAAGTCGCCCGCGCGAAGGTCGAGGAGATGGCCCGGCGCCTGCTCGCCAACACGGTGATGGAGAACTTCCGGGTGGAGCTCGGATGACGTTCGGCATCGTCGTCTTCCCCGGCAGCAACTGCGACCAGGACGCCTTCCACGTGGCGTCCGCGGTGCTCGGGCAGAAGGCCCACTTCCTCTGGCACAAGGACCGGGACTTGAAGGGCGCGGACGTGGTGGTTCTACCCGGCGGCTTCAGCTACGGCGACTACCTCCGCTGCGGCGCGCTCGCCCGCCTCTCTCCCATCATGGAGTCCGTGGCCGCGCACGCGAAGGCCGGCGGCAAGGTGCTCGGCATCTGCAACGGCTTCCAGGTGCTCACCGAGGCGGGGCTCTTGCCCGGCGCGCTGCTGCGCAACGCGGGGATGAAGTTCGTGTGCGACCAGGCAGCGTTGAAGGTGGAGAACGCGGCCACCCCGTTCACCTCGCGGTACACGCGCGGCGCGCAGGTGCGCATCCCCATCGCGCACGGTGAGGGCAACTACTTCATCGACGACGAGGGGCTCGCGCGGCTCGAGGGCGAGGGGCGCGTGGTGTTCCGGTACGTGGACAACCCCAACGGCTCGCGCAACGGGATTGCCGGCATCGTGAACGACGGCGGCAACGTGCTCGGGATGATGCCGCACCCGGAGCGCGCGGCCGAGGCGCTGCTCGGCAGCACGGACGGGCGGGCGCTGTTCGAGTCGCTGCTCGCATGACGGCGGTACGCACAGCGTGGCTGCTCGCGCTGGTGCTCGGGCTGCCCGCGGCGGCCTGGCCCGTGGACCGCGTCGTCTCCGTGGAGCCCGCGCGCGAGGTGTTCGTGCGGCTGTCCGCCGTGGACTGGGTGGACGTGGAGCGGCCCGAGGTGGCGGAGGCGGAGGTGCTCCCGTCCGGCGAGCTCATGTTCACCGGGAAGTCCGCGGGCGAGTCGCTGGTGCTGCTCTACGCGGAGGGGCGCATGGCGGTGTGGCGGGTGCGCGTGGGCGTGCCGGGACCGAGGCGCGACGAGGCCGCGGAGGGCAAGGCGGTGGCCGCGTGCCCGGGGCTGAAGCTCGCCCCCGGTGCGGAGGAGGAGGCGCTGCGCGGCCGCGTGAAGGGCGAGGCGTGCCGGCAGGCGTTGCGTGCGCTGCTCCAGGGCGACACCTACCTCGGCAGGACGCTCTCGCTCGAGTTCGAGGTGCCGGAGCTCCAGGCGCAGCTGCGCGAGCTGCAGGCCGCGGTGGACGGCGTGACGGCGAAGGGGGCGGTGAAGGCCGTGTACGTGGGCGCCGGCCTCAAGCTCTCCGGCGAGGTGACGCAGGCGCGGAAGCGCGCGGTGCTCTGGCAGGCGTTCCGCGTGTCCGTGGGGCGCGTGCCGCTCGAAGACAGGATGACGGTGAAAGAATGAGCCATTCCCCGGAAGTCATCGCGGCCCACCGGCTGAAGCCGGACGAGTACGGGCGCATCGTGCAGCAGCTCGGGCGGCACCCGAACCTGCTCGAGCTGGGCATCTTCTCCGTCATGTGGAGCGAGCACTGCTCCTACAAGTCCTCGCGCGTGCACCTGAAGGGCTTCCCCACCACGGGGCCCCGCGTGCTCGTGGGGCCGGGAGAGAACGCGGGCGTGGTGGACCTCGGCGACGGGCTCGCCGCCGCGTTCAAGATGGAGTCGCACAACCACCCCAGCTACATCGAGCCGTACCAGGGGGCGGCCACGGGCGTGGGCGGCATCCTCCGGGACGTCTTCACCATGGGCGCGCGGCCCGTGGCGCTGATGAACTCGCTGCGCTTCGGCTCGCCGAGGCACCCGAAGACGGCGCGGCTGCTGGACGGCGTGGTGGCGGGCATCGCCGGCTACGGCAACTGCATGGGCGTGCCCACCGTCGCCGGCGAGGTGGCGTTCGACGAGAGCTACGACGGCAACTGCCTGGTGAATGCCTTCACCGTGGGCGTGCTGCCTTCCGACCGCATCTTCAAGGGCACGGCGTCCGGCGTGGGCAACCCGGTGCTGTACGTGGGGGCGAAGACGGGGCGTGACGGCATCCACGGCGCCACCATGGCGTCCGCCGAGTTCGACGACACGACCGAGAGCAAGCGTCCCACGGTGCAGGTGGGAGATCCGTTCACGGAGAAGCTCCTGCTCGAGGCGTGCCTGGAGCTCTTCAAGACGGACGCGCTCGTGGGCATCCAGGACATGGGGGCCGCGGGGCTCACATCCTCGTCCGTGGAGATGGCCGGACGCGCGGGGAGCGGGCTGGACCTGGACGTCTCGCGCGTGCCGCGTCGCGAGACCGGGATGACGCCGTACGAGGTGATGCTCTCCGAGAGCCAGGAGCGGATGCTCATCGTGGCGAAGGCGGGGCGCGAGCAGGAGGTGTTGAACATTTTTGCGAAGTGGGACCTGGACGCAGCCGTGGTGGGGCGCGTGACGGACAGCGGGCGCTACCGGGTGCTCGAGGGCGACGTGGTGTGCGCCGACCTGCCGGTGGAGCCGCTCACGGACGGTGCTCCCGTGTACGACCGCCCGCAGGCCGCGCCCGCGTGGCTGGCCGAGGTGCGCGCGTTCGATCCGCTGTCTCTCCCCGCGCCGAAGGACCTCGGCGCCGCGCTGCTGGACCTGCTCCGCTCGCCCACCATCGCGAGCAAGGAGTGGGTGTTCCGCCAGTACGACAGCATGGTGCGGCTGGGCGGGGCGGTGCTGCCGGGCAAGGCGGACGCGGCGGTGGTGCGGCTCGAGCGGACCCAGAAGGCGCTCGCGCTCAAGGCGGACTGCAACAGCCGCTTCGTGTACCTGGACCCGCGGCTCGGAGGGCAGCACGCCGTGGCCGAGTGCACGCGCAACGTGTCCTGCGTGGGCGGCGAGCCGCTCGGGCTCACGGACTGCCTCAACTTCGGCAACCCCGAGCGCCCCGAGGTGATGTGGCAATTCGCCGAGGCCGTGAAGGGGCTCTCGGACGGCTGCCGCGCGCTCTCGGTGCCGGTCGTCTCCGGCAACGTGTCCCTCTACAACGAGACGGACGGGAAGGGCGTGATGCCCACGCCCACGGTGGGCGTGGTGGGGCTCATCCCGGTGCTGGACTTCTCGCCTGCAGGAACGTTCCAGGAGCCGGGCGACCTGGTGGCGGTGGCGGGCACCACGCGCGGCGAGCTCGGGGCGAGCCACTACCTCTACGCGCTGCACGGGAAGACGGCGGGGAAGGTGCCGCCGTTGGACCTCGCGCGCGAGGCGGCACTGCAGAGGACGGTGCGGGACCTGGTGCGGGCGCGTGTGCTCGCCTCCGCGCACGACTGCAGCGAGGGCGGGCTCGCGGTGGCGCTGGCGGAGTGCTGCATCTCGGACAAGGACCAGCAGCTGGGCGCAACGGTGAAGCTGTCCCCTGGCGCCGTGCCCGCGCATGCATACCTGTTCGGCGAGGACGCCTCGCGCGTGGTGGTGTCCTTCCCGCCGCCGCAGCGGGCGGCCGTGGAGTCGGCGTTCGCGGCAGCGGGCGTCCCGCTCGAGGTGGTGGGCAGCGTGGGCGGTGCGGCGTTGCGCATCGAGGGGATGCTGGACGTGGCGGTGAAGGACCTGGACCACGCGTTCCGCACCGGGCTGCCCGCGGTGCTCGGGCAGGCGTAGCGGGCCGGGAGTGGCAGCGGACACGCGGTGGCGACATACTTGGACGCCGTGTCCACCACCGCCCGAGAGTGGCTTGAGCGACAGCGCGCCTCCCACGCGCAGCCCGAGGAGGGGGAGCTTGCACGCATCCGCTCCATGACCCCGGATGAACGGTGGGCGCTGATGGGCGAGCGGTGCCGCGCGCACATGGCTGCGGTGCAAGCCCTCCCGGAACCGCTGCGGGGCGAGGTGCTCGCGTACCGGGATCCCTTGCCGCCCTCGAGTGAGACGGCGCTTCGGAGATTGAGGGCCGAGTATGCAGCCCAGCGTCCCTAGCGTTCGTCTCGAAGCCGCCATCCAGGTCCGCGGCCTCCACAAGACGTGGGGCGGCCTGCTGGGCCGCGGAGGCCAGCCGGCGCTCGCGGGCGTGGACCTGGTCATCCCGCGGGGGGCGGCGTTCGGCCTCATCGGGCCCAACGGCGCGGGGAAGACCACGCTCATCAAGACGCTGCTCGGGATTGCGCGGCCGACGTCCGGTGACGTCACCGTGCTCGGCGGCAGCCCGGAGGATCCCGCCATCCGCCGCCGCATGGGCTACCTGCCCGAGCGGCTGGAGCTCCCGCCCGCGTGGACACCGCCGGAGTTCCTGCGCAGCGTGGCGCGGCTCAAGTCGCTGGAGAACCCCGGTCCCGGAATCGACGCGCTGCTCGCGCGCGTGGGGCTCTCCACGGTGCGCCACCGCAAGGTGGGTGGCTTCAGCAAGGGGATGAAGCAGCGGCTGGGCCTGGCCGCGGCCATGCTCGGGCAGCCGGAGTTGCTGGTGCTGGACGAGCCCACGGACGGCGTGGACCCGGTGGGGCGCATGGAGATCCGCGCCCTGCTCGCCGAGGAGCGCGCGCGGGGCGCCACGCTGCTGCTCAACTCGCACCTGCTCGCGGAGACCGAGCGCGTGTGCGACCGCATCGGCGTGCTGTCGAAGGGGAAGCTCGTGCAGGAAGGGACGCTCGAGGAGCTCTCCCGTCCCTCGCGCGGCTACCGGGTGAAGCTCGCGGGCGTGCTCTCCGTGGAGTCGCTCGCGGCGCGCGGGCTCGTGCCCGTGGACGGGCAGGCGGGGAGCTTCCGGTTCGAGGCCCTGGACGCCGAGGCGCTCAACCGCGTGCTGGACGCGGTGCGGCGGGACGGGGCGCTGCTGCTGGAGCTCCAGCCCGAGGCGAGGGACCTCGAGGCGGTCCTGACGGCAGCACTCGAGGAGGTCGCATGACGGTGTTCAAGGTGGCAGCCGACCTGCTCCGGGAGGCAGCGAGCCGGAAGTGGTTCCTGCTCCTGGGCGTGGTCCTCACGCTCGGGCTCGTCACCCTGGGCTTGTCCCTGCGGCTCGAGGTGGTGGACGGGGCGCTGGCGGCGACGAGGCTCTTCGGCAAGTCCATGGGCCACGGCATCATGTCCGTGGACGTGGCGCTGCGGCCGCTCTACCAGGCGGTCTCGTACGCCCTCTTCTACGGCGGGATGCTCTTCGGCATCCTGGGCTGCGCGGACTTCGCGCCCACCATGCTGTCGCCGGGCCGCATCGAGCAGCTCCTCTCGCTCCCCGTGCGGCGGTGGGAGCTGCTGGTGGGGACCTTCCTCGGCGTGCTCGCGCTGTCGCTGTCTGCGGCGCTCTACGGTGCCGGGGGGGTCGTGGTCCTCCTCGGCGTGAAGACGGGCAGCTGGACGTGGCGCCCCGTGGTCGCGGCCATGCTCTCCATGCTGGGGTTCTCTGCCGTCTACGCCTGCATGCTGACCACGGCGCTGTTCCTCCGGAGCGCCTCGGTGAGCGCGGTGGCGGGTGGGATGGTGTTCATCTGCGGCGTGTGGGCGGGGTTCCGGCTGGACATCGCGCCGGCGATGGACGCGGGGCTCCCGCGGGAGCTGTTCCTCGCGGTGACCTCCGTCATGCCGCGGCTCTCGACGTTGGCCATCGCCGCCGCGGATTTCGCGGGGAGCGCCCCCATCACGGTGAAGAGCTTCCCCTCGGTGGTGGCCGGGGTGGCGACGTGGGCCCTCGCCGCGCTGTGCGTGGGCATCTGGCGCTTCGAGAGCCGGGACTTCTGACATGCAACGACGACGCCCCTGGACGTGGCCGCTCCTGGCCCTGGTGCTGTTCTCGCTGGCCGCGTGGCTGATGCTGCGCGGCGAGCCGGAGCAGAAGGTGGAGCGGCGCGCCGACAAGGTCACCATCCCGCGCTACGCCCGGGCGGAGGACTTCGAGCGCATGGAGGCGCGGCGGACCTGGGCGGCCCCGGACTGGGACGGAGGGGTGCCGGTGCCCGGCAGCGAGTCGCGGGTGCGGACGGATCCCCTGCTCGCCGCGGTCCCGGTGCCGAAGGGCGGCTCGGCGGTGGTGATGGAGGTGAACGCCCTGCGCCACTCGCCCGCGGGCGAGCTCATGGTCGACTGCTTCTCCCAGCGCACGCGCGGGCGCGGCGTGGAGGCCATGCAGAAGCGGCTGGGCATCAACCCGCTGCAGGACGTGGACCGCGTGGCCATGTGGGAGAGCGGCGCCATCATGACCGGCAACCTCGGGAAGTTCCCGTGGGACAAGGTCGCGACCTCGCACTCGGTGAAGGGCTACGGTGAGCACGGGCAGCTGTACCGCCCCGGCCAGGACGGCCTCGTGGTTCTCGAGGACGGTGGAACGGAATTGCAGGGGGTGACGCTCGGGCGTTGGAAGGACGAGCTCGTCTTCGTCGCGGACACGGAGGAAGAGGCGAAGGCCATCCTCGACCGGCTCGAGGGACGCGCGCGCGCGGAGCAGTCCGTGCTCTCGGAGGACATGGCGTACGGGGAGCTCTACGGCACGCTCGGCGCAAAGGAGGTGGCGGAGTTCCTCCCCGAGGACAGGCCGGAGCTGCGGGAGCTCTTCCTCAAGGGGGCTGACCGCGTGGTGCTCCACATGGACGCGACGGGCGACGTGGGCCTGCTCGCGGAGGTGCAGGGGCCCGGCAGCGACGAGCTCAAGGACGTGGCGAAGTCCCTCGGCGCGGCGCTCGCGGTGGCGCGGTTCAAGGCGAAGGCGGACGGGGAGGAGGAGCTCGCGGAGTTGCTCGAGCTGGCGCGCGTCAACCCGAACGGCAGCGGGAACTTCAACCTCGAGCTCGCGGTGCCGCTGGAGATGCTGAAGCGGAAGATGGCCTTCTGCCAGCCTCCCGCGGACACACCGGGCCCGCTCGGGGCGCTCCCGCCGGACGGGGTGATACCGCCCCCGGCCCCATGAGTGCGTCGGGTGCGCAGGCAGCGCTCGAGGCACGCATCCGGGGCGCCGAGGTGATGTTGCGGATCCGCCTCGCCCGGCGCGCGCGGCTCCGCGCCTGGCTCTGGGGCGGCGGCCTGGTCCTGGTGGCGGTCGCGCTTCCCACGCTCGCGGTGTGGGCCGCGGACCTCACGCCCCGCGGGGCCTTGAAGGGGCTGGAGTCCAACGTGGGCGTGAGCTTCTCGGTGACGCTCCTCTTCGCGGGCATCCTCGGGCTGTTCGCCTTCGGCGCGCTGGGCGTGTGGCTGTTCCAGGAGGGGGTCTCCTCCGGGGTTGTTGCGCTCGTCTTCCCCGCGGACCTGCTCAAGCCGTATTGGCGGCTGCAGGCGGAGCGGTTGCTCGAGACGACGGGAGAGGTGCCGGCAACGTGGGTGGGGAGAAGCCACGCTCGTCGGGAGGTGCTGAAGGCGTTGGACCGCGAGGACGGCGCGCTCCTGCTCAAGGGGAACCGGCTCACGGTACGCGAGTCGCTTCTGCCACCGCTGGGGTGCGCGACGTGTGGCGCCGTGCTCCGCGCGGTGGGCGAAGGGCTTCGGCGGTGCGACCACTGCAGCGCCGAGCGGTACGACGAGCTCGAGGGTGCGGGCGACGCGCTGGAGAAGGCCCGCTCGGGGCTGC
>JBDLRJ010000012.1:0-23388 GCA_039800145.1 Pseudomonadota bacterium | reverse complement strand
GTGGACACCCCGGAGCCCTCGCCGCTGTCCCACCAGCTGCTCAACTCCGCCCCGTACACCTTCCTGGACGAGGCGCCGCTCGAGGAGCGCCGGGCGCGCGCCGTGGCCGTGCGCCGCTCCCTGCCTGCCGCGGACCAGGCGGCCTTCGGCGCGCTGGACGAGGCGGCCATCCGGCAGGTGGTGGAGGAGGCCCAGCCCCCGCTGCGCACCCCGGACGAACTGCACGACGCGCTGCTGCAGCTGGGGGTGATGCCGCTCGGACAGGTGCCCTCCGCGTGCCTGGATGCACTCGTCCGCGACCGCCGCGCGGCCGCCTGGGAGGTGCCGGCGCACGCGGGGGCGGGAGATGTCTCCCTGCCGCTCGCCGCGGAGCCCGCGCCGGGGTTCGAGGTGAAGGCGGACGTCTCGCGCGCGGCCTGGGGAACGCCGGTCAACGGAGGCGGGAGGCGCTGGGAGTGGCTGTGCCTGCCGGCCGAGTCGTTGCCCGGCTGGGGGCGCCTCCCGTCGTCGCCATCCGCAGGCGGGGCCGCCGCGAGGTCGCTCCCCGCGGCCGGGGCCCGGGACGCCGGGCCGGCAGGGCCGTCGCTGCGCGCGGAGGCGGGGCGCGTCCCGGTGGGCGGAGACATGCCCGGAGGCCGCTTCGCCGTGGCGGCGGAGCGGCTCCCGCACGTCCACGCGCTGTGGCCCCGCGGCACGCTCACCCCTCCACTCGCGCTGCTGCCTGGTGACGGCGTGCTCGCGCGCGAGGTGGCCGCCGCCCACGTGGTGCGCGGCTGGATGGAGCAGGCGGGGCCCTGCACCGCCGCGGAGCTCGCGCTGAAGCTGCAGCTGCCCGAACCGCTGGTGGACGAGGCGCTCCACGCGCTCGAGAACGAGGGCTCGGTGCTGCGCGGCACCTTCCGGCCGGGGCGTCCTCCCGGCGAGGTGGAGTGGTGCGACCGGAGGCTGCTGCAGCGCATCCACCGGCTCACGGTGGGCAGGCTTCGGCGGGAGATTGAGCCGCTCTCCGCGCAGGACGCCATGCGCTTCCTGTTCCGCTGGCACCACCTGGAGCCGGGGGACGGGCTCAAGGGGCCCGGCGGGATGCTCAAGGCGCTCGCGCTGCTCGAGGGCTTCGAGGCGCCGGCCTCCACGTGGGAGGGGGCGTTGTTGCCCTCGCGCGTGCAGCCGTACGCCCCCGAGGTGCTCGAGCAGCTGAGCTGGCGCGGCGAGGTGGCGTGGGGACGGCTCGCCGTGTCGGACCGGCCGGCCCCGGGGCCGAGGCGCGGGGCCGAGGCGAAGCCTCCCGACCTGCCGCCCGTGGATGCCCCCGCGCGCAGGGCCACGCTGGGACGCAGCGCGCCGCTCACCTTCTGCCGGCGCGAGTCGCTCGACTGGATGCTCGCGGCGGCGCGGCCCGGGGCCGTGCTGTCGGACGGCGGGATGCGCTGGCCCGAGGGTCTGTCCGGGGAGGCGCGCGAGGTGGCCGAGTGGCTCGAGCGGCGCGGGGCGAGCTTCTTCAGGGACCTGCAGGCCCAGCTGCGGCGAAGCCCGGAGGGGCTCGAGGACGCGCTGCGGGAGCTGCTCTCGCGCGGCGTGGTGACGGCGGACGCGGTGGAGAACCTGCGCGTGCTGCTGTCCCCGGCGAAACGGCGGGCGCAGCGCGGCGGCGGCGGCACGGGGCGCTGGAGCCTGCTCGCCCCCACGGTGCCGGTGACCGAGCCGGAGCAGCGCGAGGCGCTCGCGCGGCTGCTGCTGCGCCGCTATGGCATCCTCTTCCGGGACGTGGCCCTGCGCGAGCCGCTGGTGCGCTCGTGGCGGGAACTCTCCTTCGTGCTCCGGCGCATGGAGGCGCGCGGCGAGGTGCGCGGTGGGCGCTTCGTGGCCGGCGTCGCCGGCGAGCAGTTCGCCCTGCCCGAGGCGGTGGACCTCGCGCGTGCCGTGCGCCGCGCGCCGAAGACGGGACTGCGCGTGCGGCTGTCCACGTGCGATCCGCTCAACCTCACCGGCGTGCTCACGCCGGGGCCCCGGGTGGCTGCCGTCCCCGGGCGCTTCGTCACGTGGGTGGACGGCATCCAGGAACGGCAGGAGCAGGGGCCGGACGGCGAGGACGCGGAGGCAGGCGTGGACGGGGAGGAGACGGAGGTGGACGACGGCGGAGACATCCCCGCCGCGCCGGGGCGCGGGTAGACTGCTGCACTGCGCATGGACACCGAGCGAGACCCCGTACTCCAGGAAGCTGCCCGCGGGTGGAAGCGCCGCGGCTTCGTGGAGACCGGTGGGGGTCTGGGCACGGTGCAGCTGGTGAAGTACCCGGACCTCTCGGTCCCGCTGCTCGTCTTCTGGATCCTCGCCGGGGTGTGGCCGGGGCTGCTGTACCTCGTGTACTGGAAGCTGAAGTCCGAGGACCACGTGAGCCTGTCGCTGACGCCGGGCGGGGTGCTCCTGGTGGACCGGGAGGTGTCGTGGATCAACCGCGTGGGCGCCGCGCTCGGCTGGTTCTACGCGGTGATGCTCGGGCTCGGGCTCGTGGGGCTGCTCGCCGTCCTGCTCTTCGGGACCGACCGGAACGACACGCGGAAGGTGCAGGAGGCGAAGCCCGTGTTCCAGGTGGCGGGCATGCCCGTCTTCCACCCCGGGACGCCCACCGAGGGGCCCACCCTGCGCTGGGAAGGGACGCTCACCAACAAGTCGGCCGTGCCCTGGCCCGCGGCAGACCTGGAGTGCCGGGTCCGCTACGTGCGGGGCACCGGCGAGATGGAGATGCGCGCCTCCCGGTCCGCCCTGGGCGGCCACGGACAGGACACTTGGGCGGTGGAGCCCCTGCCCACCCCGGCGCGCCCCTTTCTCCCCGGTGAGACGAGGCGGTTCCACTGCGAGACGACGGCCGGGAAACCCGTGGGCGTGGCCCGCCCCACGGACGCGGTGATGGACGTCATCGTCCAGGCCCCCAATGGGCGGTTCGCCTGGACCACCGGCCCCACGGCGCTCCGTCCTGCCAATCCCTGACGGCAGGCGCGTGGACCGCGGCCGCGAGCCCCGTCCCGTCCGCGAGGAGCCCTCCAGCCCGGGGCGTCTCGAGCAGCGCGTGGGCCCGGGGAGAGAGGAGACGCGTGCCACGCCGGGGAGCGGCAAGGTGGGGCCCAACGCGCGGCCGTGGCCCCGGCGCGTGCATGTCAGTGGGGCCGTTCCGCACCGGGAGACGGCGACCCGTGCCCACCTGTCGGACCGGCGCCCGCGGGAGCTGCCCGCACCCTTCGCCGGCCGCCGTTCCACGCGTGGACTTCGGGAACCGCTCGCGCGGGTGCGTACGCGCAGCAGCGAGCGGCGCGCCGCGGCGGACGGTGCCCTGCGCGCACGACGTCCCACGCGCACCTTCGCTGGAGGTGAGTCGAGCCGGGCTCAGCGCCGCGGGCGGCGCCGCCGGAGCGCGGCCAGCAGCAGCAGCCCCAGCGGCGCCCCGCGCGGCGCCACCCCGCAGCTCTCAGCGCGGACGGAATCCACAGTCTCCGTTCCTCCCGGACTCACCTCCACCGTCGCCACGGCGAGAGAGGCCGTCGCCGCCGGGCAGGTGAGGGGCTCTCCGAAGGGGGCCACCAGCGTGAAGCGCTCGGAGACGTCCGACTCGCCCGAGAGCGAGAGGGGAAAGCGGAACGTGCCCACGCTGCCCGGTGGCACCGGCTCGGCGAGCAGCGAGGCGGTGTCGAAGGAGGGCCATCTGCCGGCGGGCTCGAGCAGGCTCCGGGCGCCGGAGCGGACGCTGTCCGGCCGCAGGGAGAGCTCCCCCGGCGCCCACGCGCGGGTCCCCTCGTTGCGGAAGGCCACCCAGGCCTCTGCCACCGTCCCCGGCCCGAGCGTGCGCGGGAAGGAGGCGTCCACCCAGCGTGCAGCATAGGGCGGCGGCGTCGTGCCGAGCGGCAGGTCCTCGCCGTCGTCCACCGCGCCGTCGCAGTCGTTGTCCACGCCGTCGCACGTCTCCGGGCTCGGGGTGACGCGCGCCACGCACTGCAGGCACCCCTGCACGCACCGCGTGCTTCCCTCGCCGCACGCGCCGAGCTTCCCCGTGGCGCACGCCGGGGCCCCGGCGGGGTCCGGACCGCCGCACGCGCTCCAGCCGCTCCACTTGCAGTCGCTGTTGCAGGTCCGCCGGCGCTTGCCGCAGTCGCAGCAGGACTCCTCCTTCACCGCGCCCGGGCTGCACTCGCAGTGGGTGCACGAGCGGTCCGAGATGAACTGGTAGGGGTCCACCGTCGCGTTGAAGACGTAACCCTGGTAGTAGCAGGTCGGGCAGTTGCCGATGGTGAGGTGCAGGTGCGGCCCCGTCGTGCAGGTGCCCGTGTTCCCCACGTACCCAATCACCTGGCCCCGCTGCACGGCCGTCCCCGGCGGCAGCCAGGACTGCTCGCGCATGTGGATGTACCCGGAGTACCAGCCGTCCGGGTGGGCGATGCTGAGGGCGTTTCCGATGCAACCCGTCCAGTTGCGCTCCACCACCACGCCGTCCGCCACGGCCTTGATGGGGGTCCCGGTGGCCTTGGGGAAGTCCAGGCCGCGGTGAGGGGAGGAGCGCCCGCAGGAAGCCGCACAGCCCCACGGGTCCGAGATGGTGAAGGAGTCGAACGGGAACTGGTAGCAGACGGCCCAGGCCGGGGACGCGGCGAGCAGCGCGCAGGCGAGGGACAGTCCGCGCGAGGCCCTCACGGCGCCGCTTCCTCCGGCAGCGGTTCCACCGACAGCCGCACCCGCAGCCCGCCGTCCGGGAGCGCCGTGGCCACGTCCAGGTCGCCGTCCAGGTCCAGGTCCACGCACGCCACGCGCACGCCGCCCTGTCCGGGCTGAAGCCCCAGCGCGGTGGTGGCATCCACGAAGCCGCCGTCGCGGGCCAGGAGCAGCCGGTCCATGGCATCCGGCACCGGGAGCAGCACGTCCACGTGGCCGTCCAGGTCCAGGTCCGCCACCGCCATCCCGTGCGCCTCCGAGCGGTCGAACGGCAGGCGCCGCCACGCGTCGTCCACGAAGCGGCCCGCGCCGTCGTTCACCCAGAGCGCATCCGCCCCGGCGCCGGCTGCAAGAATGTCCAGGTCTCCGTCCGCGTCCACGTCCAGCACCGCGGCCGCGCGGGTCTCGGTGGAACGGTAGAGCAGCGGGCCGGAGATGAAGCCGCCGTCGTGCTGCAGCCACGCCTCGGTGCGCGCCGTGGGGCCGTCCCGCCCGGAGACCAGGACGTCCTCGTCGCCGTCTGCATCCAGGTCGTGCACGGCGAGGGCGTGGACCGTCGCGGGCAGTGCCGGCGAGGGCACCGCCTCCGCCTGCTCGCCCGAGGTCCAGTGCCGCAGCGTGCGGGCGCCGTCCGCGCCCTCGAAGGCCACCCAGGCCGAGCGCTCGCCCCGGCCCGGACCGGCTGCCACCGCGAGGCACCGCCCCGGCATGGCGCCGCTGCTCGCGGCCACGCGCAGGGGCCCGTCGTCCGTGGAGAGCCAGTGGAGGGGAGACGCCGTGCCTTCCGTGCAGGCGATGCCGGCCGTCCCCGAGGGCTGCAGCGCCAGGTGGGTCACCGGCGGCATCCCGCCGTCCTCGCCCCCGAGTCCCTGCAGCGGCGCGAGTGCCCATCCCGCGGGCCCTCCGCGCACGAGCACCGCGCCGAACGGGCCGCTGGCGAGGAGCCCGTCCACGGACGTGGCAACATTCGTCACCGCGCCCGGCACTTCCGGGAGCGACCAACCCGGCAGGTCCGCGAAGGCGAGCTCCAGAGGGAGCAACCGCACCCCGTCCTCCAGCGTGTCCTCGTCCTTCCCCACGCGGACGCGGACGTCCAGCGCACCTGCTCGCCCGACGGGCACTTGCAGCACGGCGGTCCGCTCGTCCTTCACGTCGGCCGACACCGCCGATTCCCCGACCCAGGCCGACATGCCAGGCTTGAACCCGCGCCCCTGCACGGTGACAGCCCCGCCGCGGGCGGACAGCGAGGCGGGGCTGACGGAGTCCACGGCCACCGGCCCACCGCAGCCCGAGAGGAGCACGAGGACCCAGGTGAAGGGGGAGCGGTTCTTCATGGCGCGTCCTCCCGAGTCGGGTGCGTGGGCGCGCGGTCGTGGGCCTTCGCGGTCGACGAGACGGTCACTCCCGGCGAGGAGCGCCCCGCGGCCCGCGACACTGAGCCCATGAAGTGCAAGCGCCCTGCCTCGCTTCGGCGCGGGTGAAGCCGTCCGTCGCGATTCAGCATGGCGACCGCAATGCGAATCCTCGACGAGGCACGGTGCTCCGGGCCGAGCGGTTGCGGGTGCCGCCGTGTTCCGCGCGCGGCAGGTGAGCGGTGTCGCGTGGTTCGTTGAACCGATGCACGACAGTCGAGGCGCGCTGCCGCGCAGCGGCGCGGCTGAAGCACTCCATCGCGCTCCAGCACGGCGACCGCCGCACGCATCCTCGGCGAGGCACGGTGCTCCGAGCCGAGCGGTTGCGGGTGCCGCCGTGTTCCGCGCGCGGCCGGTGAGCGGTGTCGCGTGGTTCGTTGAACCGACGAACGATAGTCGAGGCGCAGTGCCGCGCAGCGGTGCGGCTGAAGCTCTCCATTGCGCTCCAGCACGGCGACCGCAATGCGAATCCTCGACGAGGCACGGTGCTCCGGGCCGAGCGGTTGCGTGTGCCGCCGTGTTCCGCGCGCTGCAGGCGAGCGGTGTCGCGTGGTTCGTTGAACCGACGCACGACAGTCGAGGCGCGCTGCCGCGCAGCGGCGCGGCTGAAGCTCTCCATCGCGCTCCAGCACGGCGACTGCAACGCGAACCCCCGACGAGGCGCGCTCCCACGGACTGATCGGGTACCGGTGCTTCCGCGTGTCGTGCACGACCGAGGCGCCGCGCGCGGCCGGTGAGCGGCGTCGCGTGACTCGCTGCACCGGGGCACTGGACTTGAAGCCCGCTGCCGCGCTTCGGCGCGGGTGAAACTGTCCGCCACGCTCCGACACGGCAACCGAAGCACGCATCCTCGGCGAGGCACGGTGCTCCGGGCCGAGCGGTTGCGGGTGCCGCCGTGTTCCGCGTGCGGCCGGCGAGCGGTGACGCGTGTTTCGCTGCACCGAGGCAATACGGTCGACGCGCGCCGCCGCGCAGTGGCGCGGGGGATGCCGTCCGTTTTCGGACTCCAGCACGGCGGTGTCGCCCGCATCGGGGGCGTCGCCACGCGTGGCCGAACCGGCGGACGGGACTCCCGCGCGCGGGCCGCGCTGCGCCGGGCGAGGCCTTCTCACGGTGTCGCCTCCTCGCACGCGTCCCCCACGCCGTCGGTGTCCGCGTCCGCCTGGGATGCGTCCGGCACCTTCGGGCAGACGTCGCACGTGTCGCCTCGACCGTCGCCCGTGCGCACGCCCGTCTCCTCGCACGCGTAGGGCCGCTCCTGGTCGCATGCAAGATCGTCCCAGTCTCCTGCCTCCCGGTTGACGCCGCAGTCCTGGTTGCCGCCGCTGTCGTTGGGCTCGCCGGTCCCCCAGGGTGCGTAGGCCGGTTCGACGCCTGCCGAGGTGAAGAAGACACCCTCCTCGGCGGCGTCCGACACGTCGATCCACGTTGAAGGGAACAGCTTTCCGAGCGCCCTGGCCTCGGCCTCGTCCCGCGGGAGCACCAGCCGGGCGCCGCGGGCGCGGCAGGCCGCCACCGCCTCTGCCTGCTTCACCGCCTTGCTGCACGCGAGCACAGGCCGTCCGCCGAGCCGCTCGAGCCGGCACTGCGGCTCGCCGGAACAGAAATACCCGGCGCACGAGAAGGGACGGGCATCCTGCTCGGCCTGGTCCGGGTTCGGCGCCGTGGGGCAGTTGTCCGCCGCGTCCTGGACGCCGTCCCCGTCTGCGTCCCCCCACGCCTCTCCCGCGAGCCCCCTCAGGAGCCGCACCACCCCGGAGCCCTCGCGCACGAGGAGGTCCATGTCCCCGTCCCGGTCCGCGTCCAGCGCCCGCAGCGGCACCGTCCCCGCCCACGGGCGCGCCACCGACAGGGTGAAGTCGTAGAAGCTCCCCGTCCCGTCGTTGCGCCAGAGGCCCAGCCCCTCGCCCCCCACGCGGTCCACGGCGGCGTCCCCGTCCAGGTCCACCTCGAAGCGTGCGCGCGCGCCCGTGCGCCCGAGCAGCAGCAGCGTGCGGTCCAGGTACCTGCCCTCCACCCTGCGCAGCGCCACGTCCCCGCCCGCCGTCGCCACCACCACGTCCAGCTGCCCGTCCGCGTCCAGGTCCGCGAAGCGTGCAGGGCCGGCCACGGAGAGGGCGAAGGTGCCTGCCGGCGCGTCCCGGTGGTTGCCCGCGCCGTCCGCGAGCAGCAGCCGCGGCCCCTCGCGCGCCCCGCCGAGCAGCAGGTCCAGGTCCCCGTCTCCGTCCGCGTCCGCGGCGTCCACGGACACCGGCTCGAAGCGGCCGAGCGCGGCGCGGGGCTCGAGCGCAGGCGCCCCCGGCGTCCCCGCCAGTCCCGACACCACCAGCCCACCGTCGAGCGCATGCACCACGTGGCCTGTGCCCACGAGCAGCCCCGTCCCTGCGTCCGTCCACTCGGTGCGCCCGATGCCGCCGTCTTCCCCCACCGCGAAGAGCGCGAAGCCCTCCGCCGTGAGCCCGAGCACCGCGGCGCGCCCGCCGAGCTGCACCGCCTCCAGCGACTGCAGCGCCGGGGCGTCCGTGGCGAGCCACGTCTCGGAAGGGGACTCTCCCGCGTGCACCACCCCCGCCCCGCGCGCCCCGGAGACCACGAACTCCGGCGTGCCGTCACCGTCCAGGTCCGCCGCGGCGACGAGGTCCGCCGGCACCGGCAGCGCACTGCCCGGGCCGAAGTGCCAGTCCTCCGGCCGCTGCAGGTAGCCCACGAAGGGGACGGGAGAGCGCGCATCTGCGCCCCTGCGCAGCAGCGTCAGCGGTGCGCGCCTCGGGGCCGGCACCGCGGGGAGCTCCACCACCAGCCTCTCCGGGGAGACGGACACCACCTTTGCAGCAACGTCCCCCCAGCTCACCTTCACGTCCCCGTCGAAGCCGGTCCCCTCGAGCGTCACGCGCGCCGGGGCGCGGTGCGGGGCGGAGGCAGGCGTCACCCGGTCCACCGACAAGGGCTCGCCGTTCTGCCAGCAGCCCGCGAGGAGGACGAACAAGACGGGCGTGATGCGGGCCATGGACCGAATTCGTACCACGCCAAGGGGACGGCACCACGTTGGTGGTCGGTGACCGGGTGTCCTAGCATCAACGGCCGGAGGGTCTGGACATGCAGCGGAAGCTGGCAGCGTGGGGCGCGCTCGCGGTCGTGCTCGCGGGGGTGGGGCTGGCCGTGCGGGGCACCGGGATGGACCCGGTGGCGCCGCCACACCCGGTGATCGTCTCCGCTCCCTCGACGGCGGTGGCCCTGCCCCACTCCGGTAACTCGGGGGACGGGGCTCCGCGGCTCGCCTCCGGGCACGGGCTCCTCGAGGCGGACTTCTCCCCCTCCGGTGCGGTGGAAGTGCGGGCCCACGGCGGCCGCGCGGTGCGCGTGTCGGTGGAAGGCTTTGGGCGCGGGGGCGTGGTGAAACCGGGCGCACCGGCCGGCGCTGCGTTCGTGCGCGACGGGGCGTCTGGCCGCCTGGCGCGCGAGGGCAACGGCCTGCGCGAGTGGTGGGTGTCGCTCCCCGAGGGAATGGAGCAGGGCTTCGACGTGGCCTCCGCACCGTCCGGGAAGGGGCCGCTGACCGTGTGGCTCTCGCTCGACGTGCCGGCCTCGGTGGACGGAGACGGCCGGGGAGCGCACCTGCGGACGGCCATGGGGGAGCTCGCCTACGCGGGGCTGGTCGCCACGGATGCGCGGGGCAGGGCGTTGCCGGCCCGCATGGAGGCCTGGACGAAGGGGCTCGCGCTGCGCGTGGAGGACCGCGGGGCCGCGTACCCGGTGCGGATTGATCCCGTCTTCACCGCCGTCGCCCAGAACACGATCTCCCCGTCGGCGAGTGCAGACTTCGGCCTGGCGCTCGCCGTCGTCGGCGACGTGGACGGGGACGGGTGCGACGACGTGGCCACGAGCGCCGCGGACCTCTCCACGGCGTACGTGTACCGCGGCTGCGCCGCGCTCTCCGACGGGGGCCAGGGCCTGTCCACCACGCCGTTCGCCACGCTCACGGGGGCGGGTGGCAACGCCTCGCGCGTCTTCGCGCCGGGAGATGTCAACGGGGACGGCCGTGCGGACCTGGTCGTCGCCTCGCCCTCGGCCAACGGGAACGCCGGGGTGCTGGACGTGTGGCTCGGCGGCGCCAGCGGCATGAGCGCAGGGGGCGCCGGGTTCTCGCTCTCGGGCAGCGCCGGGGACGAGCTCGGGTACGACGTGGTGGCCGTGGGGGACGTCAACCTCGACGGCAAGGCGGACGTGGTGGTCGGGTCTCCGGGGTACGGCACCGAGAGCGGCATCGTGCAGCTGCTGCTCGGTGGGAGCACCGGGTGGCAGGCAGGGAACACCTGGGACGGGCCTGCGCTCGGGAGCCGCTTCGGCCAGTCCCTGTCCGGTGCGGGAGACGTCAACGGGGATGGCCTGCCGGATCTCCTCGTGGGTGCGCCGCGAAAGCCCACGCTCCTCGGCCTGGGGGCGGCGTACCTCTACACCGGCGAGGGGGTCGGCTTCGCCCTCGCGCCTGCGTGGGTGCTGGAGTCGAGCCAGGCAGACTCCGAGCTGGGCTTCGCCGTGGCGCGTGCAGGGGACGTGGACGGAGACGGCTACGCGGACTTCGTCGTGGGGGAACGGCTCTACGACGAAGAGGCGGTGAACGGTGGGCGGATGACGCTGTACCTGGGCGCGGAGAGTGGCCCGGTGATGTCGCAGGTCAGCCTCGTCTCCCTCGTGGAGGACGCGCAGCTGGGCACGCGGCTGGGCTGCGCCGGGGACATCAACGGCGACGGCTACTCGGACGTCTTCGCCAACCTGCCCAACGCGAACGGGGACGCGGGCTCCGTGCTCAGGTTCTATGGAAGCCCTGGACAGAAGCTCACGCTGGCTTCCGCCAACTTCGTGGGTGCGGCGGGGGCCCGCATCGGGCGTTCGCCGGCCGTCCGTGGCGACGTCACGGGGGATGGAATCGCGGACGTGGTCTACGGCAACCCCACCTACAGCCGGATCACCTCCTGGCCGGGCCTCGCCGGGGCAGCCGGGGACGGCGGGGCCGTGGTCCAGTCCGCAGGCGCCCCGAGCGCTGGCTTCGGCCAGGCCGTGGCGGGCGTGGGGGACGTGGACGGGGACGGCTACCCGGACCTGGTGGTGGGCTCCCCGCTGCGCAGCTCCGGCTCCCTTCTCGAGCGGGGACAGGCCGTCCTCTTCAACGGGAGCGCAGGCGGCCTGGTGACACCCGCCGCGTGGTCTGTTGTCGGCAGCGAGGCGTCGGCACACCTCGGGGCCGCGGTCGCCGCGGCAGGCGACGTGAACGCGGACGGCTTCGCGGACGTCCTCGTGGCCTCGCCGGACCAGGATGCCTCGGGCGCAGCGGACGTGGGGCGCGTGGCGCTGTACCTCGGCAGCCCCGGTGGGCTGTCTCCCACCGCCGCCTGGACCTACGTCGGCACCCAGGACAACGAGCACCTCGGCGAGAGCCTCGCCGGGCTCGGGGACGTCAACGGGGACGGCTTCGCGGACGTGGCGGTGGGCGCCCCGCAGCACGACGGGGCCGCGGGCGTGGACAGCGGCAAGGTCTTCGTCTTCTACGGCCACGGCTCGGGTGCCCCGCTGTCGGCGACGCCGGACGTGTCGTTCGAGGGACTCGCGTCGGGTGTCTATTACGGGCGGGGGCTGGCGGGCGCGGACGTCAACGGCGACGGGCTCGGAGACCTGCTCGTGGGCATCCCGGAGGAACTCGGCGGGCAGGGGCTGGTGCAGGCCCTCCAGGGCGAGACGGCGGGGCTCCGCGACGCCGGGTGCATCTGGTCCCGCTCGGGGCTCGCCGGGGACACCATGGGGGCAGCCGTCGCCCGCGCCGGGGACGTGAACGGCGACGGGCGGGACGACGTGCTCGTGGGCGCACCGGGGAACGGGAAGGTGTCCCTCTACCTCGGCGGCGCCACGGGCCCGGGCCTCTCGGCGCGGTGGATCTACAGCCCCTCGGCGGGGGCGTTGCGGGCGGCATCTGCAGGAGACCTCAACGGGGACGGGCTCTCGGACGTGGCGGTGGGGCTCCCGGACAGTGCCTGCCTGGACGGCGCGCAGTGCGGCGCGGTGGAGCTGTTCCTCGCGCCGTTCTCGTCACAGCTCACCACCCCCTCCTCCACGCTCTCGGGAACCCAGTTCCTCGAGCGCGCCGGCGAAGCGGTGGTCGGCGTGGGGGACATCACCGGGGATGGCTTCGGTGACCTGCTGCTCGGGGCGCCGGGTTTCGACACCCCGTCGAACGCGGACGAGGGAAGGGTGGCGCTCCACTACGGCAACTCGGTGGACGTGGCCGGTCCCGGTGTGCCGCTCGGCGCGCGGCTGCTGCAGCCCGGCACCCATTCCGTGGTGCCCGCCGGCGGGCGCTCCACCTCCAACTCCGCCGTGGACGTGGGCTTCCTCACGGCCCGCTCTCCGCTCGGGCGCGTGCGCGCGAAGGCCGAGGTCGAGGTGAAGCCCGTGGGCACGGCCTTCAACGGCCAGGGCACGGTGGAGTCCGCCAACTGGACGCTGCTCGAGGGTGCCGGCACCGAGCTCAAGGTGCCCGTGACCGGGCTCCAGGAGGGGGCTGCCTACCGGTGGCGGGCGCGCCTTCGCTACCACCCGAACGACGTCGTCTCGCAGGCGCGCGGGCGCTGGGTGTACGGCCAGGGCGGCGTCGTGGGCGCGGCCCACTTCCGCACCGCGGCAAAGGCCAACGGGACCGCCTGCAGCGGGGCCACCGAGTGCACCTCGGGGTACTGCGTGGACGGCGTCTGCTGCAGCGGCGCGTGCAGCGGCGGGTGTGATGCCTGCACGCAGGCGCTCGGGGCCTCCGCTGACGGGACGTGCACCGTGTTCGCCCAAGGCAGCCCCGGAAGCTGCAGCCCATACGTGTGCGGTGGACAGGCTGTGTGCCCCACCTCCTGCTCGCAGGACGCGCAGTGTGCCGCGGGCAACTACTGCAACGGCGGCAGCTGCACGGCGAAGAAGTCCAACGGCCAGGCCTGCACCGCCGCCGGCGAGTGCACCTCCGGCAACTGCGCGGATGGGTTCTGCTGCAACAGCGCGTGCGGCGGCGGCTGTGACGTGTGCAGCGCGGCGAAGGGGGCCAGCGCGGATGGCACCTGCACGGTGCTCCAAAGTGGCAGCACCTCCGGCACCTGCAGCCCGTACCGGTGCGGCGGCCAGGCCGCCTGTCCCACCACGTGCTCCGGCAACGCGGACTGCGCGACCGGGAGCAACTGCGTGAACAACGCCTGCACGGCGACGCTCTCCAACGGCCAGTCCTGCTCCGCGGGCAACCAGTGCGCCTCGGGCAACTGCGTGGACGGCGTCTGCTGCAACAGCGCGTGCGGCGGCGGGTGCGACGTCTGCTCCGCGGGGCTCGGGGCCACCGCCAACGGCACCTGCACGGTGCTCGCCTCCGGCCAGCCGGGCACCTGCAGTCCCTACCTGTGCCGCGGCAATGCCAGCTGTCCGGCGAACTGCACGCAGGACGCGCAGTGCGCCTCGGGCAACTACTGCGGCGCGGGCGCCTGCACGGCGAAAAAGTCCACCGGCGCCTCGTGTGCCGCAGCCACCGAGTGCACCTCGGGCAACTGCGTGGACGGCTTCTGCTGCAGCTCCGCGTGCAGCGGCGGGTGCGACGTGTGCTCCGCGGCGCTCGGGGCCACTGCCAACGGCACGTGCACCGCGCTCGCCGCGGGACAGCCGGGCAGCTGCGGGAGCTACCTCTGCGGCGGCTCTGCGAGCTGTCCCACCTCCTGCACCGGAAATACCCAGTGCGCGTCCGGCAGCGCCTGCTTGAACAACGCCTGCACGGCGCTGCTCTCCAACGGCGGGGCGTGCACCAGCAACGCGCAGTGCACGTCCGGGAACTGCGTGGACGGCGTCTGCTGCAACAGCGCGTGCGGGGGCGGGTGCGACGTGTGCTCCGCGGCGCTCGGGGCCACCGTCAACGGCACGTGCACCGTGCTCGCCGCGGGCCAGGCGGGCAGCTGCGGGAGCTACCTCTGCGGCGGGCAGGCCAGCTGCCCCACCTCGTGCACCGGCAATGCCGAGTGCAAGTCCGGCAGCGCCTGCTTGAACAACGCCTGCACGCCCACGCTGCCCACGGGGCAGGCCTGCACCAGCAGCGCCCAGTGCACCTCGGGCAACTGCGCGGACGGCTTCTGCTGCAACAGCGCGTGCAGCGGCGGGTGCGACGTGTGCTCGGCTGCGCTCGGCGCTTCCGCCAATGGCACCTGCACTGTGCTCGGCTCGGGCAGCGCGGGCAGCTGCGGCAACTACGTCTGCCGGGGCCAGGCCAGCTGTCCCACGTCCTGCAACAACAACGGCCAGTGCGCGTCCGGCAGCGCCTGCCTCGCCAATGCCTGCACCGGGCTGCTCGCGAACGGCCAGTTCTGCACCGCGAACGCCCAGTGCACCTCGGGCTTCTGCGCGGACGGGGTGTGCTGTGGCACGGCCTGCAGCGGCGGGTGCGACGTGTGCTCCGCGGCGCTCGGCGCCTCCTCGGATGGCACCTGCACGGTGCTGGCCGCCGGGGCGGCCGGGGCCTGCAACCCGTACGTCTGTGGAGGTTCCGCGGCCTGTCCCACCACCTGCACCGCGGACGCGCAGTGCGCCTCCGGCAACGCCTGCGTGGGAGGAGCGTGCGTGCAGAAGAAGGCCAACGGCGGCGCGTGCGCTGCGGCCAACGAGTGCACCTCGGGCTTCTGCGCGGACGGGGTGTGCTGCAACGGCGCGTGCAGCGGCGGGTGCGACGTGTGCTCGTCTGCGCTCGGTGCCTCCCTCAACGGGACCTGCACGGTGCTGGCGGCGGGCGCCGCGGGCAGCTGCAGCCCGTACCTCTGCGCCGGCCAGGCGAGCTGCCCCGGCAGCTGCACCGCGGACGCGCAGTGCGCGGCCGGCAGCGCCTGCATCCAGGGGGCATGCGTGGGGAAGAAGGCCAACGGCCTTGCGTGCGGGAGTGCCGCCGAGTGCACCTCGGGCTTCTGCGCGGACGGCGTTTGCTGCAACGGTGCGTGCGCGGGCGGGTGTGACGTCTGCTCGGCTGCGCTCGGGGCCTCCGCGAACGGCACCTGCACGGTGCTCCCCTCGGGTGCCCCCGGTGCGTGCGGGGCGTACCTGTGCCGGGGCCAGGCGGGGTGTCCCTCGGACTGCACGTCCAACGGGCAGTGCGCGACGGGCTCCTGCTCGGACGGGGTGTGCTGCGACACGCCGTGCGGCGGAGGCAGCTCCCTGGACTGCCAGGCCTGCAGCCGCGCAGCCGGGGCCTCCGCGGACGGCACCTGCACGGTGTTGTCGTCCTACACGTGCCGCGCCGCGGCCGGGGCATGCGACGTGGCCGAGCAGTGCACGGGCCAGTCGCCGGACTGTCCGTCGGACGTGTTCACCTCGGGCACGCAGTGCGCGGAGGCGGAGTGCGTGGACGGCTTCTACCGCCCGGCGTTGACCTGCAGCGGCGCAGAGGCGAACTGCCCCACGGCGCTCCCCACCTCCTGCGGCGGGTACGCATGCGAGGGAACCGCGTGCCGGACGCAGTGCAGCTCGCACCTGGAATGCGCGGCGGGTTTCCGTTGCACGGACACCGGCGAGTGCGCGCCGAAGCTGAATGCGGGCGCCGCGTGCCAGTCCCCGGCCGAGTGCACCACGGGCTTCTGCGTGGACGGCGTCTGCTGCGGGTCCCAGTGCGCCGGGCAGTGCGAGGCATGCGACCTGCCGGGACAGGAGGGCCAGTGCCGCCCGGTGACGGGCACGCCGCGCGGCAGCCGTCCGGCGTGCGAGGGGGCAGGGGACGTGTGTGGAGGGGCGTGCAACGGCGTGGTGGTGAACGCGTGCAGCTACCCGGGCTCGGCCGTGACGTGCCGGTCCCCCTCGTGCGCCGCGGGCGTGGCCACGCTCTCGGCCGCCTGCGACGGGGCGGGGCGCTGCCCGGAGCAGACCCAGCCCTGCGGCCTGCAGCCGTGCGCCGGGGACGCCTGCTCGTCGGGGTGCGCGGTGGATGCCGAGTGCGAGGCCGGGAGCTTCTGTGCGGGCGGTGTCTGCCGGCCGAAGTTCGTCCAGGGGGCGGCCTGTGCCGTGTCCACCCAGTGCGCTTCCGGTGCCTGCGTGGACGGCTTCTGCTGCGACCGGGCGTGCGGGGGCCAGTGCGAGGCGTGCGACATCCCCGGCAGCGTGGGGCGCTGCACAACGGTGGTGACGGGACAGCCGCACGGTGCGCGCCCGGCATGCGCGGGAACGGGGACCTGCCAGGGGGCGTGCGATGGCAGCTCGGCCGCGGGCTGTGGTTACCCCGGCTCGTCCGTGGCGTGCGCCCCCGCCCAGTGCGAGGTGGGCCAGGTGCTCGGCGAGTCCAGCTGTAACGGCGCTGGCACGTGTGCCCGCCCCGAGCCGGTCTCGTGCGGTGCCTACGCGTGCCTCGGCGAGGCGTGCGCCACCTCCTGCACCACCGACGCGGAGTGCAACTACGGGAACATGTGCAAGGACGGCGGGTGCGTGAAGTACGCGCCGAAGCCGCAGCCGAAGCCCGCGGAGCCGGAGAGCTGCAGCCAGGCCGGCGGAGCTGCGGCGAGCGCGTGGCTCGCGGCGCTGGTGCTGGCATGGGCCCGGCGGCGGGGCCGCGCATGAGCCCGGGGCGCCCGCCTCGAACGAAGTGCGAGGGGCAGGAGAGCTGCAGCCAGGCCGGTTGAGCAGCGGCGCACGCGTGGCTGGCGGCGCCGGTGCTGGCGTACGCCCGGCGGCGGGGCCGCGCATGAGCCTGGGGTGCCGGAGAGCTGCAGCCAGGCCGGCGGAACTGCAGCGCGCGCGTGGCTCGCAGCGCTGGTGTTGGCGTGGGCCCGGCGGCGGGGCCGCGCATGGGCCTCGGGCGCCCGCCGCGAACACGGAGGTGAGCCGGAAGCAGGACGTTGCGCGCTCGGGACGTCCGCCCCTGGAGGGGAGGGCCCTCCCGAGGCGCAGCCATGCGGGAGCTGCCAGTCAGGCGAAGGGCCTGCGGCTGCACGGAGGGTGACCTCGGGCGTGGCGGGAACGACAGCGCGGCGGCAGCGTTGTGCGGCAGGTCGCGGTGCCCCCGCCCACCGGCGCAACGTCCTCGTGGGCTGCTGCTGAACACCCGGTTGCGGGCAGCCCAGCGTGCGGTTCACCGCGAGCGGGGTCGAGGCGAGCGGATCCGTGCCACGTTCCGGGGGGCAGTTCGCCGCGAGGAAAGCGGGAGCCGCCGTTCCAGGCGCGTCCGCCCGATACCGCCCGCTGAATCCGGGCGTGCCTCCGGCGGACCCTGCGCTGAGGGCTGCAGTGGCCGTGCAGGCGAGGCGAACCCGCGGCGTCCAGCGGCTCGTCGTGCGGACATCGCAAGGCCCGGTGGAGGCCTCTGCGCAACGTGCCGGGAACGAATCGTCCGGCGGCGTGGACGGTTTCTCTCCCGCCGGACTCCCCGCACGTACAGGTGGATGCAGCAGGGAAGGGGACGTGTCCCGCGCGGTGCACGCGAACGCGGGGGGAGGATGAACGGCTGCCCCCTGGGCGGACCTCGCGGTGTTTTGACCCGGCCCGGACACCTCCATACCCTCGGTGACCATGCGCCCTCGTCTTCCGACCACCCGGACCACCGCGGTCCTCCTCGCAGGACTCGTCCAGCTTGGCTGTGGTGACCTGGCCTCCGCTCCGAAGGACGGCGGCAGCACGGTCCCGGATGCGGGCACGGAGAGCCCGGACGCGGGAAGCCCGCTTCCGTCACTGGTCGTCGCGGTGGACGTGTCTGCGCCGCAGGGCCCGGTGCGGGACGTCTTCGGCGTCAACAAGGCCCCCACGCTCCAGCTCCGGACGGGTGGGGCCGTGGACGCGACCAAGCTGTACGACGCGTTCGCCGTCAGCCAGGTGCGGCTGCACGACGTCGGCATCGATCCCTGCACCATCTACAAGGACGCCACCGTCCGGGACCTGTCGGTGAGCCCGCCCCGGGTGGTCGTGGGCTGCACCTTCCCGGACATCGTCAAGCGGCGCAGCTGGACGGTGAACGACGCCTCGAAGGTGGACGACCCGTCGAACTACGACTTCGCCAAAACGGACGTCCTGCTCGCCGCGGCGGCGAAGAGCGGCGGGAAGATTTACCTCCGCATCGGCGCGAACGACTACGGCGGCCCCAACGACACCGGGGACGTGGACTCGTTCGCGCGCGTCTCCATCAACATCTACCGGCACGTCATCGGCCGCTTCAAGTCCGCGGGGATCTCATACGATCCCGTCTTCGTCGAAGTCGGCAACGAGCCGGACGGCGCCTTCTGGCGCGGTGACCGCGCGGACTTCATCTCCGCGTACAACTTGATGGTGGACGGTGTCCGCACGGCCGCGTCCGAAGCGGGAAAGACGGTGAAGGTCGGCGGAGCGGGCTTCACCGACACCGTGCTGGACGCCATGACGCGAACCGACAACGTGGCCCATGGCTTCGTCGCGGGTGTCACCCCGGCCCGGCTCGATTTCTTCTCGGCCCACCACTACGACGACTGCAGCGCCGCCACCCTCCCGAGCGCTGCCGCTGCGCTCTCGGCACTCCGCGCGAAATTGTCCTCGGAGGGAATCCCGACCGTCCCGCTGCACCTGACCGAGTGGAACATCGGGCTCGGCAACAAGTGCGCCGCGGGTGACTTCACCTCGGCACAGTCCCAGTCCTTTGCGAGCGGCATGTTGACGCTGATGCAGGACGGCGCGCTGGACGTCTCTGCCGCGCACTTCTATTCGGGCATGCCCCCCATGTCGCTCTTCCAGTCGGGCGCATCCGTCTCCGAGGGGCTGCGCATTACCCCGTCCGCCTGGGCGCTGCGTGCGCATGCGGGGCTCAGGGGAGGCACGCTCGTCAAGGCAGAGGTGTGCAACGGGACCGAGCCTTGCGTCTCAGGTGCTGCGGGCGCGGGCGCCCCGCTCGTGGCCGTGGCCGGCCGGCGTGCGGACGGCAGCCACCGGGTGCTCGTCACCAATGACTCGGACACCGCGCGCCCGTTTGCGCTCCGCGTGTCCGGCCTCCCTGCCGGCACCGCCTCGGCCACCCTCCGGTATCCACCTTCGACGGAAGTCACCGTGGAGGGCACGGTGACGGGCAACGTCTTCGTCCCGAGCGACGCCTCGGTCACGGCCGCCCTCGCGAAGGAGACCTCCTCGACCGTCTCCTTCCCGGTGTCGGGTGCAGCCGGGGCCGTGCCGTTGACGTTGCCAGCCCGTTCCGTGTTGGCCGTGGACCTGCCCTGAACCCCGCGTGGGCGAGGTCTCTCCCGGTGTTGAATGCGCTTGCGAATCGGGCGGGTGAGTCCGGGGTTCCCGGCCTTGAATGTCGCCGGCGAGACTTGCGATCGTCCCGAGTCACCTCATGAAGAACGATCCCCAGGACCTCGCGCTTGTCCGGCGCATCTTCACCCAGCCCCCGTCCGAGCCCTCCGCGCCGCTCGCCTGGCTGCCGCCGGACATCGGCGGATGGGTGAAGCAGCTCTTCGGCACCACGTCCCGGTACGAGGTGCACGGCGTGGGCGGGCCTGCCCCGTGGTGGTTCGACACCGTCGTCCCCATCTCGGTGGATGCCTGCTGGTTCTTCGAGGCGGACCTGGAGCAGCTGGCCGGCCGGCTGGGCCGGTACACGCGCGAGGTGCAGGTGGAGGCCCTCGAGACCTCTCACACGGAGCCGTGCCCCCGCTTCCGGGTTCACCTCCGGTTCGGCGCCCACCGTCCCCCTCGCCCGGCGCCGCTTCCACGGAAGACGCTCGCGCGGGGTGACACGGCCCGTGCCTCCTGCCGGTCCGCCAGGTGTCCCTCCTGCGGCGCGGCGCACCGGGCCTGGGAGGTCGCGGCGCCGTACCTCGCGGTGGAGCGGGCGAAGAATGTCCTCGTGCTGTGCCTCGCGTGCGCGCGGGGGCCGCTGCAGCTGCTCTCGTGGGAGGGGGCCTTCCGCGTGGAACTGGAGAACGCCCCGCCCGGGGAGGAGGCGAAGCCCACGGAAGAGGAGTTGCGCGCCCGCGTGAGGGGGTGATCCGCGGTCTGCGGGACCGGGCTCGGGAGGCCGGCCCTCCACGCCCCGACTAACGGCGCGCCACGCCGGGATTGACTCCCACTGCATTCAACCCGAGGGGTGACAGGCTGACCTGCAGGACGACGTACGCGTCCCCCTCCTGTCGGATGAGCAGGCGGGTACCCGCGCGAGAGAGGGTGCGCGAGCGCCCCAGCGTCCGGGTTGGCAAGGCCCGGGCAATCGGCATCTCCGCCAGCGAGGTCACGAGCTTCTGGAGCGGGTTGCTCGCAGGCACCTGTTTCCCCGCGCGGATGAGATCGAGCGCCCGCTTCATGTCCGCGGCCTCCCGGGCGTTCTCCGGGGTGACGGCATCGAAGCTGGCCCCGTCGTCGTCCAGGAGTAGGTACGTCGCGTGCTCGCGGCCGGCGGAGACGAAGAACGCGGTGCCCAGGTGGCTCTTTCGGGTCCCGGTCACGCTGGGAACCTTGCCCCGAGCAAAGCGGTCGAGCGCGCCGCAGTAGAACGCGCGGGCCTTTGAAGGGCACCCCAGCTGCGAGGCCAGGGCCTTCACGTCTCCGTCGGAGAGATCTCCCCCCGGTGGCGCAACCGGACTGGTGCCCGAGGCCCTTCCCTGTGCCGCAGCAGACCCGACGAGGGCGAACGCACAGAGAGAGGCGAGGAGGATCGCACGTGGCATTTCGTCAGCATCTCACGCGGAGGCCGCTCCGTGCCGTGCTCACGCGCAGGCAGGGGATGGACCGACACGAGCCCAACCCGCCTCACGGCACCGCGGGCGCGCTGCTCCGGAGGAGGAAGAACACCAGTACGCCGGTGACGGACACGTACATCCACACCGGCCACAGCACGCGCGTCACCTTCTTGTGCGTCTCGAACCGCTTCTTCCACGCGAAGTAGAACGCCGACAGCGCCAGCGGCACCACCGGGATGGAGAGCAGCACGTGGCTCGCGAGCACCGCCAGGTACGCCCCGCGGTACGGCCCCGCGTACTTCGTGTCCCCGTGCACCGCGTGGTACGCGAGGTACCCCACGAGGAAGAGCGCCGAGGACGCGAACGCGGACACCATGAACTTCC
This sequence comes from Pseudomonadota bacterium, assembly GCA_039800145.1. Taxonomy (GTDB): domain Bacteria; phylum Myxococcota; class Myxococcia; order Myxococcales; family Myxococcaceae; genus VGRA01. Next base: position 2,225 of record JBDLRJ010000012.1, on the reverse strand, counting down.
GGTGCACGTCCGGCCGCCCCTTCTTCACCGCCACCCAACCGCCCAACAGCAGCAGCGCCGACAGCGAGTTCAACCCCGCGTTCACTCCCGGCATGAAGCGCAGGTCCACCCCCGCGCCCGCCGTCCCCTTCCGCACCAGCAGCAGGTACGCGAGCAGCGCCAGCGCCCCCGCGGAGGCGACCGCGTTGGCGATGTAGAAGGTCCGGTCAGAGCCCTGCGGGGAGGTGGTCTCGGTGGCCATGGTGGGGGCTCTCTAACAACCTGAAATCCCTCGCGCACCGGGTGGAATAGATCCTTTTCGCCCCCGGCCCGTTCCACCCGGTCATGCCCCTCTCCCACACCGTCCGACTCGGCCTGTTGCTCCTGCTCGCCGCCGCCCCGGCTGCGCTCGCGCAGGGGATGCTGCTCCCCACCCAGCCCGGCGCCCGCCCGCTCGCGCTCCAGCACCAGCGCGTCACCGCCACCGTCAACGACGGCGTGGCCCTCACCCGCGTGGAGCAGGTGTTCCGCAACGACGGCCCGGTGCAGCTCGAGGCCCACTTCGTCTTCCCGCTCCCGAAGGGCGCCGCGCTCTCCGAGTTCTACCTGTGGATGAACGGGCAGAAGGTGAAGGGCGAGCTGCTCGAGAAGGAGAAGGCCACCACCATCTACGAGGGCATCGTCCGGCGGCTGGCGGACCCGGGCCTGCTCGAGTACCTGGACACGGACGTCTTCCGCGTGCGCGTCTTCCCCGTCCCCGCGCGGGGTGAGCAGCGCATCGAGCTCGCCTTCACGCAGGTGCTGGAGCAGCGCGGCGGCGTGTTCCGCTACCACTACCCGCTCGGGGCCACCGGCAAGGGCCAGCCACAGGAGGTGCAGCCCCGCACGCGCAACGACTTCACCTTCACCGCGAACCTGGAGACGCGCGCACAGCTCAAGTCCGTCTACTCGCCCACGCACACGCTCGGCATCCACCGGAAGGGGGAGCACGAGGCGGTGGCGGGCCTGGAAATCCCGAGCGGCGCGGACCTGAACCGGGACCTGGACCTCTACTTCTCCACCTCGGACCAGGCCGTGGGCTTCTCCGTCCTCACCTTCAAGGAAGGCAGCGAGCCGGGCTACTTCCTGGCGCTCGTCTCACCCAAGGCAGATGCCGCGCCGGGCGAGGTGATGGCCAAGCGCGTCACCTTCGTCATCGACACCTCGGGCTCCATGCGCGGTCAGCGGATGGAGCTCGCGAAGCAGGCGCTCAGCTACTGCGTGACGAGGCTCAACGCGAAGGACCGCTTCAACGTCATCCGCTTCGGCTCGGACAGCGAGTCGCTCTTCAACGGGCTCGTGCCGGCGAACCGCGAGAACGTGGACAAGGCCTCGGCCTTCGTCTCGCGGATGGAGGCCGTGGGTGGCACCGCCATCGACGAGGCGCTGCGGCTCGCGCTGAAGGACAACACCGAACCCAACGCGGTGGACCCGCACCTGGTGATGTTCATCACGGACGGCCAGCCCACGGTGGGGGACACGGACGAGAACGTCATCTCCGCGCACGCGCGGGAGGGTCGGCAGAAGGGGACGCGGCTGTTCACCTTCGGCGTGGGCGAGGACCTCAACGCGCGGCTGTTGGACCGTCTTGCAAGCGAGGGGCAGGGGAGCAGCGAGTTCCTCCGCGACGGGCGCGAGTTCGAGCAGAAGGTGTCCGAGTTCTACGACCGGGTCTCCTCCCCGGTGATGACGGACCTGCAGCTGGAGCTCTCGTCGCTCGGCGCGTACGACGTGTACCCGAGGAAGCTGCCGGACCTGTTCCACGGCGGGCAGTTGGTGGTGATGGGCCGCTACCGCTCGGCCGCCGAGGGCCAGGCGGTGCTCAAGGGCATGTACAAGGGCCAGCCGAAGGCGCTCGAGTACGCCGTGAAGCTGCCCGGGGGCTCCACGCAGGAGGAGTTCATCCCGCGGCTGTGGGCCATGCGGAAGGTGGGCTTCCTCCTGGAGGAGATCCGCCTGCGCGGCGAGAAGCCGGAGACGAAGGACGAGGTCATCACGCTCGCGAAGAAGTTCGGCATCGTGACGCCGTACACGAGCTACCTGGTGGCCGAGGACCTGCCGGTGAGAGACGCGCGCCCGCGCCCGTTCCCCGCGGACCGGCCTGGCCTGGGGATGTCCGGGCAGGGGGCCGGCGGTGGCGGTCACAACCGCGGTGGCGCCTTCGAGTCCTTCGCCGCGCCTCCCGCGGGTGCAGCCCCGAAGGCAGC
>JBDLRJ010000011.1:0-6765 GCA_039800145.1 Pseudomonadota bacterium | reverse complement strand
GGGATGGACGAGCGCTCGACGTTCCGCGGTGGGATGTTCGGCGCGGGGCTCGAGCAGCGGCAGGTGCAGGCAGGGCTGGAGGGGACGCTGGAGCTGTCGCTCGGGAGCGCGCACCAGTTCTCGGCGAGCGTCCAGGTGGGGGCAGAGGGCGTCGAGGTGAGCACCGAGGCGCGCGCGCGCGGCTGGGGCCGGCTCGGGGCGCTGCTCGTGGACGACATCCAGTGGGGCGCCTTCACCGTCTCGCCCTCCGTGAGGGTGGACCAGTCCGGTCCGTTCACCACCTTCTCGCCGAAGCTCGGGGCCGGGGCGCGGCTGCCGCTGGGGCTCGAGCTGCGGGCCAACGCGGGGCAGTCGGCGCGCGCGCCGTCCTTCTCGGAGCTGTACGTGGTGCAGGGGACGCTGCTGCCCAACGCGGCGCTGCGCCCCGAGCGGGGGCTGGTGGCGGACGCGGGCGTGGGGCAGCAGCTGGAGAAGGGGCGCTGGAACGTGGCGGGCTACCACGCGCTCTACGAAGATCTCATCGCCTACGAGCTGTATCCCCCCTTCCTTGCAAAACCGTTCAACTTCGCGGCGGCGCGCGCCTACGGGGTGGAGGCGGACGGCGAGTGGCGCCCGGCCCCGTGGCTCAGCGCGGCAGCCGGCTACACGCTGACCCTCTCCGAGAACCTGCGGGACGATCCGCGCTACTACGGGCGAGAGCTCCCGTACCGCCCCCGCCACCGTGCGTGGGGCAGGGTGGTGGGCGGCCCCGAGTGGCTGAAGGGACGCGCCGAGGTGCTGGCGCAGTCCGGGCAGGTGGTGAACCGCGCGGCGACGGTGGTGTTGCCGGCGCGCGCGTTCGTGAACGTGGGCGTTTCCGCCACGCCGCTGCGGGGGCCGGACGTGACGGTCTCCGCGGAGCTGAAGAACCTGTTGGACGTCCAGGGCGCGGACCTGGACGGGTACCCGCTCCCCGGCAGGGCGGCGTACGTCACCGTGAGCATTGCGCTGGATGCCGGCCGGCGCAGGGACGAGGGCAGGCCATGAGGGTGCAGTGGACGTGGGCGGTGGGAGCGGCGTTGGCGGCGGTGCTGTCCGGGTGCCCGCAGCAGGGGGTGGTGTGCCAGGTGGGGACGGACAAGTGCAACGGCGGCTGCGCGGACTTCAGCGCGGACGTGCGCAACTGCGGCGCGTGCGGCAACGCGTGCGGCTCGGGGCAGGAATGCCGCTCGGGGGTGTGCGCCTGCGCGGCGGGCACCACGTCCTGTGACGGGGCCTGCGTGGTGACGGCCACGGACGCGCGCCACTGCGGCGGCTGCGGCAACGCCTGTGCCCCGGGCGACGTGTGCGGCGCGGAGTTGACGGCGGACGGGGGCGTCGCGGCGAGCTGCCGCAGCACCTGCGCGGAGGGCACGGTGCAGTGCGGCCAGGGCTGCGTGGACCTGTCCAATGACTCGCAGAACTGCGGCGCGTGCGGGGTGGCGTGTGACAACCAGCGCAGCTGCCGCGGCGGGGTGTGTGCGTACGACGTGGTGCTCGCGTGCACGTCGTTCGGGCAGGTGACGGGCGTGCGCGCCTCCGACCTGGCGGCCGGGCCGAAGGCGGCGGCGGGGACCAACCCGTCGGCGCTCGCGCGGTACGGCGCGGTGCTGCTGTCCGCGGACTACGGCGAGCGGCTGCTCAAGCAGCTGACGCTGTCCGGCTTCGAGGCGCTGTCCAACGGCGGCGGCGCGGAGCCCGCGGTGGGCTCGGTGCCCAACCAGGTGCTGGCGCTGCCCGCGCGGAACCTGGTGCTGGTGGTGAACGGGGACCTGGGCACGCTGCAGGCGCTGTCCGTGCAGCCGGCGGACGGCGGTGCGGGGCTGCAGCTGCAGACGGTGGGCGAGGTGAACTTCGGCGCCAACACCTACCCGCAGGCCGTGGCGGTGGTGGGCGACACCGCGTGGGTGCCGCTGTACGGCGGCTACAGCGCGGACACGGCCACCGCGGGGCAGAAGGTGGTGCCGGTGGACGTCTCGAACCCGTCCAACCTGGTGGCGGGGACGCCGGTGGACCTCGCGGGGCTGGACCTGAAGCCGTTCAGCGCGTCGGTGACGGCGATTGCGCGGCCGTACGCGCTCGTGGCGTGGAAGGGGAAGCTGTACGCGCCGCTCAACAACCTGGACGTGGGGTACCAGCCGGCCGGGCCGGGGATGGTGCTGGAGTTGGACCCGGAGACGAAGGGCCTCTCCGCGGTGGACCTCGGGGCGGTGTGCCTGAACGCGGCCGGGCTGACGGCTACGGCGGACGCCCTCTACGTGAGCTGCACGGGGAAGGTGACGTACGACACCAACTACGTGGCCACGGCCGTGGAGAAGGCCTCGGTGGTGAAGCTCGGGAAGGGCGCGACCGGCGCGCTCGAGCAGCTCGCGTCCTGGTCCGTGGCGTGCCCCGCGGGCGGCGCGTGCCCGTCGCCGGGGCGGCTGGCCGTGTCCGGCGGGAGGGTGTTCGTGGCGGACCAGGCGGCGGGGCGCGTCTTCGTCCTCTCTGCCTCGGACCTCTCCGAGGTGGCGGGCTTCACCGCGGGGACGCCGCTGCAGGCGTGCCCGGCCCCGGACGGCACGACGACGTTCTACTCGAACGTGGGTGACGTGCTGGCGCCGTGATGCTCGCGCTGCTGCTCGCCGTTCCGCTCTGCGCGCTCCCCCGCGCCTCCGCGCTCGGACCCGGGCCGAAGGCGCCGGGGGAGGTGCGCCGCGTGGTGACGCTGGCCCCGTCGCTGACGGACGTGGTGCTGGCGGTGGGGGCAGGGGAGCGGCTCGTCGGCGTGAGCCGTTTCGACGAGGAGCCCGCGGTGGCGGCGCTGCCGCGCGTGGGCGGCTTCTCGGATCCCTCCGTGGAGGCGGTGGTGGCGCTGAAGCCGGACCTGGTGCTGTGCAGCCCGGGCCCGGGGAACCGGCGGCCGGTGGAGACGCTGGCGGGGCTGGGAATTCCCGTTCGGCTCTACCCGCTCGAGGACGTGGCCGGGGTGTTGGAAGCTCTGCGGGACGTGGGGAGGTTGCTCGGGCGCGCGGCGGAGGGCGAGCGGCTCGCGTCGTCCCTCGAGCAGGCGCGGGCGAAGGTGCGCGCGGAGGTGGCCGGCAAGAAGCGGCCGCGGGTGTTGGTCGTGTATGGATTTGAACCGCTCGTCGCCGCGGGGCCGGGGAGCTTCTCGGACGAGCTGTTGCGGGACGCGGGGGGACAGAACGTTCTTGCGCCACCTGCCGGGGCGTGGGTGACGCTGCCGGTGGAGCGGGCGCTGGTGCTCAAGCCGGACGTGGTCATCAACGCGGCCGAGCCGGACGTGGGGGTGGAGAAGGTGCGCGGGCTGCCGGGGCTGCGGGACGCGCGCTGGGAGAAGGCGGGCGGGAAGGGGCTTCTGTACCCGGGCCCGAGGTTGGCCGAGGGGCTCGAGCGGATGCAGCGGATGGTGCACCCGCCTGTGCAGGTGAAGCGGGGGGAGTGAGCTACCTTCCTCTCCGGGGAAGCTCGACGAGCGCGAGGGCCATGCCGCACGCGTAGGCCTCGCCGTTCTCCGAAGGCCAGAGGGGGCCCAGCGTGTCCTGCTCCCTGGAGGGGACGAAATTCCTCACGACGTTGAGTCCGTTGCGCACGGATGTGGCCTCGAGCTTGTCCCCGATCGACTTCAGTTCATCGATGCCACCGTGCTGGAAGAGCCAGATAAGCCCGTGATAGCGCAGCCTTTTGCGGTTCGGGGCGTCGTAGCTCTTGTCCCTCTCCCTGCGCTCCTCCAGTTGCCCGGCGAGCGTCTCGATTTTTCCCGCGTAGAGGTGCGTGTAGCAGACCTTCACCTCGCATTGTCCGAGGTCCCCAGTCGCTCCGGTTCGCCAGGACGAGGCCCATCCCTCGGGGGTCGGTTTGAATGGGTCGGCGAGTCCGTAGCAGAGGTCGACCTTCTCCCACTCGGACCGGACCCAAAACACCTTGTTGGCTTTGACGGCCTTCGCGAGTCGGCCACCATGGTTTCGAAGGTGACTCGCTACGAGCGGATTGAGGAACTGCTCCGCGCTCGCATCCGAGAGAGCTTCGAGCAGCAAGTGACGTGTGTGTATGAAGGCGAATGTCGACATGAAGAATCAACCCGTGATCACCCGCGGCAGGAATCCTTCCCCGGCACTGTTCGCGCTCGGCCTCGTCCTCCTCTGCGGATGCAAGGAGTTCATCCGGAGCACCCGGTTCGGCGTGGGACTCGGCACGGGGAAGGGGCTCCAGGCGCAGCAGGCGGTGACCTCGTCCGTCGCGAACCGTGCTTCCGGTGGCTGCTACGCGGAGTGCCGTCCGGGTACGCGCTGCGTCCCAGCCACCGGCCTGTGCGAGGAGATCCCGGCCACGCCCGCGGGCGACGTGTTCGTCTTCACCGGCGCAGACGGTGGCGTGGGCGCGCGGTGATGTCCGCTCAGCGGGCCGCCACGAACAGGCCCGCCACGTAGAGCAGGTTGGCGCCGAGGACGAGCCACACCGGCAACCACGACACGGTCAGCAGCTTGTCGTCGATGAACTCGTTCGCCCGTGCCGCTGCACCTGCCGCGACTTCGTCCGGGTCCAGCTCCGCGAGGGTGCGCTCCTCGAACACCTTCAGCAGGAAGCCGCCCACGTCCACCCGGCGCACCACGGCGCGGAGGAGGGGGCGCACGGGCGCGGGGAGATCCTCGAGCGAGACGAGGTACCGGGGCAGCAGCTCGTTCAGCGTGGCCCGCATGCCGCCCTGGTTGTAGCGCTCGATCCACTCGGCCCGGCGCAGCCGCTCGATGATCTTCACCGCGAGCAACTCCAGAATCCCTGCCTTGTACGTCTTCACGACGTGCCTCACCGCCGCGTCGAGGCCGCGCTTCTTCCCCGCGACGAGCCACGCCGCCGGGAACCCGGGGACGAGCAACGCCCCGGCCACCAGCGTCTTCCAATGCAAGGACAGGTACGCACCTGCCGTGGAGGCCGGGGCCTCATCGGGGCTGATAGCGGCGGCCGGGCTGATTGATCCCGTTTCGGCTCCGCCGGCATCGACACGGAGGGGGCAGTCGTGATCTGACCCACGTAGGAGGTGGGCATGCCGGCTGCGTACTCGATGGACCTCCGCATCCGCGTGGTGGAGACCGCCGACGAGCTCGGTCTCTCCGACGAGGAGGCGGCGGAAACTTTCAAGGTAGGCGAGGCCACGGTTCGCCGCTGGCGTCGGCTGATGCGGGAGAAGGGCGATGTCGCGCCGCTTCCGCACAATGGAGGCCCGGACCCCAAGGTGGCACACGAGGACGAGTCGCTCGTCCGCACCATCCTCCGCGAGCGGCCGGACGCCACCATCCAGGAGATTCGTGACGAGTGGGCGAGGCAGACCGGCAAGGAGGCCAGCCGCTCGTCGATGGTGCGTGCGTTGGGTCGGCTGGGCGTCTCGCTAAAAAAAAGACGCTGACCGCCACGGAGCAGGCCACTCCTCGCGTCCAGGAACTCCGGGTGACGTGGCGGCAGTTGGCAGCGTTGATGGACCCACGTCGGCTCGTCTTCATCGACGAGTCCGGAAGCCACATCGGCATGGTGCGCACCCACGCCTGGGCCCCTGTCGGGGAGCGCGCAGACGGGCAGGCGCTGCGCAACCGCGGCATCGCCACCACCATGATTGGGGCCATCGCCCTCGACGGTATCCGGACGATGATGACGATCAAGGGGCCGACGACGGCGGAGGTGTTCGACGCCTTCGTCGAGCACATGCTGGTGCCGACACGGAAGCCCGGTGCCATCGTCGTCCTCGACAACGTCGGCGCTCACAAGCCGGCTCGCATCCTTCAGCGCATCATGGACGCCGGTGCGAGCTTCCTCTTCTTGCCGCCGTACTCACCTGACCTCAATCCCATCGAGATGATGTGGAGCAAGCTGAAAGGACTGCTCCGCTCCGCGGGCGCACTCACGCGCGAGACGCTGGATGCCGCCATCGCCGCCGCGATGGAGCACGTCACCTTGTCGGACCTGCTCGGCTGGTTCACCCACTGCGGCTACCGGGCGCAAGCAGCGTGATCCCCGCTATCAGATGCACAGGCCCCCACGGAGCGCATCCGTGGGGGCCTTCACCTCGACCAGGCGAGACTAAGGCCGGAGCCGGCGGCGACGCAGGCTTAGCGCCAGCCCCAGGAGCCCCAGCAACGACGGACCGCCCGTCGCGCTGCAGTCAAAGCCCGAGCCGAGCACCGTCGAGTCGTCTACTGACACTGCACCCTCCGGCATGACGCAGCGGCCCATGTCGCGGGCGCACCGCGGCGCCGAGGAGGGGCAGTTGTCGTCGGGGTCGGCGGAGGGCAAGGCGCCGTCTGTACGGCCCCCTGGACTGTCGATCCCGTCGGCGACGCAGTCGTTGTCGCTGTCGGTGTCGAGTTCGTCGTTGAGGCCGTCTCCGTCGGTGTCGACTGGCTTCCCGTCCTTGCCCAGCTCGTCGCGGTCGGCCACGCCGTCACCGTCGCTGTCGACCGCCTGGTAGTCGGGCACGCCGTCGCCGTTGGTGTCCTTCGGCGCGGGACCGGTGCCCTTCTCGTCGGCATCCGACAGTCCGTCGCTGTCGGAGTCCAGGTCGCGGTAGTCCGGCAGGCCGTCACCGTCGGTGTCGACCGGGTTGCTGCCATTCGCCCCCTTCTCGGTGGCGTCTGCGAGGCCGTCACCGTCCGAGTCGCGGTCCGTCAGGTCGTGCAGGCCGTCGCCGTCCGTATCGCGCTCGGACCCTGCCGGGTTTTCGACGCCATCGGGGATTCCGTCGCCGTCGCTGTCGGT
>JBDLRJ010000010.1:0-7390 GCA_039800145.1 Pseudomonadota bacterium | reverse complement strand
GTGGCCCGCGGTACCGATGATCATCCGGGCGCCCCTGTCCCTTCTCGGCGGAGCACAGCGCCGCGCTCGGAACGGACACCGTGCCACGCGCTGCGTCCGGGGACGGACCCGGCAGCGCCGGCAGGTGCCTTCACGCGTGCGCTCCTCCCGTGCTCCGAGGTGCAAGTCGGGGACGCCGTTCATCCGTTCGCCCCCTGCCCGTGCTCGGCGCACGGCGACTCCACCCGAGCGTTCCCGCGGTGCCCCACCTGGCCGGCGGTGACGGTGTTCATCCGAGCCTTCGCCTCCGTGGTCGGTGCATCCGCGGGGGGGGGGCGCCGGGGGGACTCACGCCCCGGCGGTGTCAGGGTCTGCGTCCAAGGCGGCCGACATGCCGCGCGTGTCGTAGTCCCACGGGAACACGTGGAAGTCGTCTGAGCGGATGGCGGCATGGTCCGGCACGTAGCCGAGGTCCCGCTGAAGGAGCGTGGCGGTGTGCACGGTGCGCGCGCCCACCTTCACCAGGAGCGCGAGCGCCTGCTGGAGCGCCTCGCCGCTCGCCGCCACGTCGTCCACGACGAGCACGCGGCGTCCGCGCAGGTCCTTCGGCATGGCACCGTGGACGCGGATGCCGCTGGTGCCGAGATCCCGTGCGCGGCGGCTCACGCGCACCGGGAAGAACTCCACCTTGAGCGCGGCGGCGAGTGCGCCCCCCACGAAAACGCCACCGTGAGCGAGCCCCACCACGGCATCCAGCTGCACCTTGCCTCGCAGGGACGCGGCGAGCTTCTGCACGTGGCGGTCGAACTCCGTCCAGGAGAGCTCCTTCACGCGCGCAGGGCCGCGCGAGCGGTCCGTGCCGCGCTGCTGCCGAGGCGCCTCGGCCTGGGGCGCGAGCACCGTGTCTTTCGGTAGGGCGCGGAGCACCGGGATGTTGCGGGACGAGCGGGGCGCAGCCGGCTTTCGCGCGGGCGCCTTGAGCGTGCGGGAGGTGGAACGCTTCTTCGAAGGGGGCACGGCATGACTCCTTACGAGAGCGCGGGAGGGATTGCCACCGCGGGCGCGGCACGCACCTCCCCCGCCCCACGTGGGCGGGGCGACAGCCATCCCTGCTCGGTTCCCCGCTCGGGTGACACGCCACTCTCCCAGCCGGGACCGGGGTGAGTCCGCCCCGGCAGCTGGGACGCCAATCCGCGACACACTCGCGGGTCCCGGTGCACTGTCCCACGCCACGGACAACACGGCCTGCGGACAGCGCAGGCCCTCGGTGTCACCCGCGCCGACCTGCGCAGGTGCCGCGGTCCTGCAATGCCATGACCGCCCCCGAGGCGGCACGCCTCCGCGCTCACCGCGGCCACTGCGCGCGGGCAGTACAGACCTCGCCGAGCATGCGACAGCCCATGGCACAGTGCGCCGCGCGCGGTTCGTCCGGCGGCGTGGACGGTTTGGCCTGGACCGGACACCTCCCCGCAGGTTTCACGTCCCACGAACAGCGCAACGCAACGCGGCCTTGCACCGCACCGAAGCCCTCGAGCGCAACGGGACCGGATGCGCACGTGGCTTCCGTGTCCTCCTGGCGCGGAGCCCGCCTCGAGGTTCGCCGGCAACGGCAGTTTCCTCCCCCCCCCCCGCCCGAGCCCCTGGGGAAGGGACTGCCACGGTGGTCGTGCACCGTTGCCACTGACTGCGCGCGCACACCCGCAGGGCAACACCTCTCCGTCGACCCGCGGTCCCGGAGACGAACGGAGTCCGTGGAGCACCCCGGCTGCCGGTGCAAGGCCGTCTTGCCTTACGATGGGGTGCCACCCCGTCGGACGACGCCTGTGCCACCCAGCCTCCCGCTCTTCGCCCTCTTGCTCACCCAGGCCTCTCCGCTTCCGGGCGAGGAGGCGTCCCTGCCGCGGGGGCTCGCCTGTCTCGCCCGGCACACCGGTTTCGAACCGGCTCGGGGCCCGGACGGTTCGCCCGGGCTTCGGCTCCCTTCCGGACGGTGGCTCGCGTGGGACGACGGGCGGCGCAAGACCCCCGAGCAGCGGCTCGAGACCCCCGACCTCGAGGACACCCTCGCAGTCCCCTACGTCCGCGCACCGCCACGGCCGGTGTCGGACGCCTCCGAGGACCCCGGCCGCGCCCGCGTCACCGAGCTCCTCGCGGCGCTGTACGGCCGCCGCGGCTCGCGGTTGCCACTCGTGGCGGTGCCCCTCGGCGGAGGAGCGGTCCGCGTGCACGAGCGCATCGCCCCGGCGCTGCGCCGGGTAGCGGACAAGCTCCTGGCACTCTCGGCGCAAAGCCCTGCCGTGGCCGCCGCGCTGAAGCGCCCTGCCGGGGGCTTCGCGGACCGCGTCATCGCCGGGACGGACCGCGCCAGCGCGCACGCCTTCGGCATCGCCGTGGACATCGACACGCGCGTGTCCGACTACTGGCGCTGGGCAAAGCCGGGGGCCCGCTGGCGCAACCGCGTCCCTGCCGAGGTGGTGGAGGCCTTCGAATCCGAGGGCTTCATCTGGGGCGGGCGCTGGTACCACTTCGACACCATGCACTTCGAGTACCGCCCGGAACTCCTGGATCCCACGTGCGCGCCGCCTTCGCCCTGATGCTGCTCGCTGCAGGAGTGTCCTACTCGGCGCCCCACGACTACCCGTGGCTCGCCTCTCCCCCCGCACCGGGACAGGCCTTCTCGTCGCGCTTCGCCCCGCCGGCCGGCTTCGAGCGCCAGGACTGCGGCCCCTCCTGCGCGTGGTGGCGCGGGCTCCCGCTGCGTCCAGGCCGCCCCGAGGTGAAGTTCCACGACGGCCGAACCAAGCCCAACCAGTCCGCGCACCTCGCCGTGCTGGAGATGGACGTGGGGAAACGGGACCTGCAGCAGTGCGCGGACGCGGTGCTGCGACTCTGGGCCGAGCAGGCCTTCTCCCGCGACGGTGCGCCGGGGCTCTGCATCCCACTCACGAGCGGCGCGCCGCTGCCCTGGAAGCGGTGGGCGGACGGCGAGCGGCCCTCGGTGAAAGGCGCCTCGCTGGCGTGGGAACGCAGGGGAGGACCCGACGCGGGCCACGCCGCCTTCCGGAGGTACCTCGACTTCGCCTTCACCTACGCCGGCACCGCGTCCGTGGAGCGCACCATGGCCGAGAAGGTGAAGTTGCAGGACATCCGTCCCGGGGACTTCTTCATCCAGGGCGGCTTTCCCGGCCACGCGGTGGTGGTCGTGGACGTCGTCCAGGGCCCCGCGGGGCGGCGCGCCTTTGCGCTGGCGCAGAGCTACATGCCCGCGCAGGACGTCCACGTGCTGGACAACCCGGCCCGCCCCGGCAGTCCGTGGTACGAACTTGCAGAGGGAGAGCGGCTCGTCACCCCGGAATGGACCTTCGCGCCCGGCGCGCTCGCGCGCTTCCGGGCACGTCCCACGCGGTGCCCCTGAGGGCGGCTACCCGTACAGCTTCTCTTCCACCATCTTGTCGGCCACCTGCTCGGGGCGGAAACCGGAGCCCTTCGCCCGCTCGAGGATCTGGTCGATGGTGTCGTAGATGCGCGAGGCGCGGGCGTAGGCCTGGTCCCGGTCGTAGGTGCCCACCTCCATGGCCACGTTGATGAGGCCGCCGGCATTGATGGCGTAGTCGGGGCAGTAGGTGATGCCGCGCTGGGCGAGCAGCTCGCCGTGGCGGGGCTCCGCGAGCTGGTTGTTGGCCGCCCCGGCCACCAGCTTCACGCGCAGCTGCGGGAGGGTGGCGTCGTTGATGGCGCCGCCGAGCGCGCAGGGTGCGTAGACGTCCGCCTCCTGGCCTATGAGCGCCTCGGGCGAGAGCGCGGTCGCACCGAAGCGCTGCACGGCCTCGTCCACCCGGGCGGCGTTCACGTCGCTGACCCACAGCCTGGCCCCGGCCTTGTGGAGGTACTCGCACAGGGGCATGCCCACGTGGCCCACGCCCATGACGGTGACGCGGAGGCCCTGGAGATCTCCCCGGCCGAGCACCCGGCGCGCCGCCGCCTCGATGCCGCGCCACACGCCGTACGCGGTGACGGGCGAGGGATCTCCGCTCTTGCCCTCCAGTCCCAGCACGTGGGGCGTGGCGCGGCGGATGTAGGCCATGTCCGCGGGGCCGGTGCCGGAGTCCTCGGCGGGCAGGTAGCGGCCACCGAGCCCGTGCACCGCGCGGCCGAAGGCCTCGAACAGGCGCTCGCGGTCGAACGGCCCCTTCGGCAGGATGATGACCGACTTGCCGCCGCCGTGCGGCAGCCCGGCAAGCGCGGCCTTGTAGCTCATGCCCCGGCTGAGCCGGAGCACGTCGTGCACCGCGGCCTCCTCGGAGGCGTACGTCGTGAGCGCGCGGGTGCCGCCGATGGCCGGCCCCAGCTTCGTGGAGTGCAGCCCCACCAGTGCGCGCAGGCCCGTGGCGGCGTCTGAGAAGAAGTGAAGCGCCTCGTAGCGCTCGGAGATCAACGTGTCGAAGTAGCCCATGGTGGCGCGCCGCTTAGGCCCGCCCTGCAGGTGCTGTCAACGCGCAGCTGCGTCACTCCAGCCGTTCAATCAGCTGCCGCAGCGCGTCACCGTCCACGTCGTAGTGCGTGGCGCAGAAATCACACGTGACGGAGGCCTTCCCGTCCTCGGCGAGCATCTCCTCGAGGTCCTTCTTCCCGAGGGCCCCGAGCGCATTGAGCACCCGCTCGCGGCTGCACCGGCAGGCGAACTGCACCGGGGAACGGACCGTGGGCTCCAGCTCCTCGCCGGCGAAGAGGCGCTGCAGCAGCTGCCGCGCCCCGCCCCCCGCGTTTTCCTGCACGGCGCGCGCGAAGCCATGGCCTGCGCCCAGCTGCTCGCGGAAACGGGCGAGCGCCTCGCGGTCTCCTGCCGGCAGCGGCTGCACGAGCAGCCCTGCGACCCGGCCGAGCGCGTGCCCCTCCGCCTCCTGCACCTCGAGCCGCAGGACACTCTCCACCTGGTCGGACTGCTCGAGGTAGCGCTCCACGTCCCTGCCCAACTCCATGGCCTCGAGCGCCACGGACGAGCGGTAATACTCGCCGTTGCCGAGATCCCTGAGCACGGACAGGAAGCCCGAGTTGCCGAGCGCAGGGCGGAAGCGGAAGGCTTCTGAGGCCACCTGCACGTCCACCGCGGGGTTCTTCACGTACCCGCGGACGTTCCCGTCCGTGTCCGCGTCCACGAACATCCCGCGCAGCGGGCCGTCACACTCCAGCTGGAGGTTCAGCTTCGCCGCGTGCTTGGAGAGCCCGGCGAGCAGCAGCCCCGCGGCCACCCCCTGCCCGAGCACCCCCGCGGCTGCAGGCGCAGCCCCGTGCTTCCCCGCGATGGTGCGCGCCGCCCCCGTGCAGGTGACCACCAGCACGCGGAGATCCAGCGCCTTCAACAGTCCACCGGCCAACTCGTCCATGTGTCGTCCGCCTCTCCACCCAGAAACAGGACGGGCGGTCCAACCGTTTCCGGTCGCACCGCCCGCCCCCTTCAGTCAGCCCTGAAGCGCGGCGACCTGGTTAGAGGTACGCCTCGCACTCGGTGCCGCCGTCGGACGCCACCGTGCAGCAGAAGCCGGCGTTGGTGCCGGACTGCTCGCAGGTGTAGCCGGCACGGCAGGCAGAGCCGCCGCGGGAGGTCTTGGCGACCGGGTCGTTCTCGATGGTGCGGCAGTCACCGGCGCAGAGGCCGAACTTGGTGTACTGCGGATCGTCCGTGCCGAACAGCGAGCCGAAGCCCCAGCACACGTACCCGGAGCGGGTGCCGCCATCCGCGTAGAAGGCACAGGAGGCCGCGCCGGAGTTGGTGCCCACGGGCCCCTGGTCCTGGCGGACGCAGACCTCGTAGCAGTAGGCCTCCTGCTGGCTGAACGGCAGGCAGAACCCGGTGTTGCCGCAGTAGCCCTCCATGCCGGTGTTCACCTGCGGGCTGCCGGAGCTCCAGTTGTAGACCTGGTTGCAGCTCGCCTGGCAGTAGCCGTCGTTGAAGCCCGTGTAGAAGGTGCCACCGTCGTTCAGCGGGAACGTCTCCGCCCAGCAGATGGCGTCCTGGGAGGTGCCGCACTGGGAGTCCTGCGAGCAGGCAGAGCCCACCACGCCGTCCGCGAGCGCCTGCATGCCCGTGCCGCCGCCGGTGCCGCCACCCGTGCCGCCGCCCGTGCCACCGCCCGTGCCGCCGCCGGTGCAGGCCGTGCCGCCCTGGACCGCGGTGCAGGTGGTGCCGCTGGTGCAGGCGGTGCACGCCGCGCCGAACTTGCCGCACGCCGTCTGGGACACCGCCACCTGGCAGCGGCCGAGCGCGTCGCCGGGGATGCAGCAGCCCACGGTGCAGGAGTCACCGCACTCGCCGGACGCCTTGGTGCACTTGCCCTGCGCGGCGCAGTTCTGGCCCGTGCCGCCGCCGGTGCCGCCACCCGTGCCACCGCCGGTGCCGGCGTCCGCCACCGTGCCGCCATCCGGCTTGGGGGTGACCTTGGTGCCGCACGCCGAGAAGAATGCGAGGCTACAGACGGCGGCCCCGAGCGCGATTGCCCTGAAGTTCATTGATGTCTCCACTGCTTGTTTTGTTGGGCCCCGCCGTACCTGGCCACGGTGGGGGAGTCTTTTCCCGGGCGCACCCATGCGTCCGGAAGTGCGCCGCACCTTGCGCGAACAGGGCGGCGGCGGTCAAGCGCCGCACGCGCCCGGGTGCAACCCGGGCGCGTCCAGCCTGACGGGCTAGAAGGGGATGTCTTCGTCCGGGCCACCGCCCGACGACGGCCCGGGACCACCAAACTCATCCGCAGGCGGAGGACCGCCAAAGTCGTCCCTCCCCCGGCCCCCGCCGCCCACGCCCCCGCCCCCGCCCATCCCGCCGCCGTCCCTGCCGCCGAGGAACACCACCTGGTTGGCGACGATCTCCGTGGTGTAGTTCTTCTTTCCTTCCTTGTCCGTCCACTCGCGCGTCTGCAGGCGTCCCTCCACGTAGGCCGAGCGCCCCTTCTTCAGGTACTCGCCGCACAGCTCCGCGAGCTTTCCCCAGACCACGATGCGGTGCCACTCGGTCCGCTCCTGGGACTGCCCGTTCTTGTCCTTCCAGCTCTCGTTGGTGGCGATGCTGAAGTTGGCCACTGCCTGGCCCCCGGGCGTGAAACGCACTTCCGGATCCTTGCCGAGGTTGCCGATGACGATTGCCTTGTTGACGCTGCCAGCCATGGTCTGCCTGCCTTTGCATGCCCCACCCATTGCGGGCGAGGTGTCGTTGGAGTGGGTGCTACCGGGGACCGCTTGTAGCAGCCCCCTCTGACAACGCGCCAACGAGCCGGGCCTCCAGCGCCTCGGCGAAGGCTGCAGCAGCAGCGTCCTTCCCCGTCTTCGCCCGGCGAAGTGCATCCCAGAGAGGCTGCGGCCGGGGGCCTTGTGGGTGGGAGGACAGCCCCCTCGCGAGCAGCTCTACCGGCAGCTGCAG
>JBDLRJ010000009.1:0-10497 GCA_039800145.1 Pseudomonadota bacterium | reverse complement strand
CTGCGGGGACGGCCGGGCGCCGGGGGTGACGCTGCCGGGCGGCCACCCGCAGGCGCCCGGCAACGCGGCCGACAGCCTCGGGGCGGGGCGGGGGGGCGAGGCACCGGCATCTCCCACGGGTGGATTCTCCAGCCCACAGCCCGCCTTCGACGGGGCGCCGGGCCGGGTGGAGGTCTTCTACTGATGCCGCGTGCGATGGCAGTGCTCGGGGCATGTCTGCTTTGGCCGTCCATGGCCGTGGCGCAGGAAGATCCTCCCGACGACTACGCCGAAGGATTTCACATCCCCGACGTCACGTACCCGGCCCTTGCCGAGCGCGGGGCCGCGGACGAATTCTTCCTCCCGGAGGGCTGGAAGCAGGTGCAGCGGCTGCTCGGGGACCTGGACCGGGACGGCCGCGAGGACATGGTGCTCCTCTTCCGCATGGCGTCCGCGGCCAACGTCGTGAAGCAGCCCGCGATGGGGGAGGAGACGTTCGACACCAACCCCTGGATGCTGGTGGTGGCGCTCAAGGACGCGGACGGGGCGTACCGGCGGGTGGTGGCCGACCACGCCCTCATCCCCCGGCCGGAAGATCCTTTCCTCGTGGATCCCCTTCCCGAAGGGGCCCTGTCGCTGGGCGCCCGGGGCGTGCTGAAGCTCCGGCTGGACTGGTTCCGGAGCATGGGGGGATGGACGAGCTGGAGCAACACGTTCACGTTCCGGTACCAGGACGGCTGCATGCGGCTCATCGGGTTCGACCGGTCCGAGGTGGCACGGAACACGGGCGAGACCGGGGACGTCAGCATCAACTACCTCACGGGCAAGGGCTGGGAGCGCGCGGGCAACTTCGAGGAGAAGAAGCCGCAGAAGCAGAAGGCCTTCCGGCTGAAGAAGAACCCGGTGGTGTGCCTCGAGGCCGTGGGGAACGGGCTCGAGTTCCAGCCCGCGCGGTGATCAAGTACCTCGGCTCCAAGCGGACGCTGCTCCCGCACATCCTCGAGGCGGTGGGGACGGTGGCGGGCGCCCGCTCGGTGGTGGACCTCTTCTCCGGCACGTCCCGCGTGGGCCACGCGCTGAAAGGCGCGGGCTACCGGGTGCTCGCCAACGATCACAACGCCTACGCGCTCACGCTCGCGCGCGCCTACGTCCAGGCGGACGCCGAGGACTGGGCAGCCCCCGCCGCGCAGCTCGTGGCGGAGTTCAACGCGTTGCCAGGCAGCCCCGGCTACTTCACCGAGACGTTCTGCGAGAAGGCCCGCTACCTGAAGCCCGAGAACGGGGCGCGGGTGGACGCCATCCGCGAGACCCTTGCGCGCAAGGGGCTGCCGCCGGAGCTGGAGGCGGTGATGCTGGTGTCGCTCATGGAGGCGGCCGACCGGGTGGATTCCACCACGGGGGTGCAGATGGCCTACCTGAAGCAGTGGGCAGCCCGCGCCCACAACCCGCTGCAGCTCCGGGTGCCGCAGCTGCTCCCGCGCGCCTCGCGGGGCAAGGGCGAGGCGCACGGGCTGGACGCGCTGGAGGCGGCCGCGGGGCTCGAGGCGGACGTGGCCTACCTGGATCCGCCCTACAACCAGCACTCGTACCTCGGCAATTACCATGTCTGGGAAAGCCTCGTCCGCTGGGACAAGCCGGAGGTGTATGGGATCGCGGCCAAGCGCGTGGACGTGAAGGCGCGCAAGAGCCCGTTCAACTCGAAGGCGCGCTTCCGGGAGGCGCTCGAGGCGGTGCTGGGCGCGCTGCGCACGCGCGCGGTGGTGGTGTCCTTCAGCGACGAGGGGTACGCCGCGCGGGAGGAGCTCGAGGGGCTGCTGCAGCGGACGTTCGGCAGCGTGCGGACGGTGGCGGTCGACTACAAGCGGTACGTGGGGGCGCAGATAGGCATCTACAACCCGCGCGGGGAGAAGGTGGGGCAGCCGGGGAAGCTGCGGAACACCGAGTACCTGTACGTGGCCACGCGGGGGTGAACGGGCCGGCCGCCCGCGCCTCGACGGCGAGGGGCCGCATCCGCTACACCCCGCGCACATGGCGAAGGTGATGGTCGTCGAGGACGAGCCGGACCTGGCGAGCCTGCTCGCCTACAACCTCCAGGCGGAGGGCCACGTGGTGACGCTCGCGGCCACCGGGGCGGCGGCGCTGGCCCGTGCTCGGGAGGAGGCGCCGGACGTGGTGCTGTTGGACCTGATGCTCCCGGACGTCTCGGGGAGTGACGTGGCCCTGGGGCTGCGCGCCCTGCCTTCGGCCCCTGCCATCCTGATGGTGACGGCAAAAGGGACGGAGGCGGACCGCATCCACGGCCTGGAGCTCGGTGCAGACGACTACGTGGTGAAACCCTTCTCCGTGAAGGAGCTGGTGCTCCGGGTGCGGGCCGTGCTGCGGAGGCGGGGAGCTGCGGAGGGGGGCGAGCACCCGGTGGCGCCCATCCAGCTGGACGCAGAACGCCACGAGGTGAAGGTGTACGGGGAGCCGGTCTCCCTGACGGCGCTGGAATTCCGCCTGCTCCGGACGCTGCTCGAGCGTGCGGGGCGGGTGCAGACGCGCGAGGTGCTGCTCGCGGACGTGTGGGACGTCCGGGCGGACGTCACGACGCGGACGGTGGACACCCACATCAAGCGGCTGCGCGAGAAGCTGGGGCCCGCGGGGGACCGCGTGGAGACGCTCCGCGGCGTGGGGTACCGGCTGGTGGTGAAGCCATGAGCGCGCTGGGCGAGGTGGGGCCGGGGCCGCTCGGGGCGGTGTTGGACGGGATGGAGGAGGGTCTCTGGCTGACGGATGCGGCGGGCCGCGTGACGCGCCACAACCTCGCGCTGAAGACCTTGCTGTTCGCGGGACAGGAGTTGAGGGGACGTCACCCGCGCGAGTTCGTCCCGAGCGAGGCCCTGGCGTTGGCCGTGGAGCGGGCGTGCGCTGGTGGAGAGTCCACGCGGCTCGAGCTGCAGCTCGAGGGGGTGAGGCCGCGGGTGCTCCAGGTGTCCGTGCGGCCGCTCGTGCACGAGGGAGGCGGGAGCTTCGCGCTCTTCCACGACGTGACGGAGCTCCGGCGGTTGGAGAAGGTGCGGACGGACTTCGTGGCGAACGTGAGCCACGAGCTGCGGACGCCCATCACGGCCATCCGGGGCTACGCGGAGACGTTGCGGGACGGGGCGCTCCGGGACGCAGCCCACGCGCCGCGGATGGTGGACATCATCTACCGGCAGGCGGAGCGGCTGTCGGCCCTGGTGGAAGATCTGCTCGAGCTGTCACGCCTCGAGGGGCACGAGCTGCACCTGGAGCCGTCGCGGGTGCCCTTGCTCGAGGCGACGACGCGGGTGCTGGAGGTGGTGCGCCAGCGGGCTGCGGGGAAGGAGATCCGCTTCGTGGTCCAGTTGGACGAGGCCGTGCAGGCGTGGGCGGACGAGCGCGCGGTGGAGCAGGTGCTCCTGAACCTGCTGGACAACGCGGTGAAGTACACGCGCGCCGGCGGGGAGGTGCGGGTGGAGGGGCGGACGGAGGGGGGCAGGGTGGAGGTGTCGGTCAGCGACACGGGGCTGGGCATCGAGGAGAAGCACCTGCCGCGCCTCTTCGAGCGCTTCTACCGGGTGGACAAGGGACGGAGCCGGGACATGGGCGGGACCGGGCTGGGGCTCTCCATCGTGAAGCACCTGGCGGTGGCCATGGGCGGTGACGTGCGGGTGACCAGCAAGCCCGGCGAGGGGAGCACCTTCTCGGTGCTGTTGCCCGCTCCCCGCTGACGGGGATGTTGCAGAAATGTCACGCCGCGGCCGCGTGGATGCCACGGGGGCGCGGGAGCGTGCGCGCCCATGGAACGTTCTGACGGACGCGGGGTGCGGTGATGGCGCGGCTGCTGGCGCACTGCTCGGACCTGCACCTGGGGCGACCGGGTGCAGAGGAGGCGGCGAGGGCGCTGTGTGGGACGCTGCTCGAGGCAGGGGTGGACCACCTGCTCGTCACCGGGGACCTGGTGCACTCGGGGCGCGAGGAGGAATACGCGCTCTTCCTCGAGGTGTTCGCGGCGTTCTCCGGGCGGATGACGGTGGTGCCGGGCAACCACGACCGGATAAGCGCGGGGGTGGCGCATCACCTGATGCCCGGGGGGGCACGGGTGGCGGTGGCGGCACCGCCGGGCCTGTACGTGGTGCGGGTGGATTCCTCCGGGCCGCACAACACCAACCCGCGCGTGGCACACGGGGAGTTGTCGGAGCAGGATCTCTCCGAGGTGCGCCACGCACTCGAGGCGGCCCCGCCGGGCAGGCTCGTGGTGGTGGCGCTGCACCACCACCTGCTGCCGTTGCCCGAGGACTCGGTGGCCGAGCGGTGGATCCACGCGCTGGGCATCATCACGGAGCACGAGGTGGCGCGCGGCCACGAGCTGCTGGGGCTGGTACTCGGCCGCGCGGACCTGCTGCTCCACGGCCACCGCCACCGGCCGACCGGGGAGCAGCTCGCCGCCGGGGGACCGAGGCCGCTCGGCATCTACAACGCGGGGAGTTCCACGGAGCTCTGCCGGGCGCGGCTGTTCCAGCACGACGCGGGGAAGCTGGTGGGGGCGCCGGGCTGGTCCTCGCGCGCCGCGCCACCGCCGCAGCCGGGGCCGGCATGGATGAATGGCCTGCGAGGGCTGACGGCGATGTTCCTTTGAGGGGGACGCCCCGAGGGGAATCTCGCCGCGGTGAGCGTGGTGGCCGCGTTGCCGGCGACATGGGCTGCCCTCCCGTCCGACTGCGGGCCAGCGACGGTGGAGAGGCGATGGGCTAGACAGTCCCGCCGGCTTCACCGACGCTGGCGCAAGTCCTCGGGGCAGAGGTCAATGCGTCACAGACCAGAGGGTCACGTTCTTGAGTTCGCTCCCCACGCGGGCCACGGCCATTCCCGTACCGAGACTCGCAAGGTCCACGTCCTCGCCGAGAAGGTGCTTCAACTCGCGGGGGTTGGCGTTGGTTTTCAAGCAGAGGCCGAGCCCGATGTTGTCGAGGAAATTCTCGTTCCTGGCGGAGAAGTCACCCGGTGTCTGGGTGGCCATGAAAACGGCGCCACCCTGGGAGCGGGATTCGCGCACCAACCCGATGAGTGACTCCTGCTCGTAGGCGAGCACCTCGCGCGCCTCGTCGACGAAGAGGGCGAGCCGGAGGGCCCGGTTCCCGCCCGCGTCAAGCCCCGTGTCCCCCTTGCGCTTGAGGAACGCGTAGGCGGCGTCGAGGACGAGGAAGGCCACCAGGCGCCGCGCCGTCTTGGAGATGGTGCTGAGGTTCAACACCCAGCTGCGGGAAAAGAAGGCGTCCGGGGAGAGTTCCGGCGTGAAGAGCTTGAGCCGGGAGATGTCGTTGAAGGTGGAGAGTGCCGTGTCCTCCTTGCGCTTGTTCGCGGCATAGATCTCCTTCATGCGCGCGTGGACGTTCTCGAGCTTGACGGGTTTCTGCGCCTTGAGCGCGAGCCGAACGGCATCTCCCACCGAGGCCTTCTGGACCTCACCGAGGCGCCCTCCCTCTGGAATCCGAGCGAAGGACTCCCGGAAGCGAAGTTCCGCATCCAGCAGCATTTCCTCTCGATTGTCGGCTGTGTACAGGACATCCAGGGGGATGGGCTGAGAGGGCGGGGCGAGGACCTTTGCCGAAATGCCGTTCACCAGCTCTTGGCTGCGGCAGAGGTCGCCTTTCATGTCGAATACCAGGATGGGGCATCCGTCTGACTGGGCGTGAAGTTCGCGCAGCATGTGAATGGCTGCACGGCTCTTGCCGGTTCCGAGGCTGCCGAGGAGCGCAACATGAGGAGACATCCCCTGTGCGTTGAGGGGAAAGTGCACGGTCTCTCCCGTATTGGTGTCCGTGCTCACCGGCCCCAGTGACAGGCGGATGGGTCGGGACGACG
Source organism: Pseudomonadota bacterium (assembly GCA_039800145.1). Lineage (GTDB taxonomy): Bacteria > Myxococcota > Myxococcia > Myxococcales > Myxococcaceae > VGRA01. The sequence goes on along the minus strand of JBDLRJ010000009.1, from coordinate 4,650 downwards.
GCTCGTAGGGGGCAGGATCGTGCGAGACATCTGGGTCTTTCGACTGGCCGGTCTGCGGAAGACCCGCGAGAGCGCCGAGGCGGAGCACGAACCTGTCATGGTCCTCTCCGCACTGCGACCACTCCCTGTCCAGGAGCAGGGCCCCGCGTGCCCAGTGACGCCGGACGAGGTCCTGGATCTGTTCGACGGTGGAATCCTCCAGTTCAGCCTGTTCGATGACCAGCGATACCCACGTGCGCAGATCTGCGCCGCCACCAAACAGGTTCTGTCCGCGAATGACCTTTCCACCAGAGTCCGAGACAGGCGGAGGAATCTCCCGCACGGACAGCGAACGCCCAATGGCAAGCCGCGCAGCGAAGTTGCGTCCCCGCAGCGAGAGTCGCTCGCCGGCGAAGGCAGTGGTGATCTCGTCTGCCTCGGAACTGGTGGTGAAGCCGGCCTGCGCGAGTTCGTCGAAGGTGAAGTTCATGTCAGGCCTCAGCTGAAGTATTCGTTCTCGAGCAGACGGGCACGCCCGAGGGTACGACGACCTCTTTTCTCGGTATCAATCCGATATGTCTTTGCGATCCGCGACTCCAGGACGGCCTTGAACTCCCGGACGATCTCCGTGTCTTGTGAGAGGAAGATGATCTGCTCCCCACCGTTGTCGGCGAAGTGACGCAGGACGTTCTCCCTGTGCCTCGCGTCCAGGCGTGCGAGGGGGGTGTCGATGATGAGTGGAAAGCGAACCGCGGCCGCCTGGTGGATGGCGCTGATGAGGGCGAAGGCGAAGACCTGGTTCTCTCCTGCGGAGGCGTCCAGGGAACGAACGTCGAAGTTCTCTGGGGTGAGGAGCCTGACCTGGCAGTCGTCGGAGATTTCAATCTTCCGTACAAGGGACTTGTGGGCCATGGCACCGAAGGCCTCGGTCATCCGCTCGGCAATGTCGTTCACCCGCTCGGCCGTCGCCTCCTCGATGAAGGGACCAATCAGTTCCCGGATGCGTTCAGCCAGGGCGAGCTTGGCCTCGAGCGGCTTGTTCAACTCCAGCCGGTTCTCCTCCGCCGTGAGCCGTGCACGGGTCTCACCGAGTTCCCGCTGGAGGGCAGCGATCTCCCGCCGGGTCGCTTCCAATGACTGGTGGAGTTCCGCCGTGCGCCGCGTGGACTGCGTGAACTCCTCCGTGAGCTTCCGAAGCGGTTCTTCAATACCGGAGAGTGAATTGATCTGACGCTCGAGCCGTGACTCGTCTTCCCGCAGGTGGTCGAGGCGGTGGAGGAGATCCTCCAGTTCCCGGTCACCCAGGGCGCGGACACGGCCCAGCCGGGTCGAAACTTCCGACCGGTCGATGTTGGAGAGCGAAGAGTGGCGGATGCTGGAGGCACAGCCCTCGTCCGGAGGGTTCCAAATGGCCGTCCATGCCGACCGGACCTTGGCGGCCAGCGTCGTTCTCTGTGCTTCGGTCAGGCTCGGGTCAAAGGCCGGGTGGGCGCCTTCAAGAGCATGGATGAAACGCTCCACCTTCGCACTCCCGGTTTCCATGGCGGAGCGCGACTCCTCGAGCTTTCGCTCCGCGTTCAGCCGGTCGAGAAGCTGGTCCCTGAGAACCCTACCCGCGAGCGCGATCGAGAGGTCGCCACTGATGACCTCGAGGAGTTTCTCCGTGAGCGAATCGATGGTTGTACGAACGCCCTGCTTCTGCTCGAGCAGTCGCTTGACGCTCGCGACGCTCCCGCCGCCCATGGATCCGAGGCGCCCCTTCAAGTCCTCGTCCAACTTCTGCGAAAGGTTGCGTTCCTGCTCCAGGTCTGTTGCCCGCTGTCCGAGCACCACAAGCGAGGACTCAATCTCGTCTCTGCGGGTACGAAGTCCGTGGAGGGTGTCCGAGTGAACGGACTGGATGCCGCTGCGCTCCTTGCGAACGTACTTGTCGAGATCGTCGTCCAGGTCCCGGAGCAGCCGAACACCCAGGAATCCCTCGATACCCATGCGCACCTGGCTGGCCATGTCCCGATTCGCCAGGGCCTGGACGCGCTCGCCATCGAACAGGAAGAACTGGGCGAGGTGGGAGGGCATCAGGTGCCGCGCGATCCAACTTCGGAAGTAGTCCTCGGGCTCGTCGTGCTTGCCGGGGACAATCCGGCGCCGCTTCAGACCCTTGAAGATGGACAGTTCCTCGCCGTCACCGAGCACGCCGGCATTGGAGAATGTCCAAGAACGGGAGACCACGATGGTGGCGTCGTCTCCCGCGTCTGAATCCTCGAACGTGAGTTCGATCTTCATCAGCAGGTCTGCTTCATCGATCGCCTGGGTACTCCAGGCCGATTGCAAGAAGGCGCGATAGCTCTGGCGCTTGCGTTCCTGGTCGCCGCTGCTGTCCGCGCGTGCGACCAATCCGAGCCCCTCTCGTCCATAGAGGCCGATGGCGATGGCCTCGAGCAGGCTGGTCTTGCCGAACCCGTTGGGAGCACCCACGAGGACGACGTTCTTCCGCCGGGTGGGCGCGGGGAAGCGGAACGCCTGCTCGCCGACGTAGGCCTTCCAGTTGACGAGTTCGACCTTAGCGAGATGCATCCGTGGCCTCGGTAAACTCGGAGAGCAGCTGATCAATCTGCGTGAAGATGGCGTGTCTCCGGCCGCTGCCCACGTGCTCGTTTTCGATCTCGACGAGGCGGATGACTGCCTGGACGGGGACCTTTTTCTGGTCGCAATGCGTGCGCAGGAGTGCGTTGGCACGGTTTCCTTCGAGTATCCGAATGGTCACTTGCTCGTTCCCTCTCTTGCTTGTTTGAAGGCCTCCAGGACCGCCAGTGCTTCCGCGGCCATCTCGGATGACCACAGCTGCTTGATGACCCGGACCTCCTCCTCGGAGATCAGCGGCAGTTGAACCTCGGCCTGGAGCTCGAGGAGCCGGTCGAGGATTTCCTGTCGAGCCTCGAGCGTGAACGGACCTGGGACGGGCGTTCCATCCTTCATCAAGGTGATGTGCCCGTTGCGACGCGTGCGCTGTCGTCGCCCGCGGTCATTGCGGATGGCCACGAGCCAGTCGCGGAAGTGAACCAGCGGCTCCAGGTGTGAAAAGCCGTTCTCGACGAAGCCTTCCAGGCTCTTGTCCTTCTCCACGACGGTGCAGGTCCAACAGCCGAACCTCGAGGAGGAGCTTCCGCAGGACGGAGCCTCGCCGTTGTCGAGCACGAGGGGGCACTCGCCGCCCTGCGCATTCCGATACAGCGTCACCAACTCCCGGTGCGTCCCGCCCCACGGTGGAGGGCGCTGCAGGAGAAGTTGCCAGACCTCGTCCGTCTCGAGGTCCACGATGGGCCGGAACACCAGGCAGCCCTTCAGGTCATTGTGCGGGTTGAGCCTGGACCCGTGGCGATCGGTGTACTTGTCCACGCTCGCCGCGCGCGTCGCAGACTCGGCCCGGCGTACCCCCAGGAGAAGGATGACCTTTCCGGAGGAGGCCACCTGCGACAGGACGTAGTTCGAGGTGGGGCGGATCTTCATCCGGTCCGTGCACCACCGGAACATGCGGTTGGGGGAGGGGTACCCCCTGCCGATGAGGTTGACCCAGAACGTCTGATCTGCCGGCGGGGTGGTCTTGACGACCGTCAGCGGGAGCCCGAGCGAGGGAATTGCTGCCCGGAGCTTCGCCAACATCGAGTCGATGTAGGCGGTGAGGATGGGCGATTCGACCAGCGTGTCGTTCGACAGGATGTGAACGGGCCGGGTTCGTTGCTCGGGGGCGAGTTCCAGCAGCACCTCGAGGACCAGTTGCAGGACCAGCGTCGAATCCTTCCCGCCGGAGTAGCCCACGATCCAGGGGTGAGCGTGAGATGGATCCAGGTACTCGTCCCGGATCTCCTGCCTCGACCGTTGCAGCTTTTCGAAGGTGCTGTCCCGGCCGGCGGGGGACGCGTGTGTGGTCATGGCGGAGGAACCAAGAGTGCAGACGAACGACAGCTAGCATGACGGTTCCTTGTCCGTCAAACCACGAAGTCCTACGACCCGCGTCCTACCTGTTGGTTCCACCTCCAGATGGACAAGGCCCTCGCCAGAGCAATTGGGACGGAAGCCCGCAGGGCACGGGCGGCGCGTGGGCTGACGCAGCAGGAGGTGGCCGACAAGCTCGGCTGCTCGCTCGAGTTCTACGGGCGTATCGAGCGGGGTGGGACCATCCCCAGCGTTCCCACGCTGCAGAAGCTCCGGTCCGTCCTGGGCACCAGCGCGGATGCTCTGCTCGGGGACCGGGTTCTGCCGGTTGCCCATGAACCGGTCTCGGGCTCACCGGCCACCCCCGTGGATCGCCGCGAGCGGATGCTCCGGCGCGTGGTGCGGCGGCTCAACGACTCGGACCTGCCCACCCTGCGCGTGGTGAACAACCTGCTGCTCGGCGTGGCCCACCTGCATGCCGCGTGGATGCGGCCGAGGGCGGCCGGTTCGAGGACGAACCGGTAGACCGGGACGGTTTGCACCGGTCCATGGACAGGTCCAAACATGACACCGACCTCGGGCTGCAAGTGTCCGAAGACATCGTCCCAATCGGGGAGTTCAAGGCACATCTCTCCGAGCGGATCCGGGAACTCCGTGCCCGGAGGCGTCCCCTCGTGGTGACCCTCAACGGGAGGGCGAGCGCGGTGGTCCTGTCTCCCGAGGCGTTCGACGAGCTGA
>JBDLRJ010000008.1:0-4775 GCA_039800145.1 Pseudomonadota bacterium | reverse complement strand
CTCCTGCGGCCGCGCGATGTACTGCTCCTTGACGCTGCCGAGGATGCGCGTGAAGAGCCCCATCCCCTACTTCCCCCCCATGCTCTGCTCGAGCACCCAGAGCTCCTCCGCCGTGGCCATCCCGGCCCACCGCTCGCGCGTGCGCGCCTGGTCCCTCGGGCTGTAGTGCTCGAACTCGAGCGCCGTGCGCAGCAGCGTGTAGATCTCCTCGATGGCCCGCCCGTACGCGCGCAGGTTGAGCGCCCGCCCCATGATGCTCAGCACGTACGCGGACTGGCCGTCCGGCCTCGTGACCTTCACCCAGTCCGTGTCCAGCGACAGCCGCGCCGCCGGCACGCCCTCCCCCAGCCCCGAGCGGTTGAACAGCGAGCCCGTCCCGCGCACCAGCGGGTAGAGCTCCACGGAGGGCTCCACCGCGGCCCCGGAGAGATCCTGGTAGGGCGCCATCACCGGGAGGTTGAGGCTCTCCCCCATGGCGTGGACCAGCGCGCACGGCCCCTCGAAGGTGACGGTCCCCGCGTGGTACGCGAACAGCGTGGAGGCCCGGACGGTGAGCGACTCGTGCGCCACCACGCTCCCCAGCACCAGGCAGTGCGAGAGCCGCACCCGCGTGGCCTCCACGTTGCCGAACACCACCGCGCCGTCCAGCGCCAGGTTCTCCGCCATCACGTCGCCGCGGACCACCATGCGCGCGCGCCGGATGTCCCCCACCGTGGTGTCACGGAGCCCCGCCGGCCACTCGCTGCAGACCAGGTTCCCGCTCGCCGCCAGCCCCGCGAGGAAGCGCTGGCACTGCCCCGCGCCCGTCTCGCACGTGACGTCCCCCCGCCCGAGCACCGTCCCGTGCACGGTGCCCGGCCCGCGGAAGCGCAGGCTCTTGCCGTACACCGAGCCGTCGATCTCGAACGGCCCCGCCGCCCCGAGCCCGTTCGCCTCCCAGTTGAACTCCATCTCGGCCTGGGTGCGCGGGAAGTGGCTCCCCGCGCTCGCCCCGGCAACGACGATCCTGTCTCCCTGCACCTGCTCGCCCATGTGCCGTCCCCTCGCTCAGTCCCGCGCGCCTGCCGCCCGCTCGTCCAACACCTGGAGGGATCTCTCCCTCAGCGCCTCCTCGTAGCCCGGCAGCAGCTCCTGGGAGATGCGCCCCTGCGCCGCGAGCCGGTGGAGCGCCTGTACCACCTGCTCGAGTTCCTCCGGGTGGAGGGTCCTCAACGGCACGCCCCCCAGGAAGTCCCCTGCCCGCGCCGTGATGGCCTCGCGCACGGGGGCCAACTCCTGCGACTCGCGCAGCGCCAGCCGTCCCGCGTGGGCCACCACGTCCGCGTCGCACGCCACCCGGGTGCCGCCGCCGGAGATGACCACGTCGAACGGGACTGCCACCGTGCCACCGGCCTCGGCACCGTCCAGCGCGTACCTGTCCGCGAGCACCTGCTCCAGCTCCGCCTGCATGGAGAGCAGCGGCTGCACCACCTCGGCAAAGGTCTTCCCGAGGTCGGACTCCAGCTCCCGGCCGCGCGTGCGCGCGCGCTCCACGTCCGTGACGAGCGCCACCTCGTGGTACTTCATGCGCGGGACCTCCACGCGGGTCGCCACCGCGGGCTCGAAGTCCTGCTCCACCACGCGGAAGATGTGCTCGCCCACCGTGCGCATCTTCTGCTCGAGCTCCGCGGTGACCCGCGTGAAGTGGTCGTCGTACAGGGCCCGGTTCATGGCCACGCCGTCGACCGCGGCGGCAAAGCGCTCGGCAATCTCCCCGCTGAACTCCTTGACCTGCATCACGGGGGCGCGCGCGTCGTTGTACTGCCGCAGGTACTCGAGCTCCGCCGCAGCCGCCGTGCCGCGGTCCACCTTGTTCGCCACGCCGGTGGTGGCCAGCGTGCTGGCCGCGAAGCCCGCCGTGGTGGCCCCCAGCACCAGGTTCGTCCGCTCCACCGCCTCCTGCTGTGCCGCCAGCTGCTGGCGCGCCACCCCCTGCAGGTTGCCCATCTCGGATGCGACCTCGCGCAGCCCGTTCGTCAGGCTGCGGTGCATGTCCTGCAACTCGCTCGCGACGCGTCCCATCTCGGCCTCCAGTTCACGCACCCTGCTGCCCAGCTCACTGACTTCGCTCTCCAGCCGCGCCACCTGCCGCTCCACCGGCGCCACGGTCGACTCCGCCACGCTCCGCGCGATGGAGTAGACCTCGCTGGCGCTGATGCCGCCGCCTCCCTGGGACATGGGCTAGCCCTCGCCCTTCGCCGGTGCAGGCAGCGTTGCCTGGGCGGCCGGGAGCTGGCCCGCTGTCCCCGCCGCCTCGAGCGTCGACTGCGGCGGCGCGGTGAGCAGGGGTGGAACGTTCTTGAAGAGCGAGGCCGGGTTGGAGAACACCTGGATGGGGTCCGCCGCGGGTGCGCGCCTCCGCAGCTGCAGCTGCGGCTCGGCCAGCAGCATCATCTCGTTGGACTCCGCCTTCCGCTTGAGCGCCGTGGAGGACTCGCCCGCCTCCGCCTTCAGCCGCGCCCGCACCCCGTCCGCGCGCTCCGCGGACATGAGCTCCATGTCCACCAGCCCATCCAGGGTGCTGTACAGCCGCTGGCGGTTGGACTCCGCCTCCGCGGTGGCGGAGATGATGCGCTCGCGGACGCCGCGCAGGTCGCTCTTGTAGCTCTCGGCAATCCCCAGGAGCTTCTCGCTCTCCTTCTCGCCCAGGCGCATGAGCTGCTCGTTGGTGCGGAAGATCTCCGACTTGCGGAAGTCGTCCTTCTCCGTCCAGAGGTGGTTCCACAGCGGGAGCAGCAGGTCGTCCTTCACGCGCAGCACCCGCCCCATGGAGACGACGTCCGGGTCCGTCCAGGTGGAGAGGCAGGCCGCGCACGTCCAGGCCCCCGTCTCCGGGTCCAGCTGCAGCCGCGACGAGCGCCCCAGTTCCACCACCGGGCGCGGGCTCCCGAGCAGCACGTGGCGCAGGCAGGACTGGTACTCGTGCAGCTGTGCCTTCTGCTGGCTGGCGAAGGCGCGGAGCCTCTGTTCCGCGGCCCCCCGCGGCAGGCTCTCGGCGCGCGCCCGGAGCGCCTGCGCGTCGTCCTGGAGCGAGCCGATGGCCACCCAGGCGTTGGAGAGGTCCGTCACCAGCTGGGGGTTGGCCTCCAGCCTCGCCCGGATCTCCGCGTCCTCCTGCAGCCGCGCGAGGAGCCCCTGCTGGTCCGCGAGGTGAGCCTCCTCGAGCGGGACGCCGAGCTTCAGGTACAGGTACTCCGGGATGCGGTTGCAGCGGGGGCAGTAACAGTGAAGGGACAGCAGCGAGGACTTGGCGAGCACCGCGTGGACGTTGGACTGCAGCACGCGGAGCGCCTCGGTGCGCCGCTCGCCGTAGTCCAGCAGCACGGAGCGGAGCCCCTCGTAGGTGTCCCGGAGGGCCGCCTCGCCGTCGCCGCCCACCTCCCGTGCACGGGCAAAGCAGGCCTCGAACTCGGAGATGGCGTCCAGCGTGGCGCGCACGAGGGGCTCGTCCACCATCCAGCGTCCGGGGGTGGCATCCTGACGCGGCGTGGCAGTGCCCAGCGCCGCGGCCACCGGCGAGGAGCGGGGCACCAGCGGCAGCGACCGGCGCAACACGGGGATGGCCTGCATGGTGGCCTGCCAGTCCTCGAGCGTCTGCCGCAGCTCCTCCTCTTCTCCGTAGAGCGCCCCCACCTCGTTGCGGCGGCTGCCCGCCGCGCGCAGCAGCACGGGGGCGTCCGCGAAGCGCTGCAGCCGCTCCCGGATGGACTTCAGCGCCTCCAGGTCGTGCACGAGGTTGGGCATGGCCACCTCGACGCCGGTGCTCGCCCCCGCGAGGTCCACCACCACCGGGTAGCCGGCCAGGTTGGCCACCCGGAACGGGAGGTACCCGCGGACCACCGCGCGCACGCCGGGGGCTACCTCCGCGGAAGCGGCCAACTCGGTGCCCGCGAGCTCCGACTCGGCAGCCGCGAGCGCCGCCTGCGCCGCCTTCACCCGCGCCGTGGCCGCCTCGCGCGCGGAAGTGCCTGCCGCCAGCGCTGCGCCCTTCGCCTTCACCGCGTCCTCGAACTCCGAGGAGGCGAACTCCGCCTCCTGCTGCAGCCTCCCCAGCTTCTGGTGACGCACGAACATCACCACGCCACCGGCCGCCGCGGCGAGGAACAGGGCCGTCCCTGCGGAGCCCACCACGACGCCCAGCACGAAGGCCGCGAGGGCCGCCCCCCCGGCCGCGAGCTTCAGGCTCTTCCCTGCCTGCTCGGCGCCGGCGCGAACGGCGTCCGCGCGGTTGACCACCGCGCGCTGCTGCGCCTCGGTGACGGCGGCCTCGGCGGCGGCGAGTGCCCCCGAGGCCTCTCCCAGTTCCGCGCGGGACGTGGCCACCGCCTGCGACAGGGCATCCCGCCGCGCCCTGGCCTGCGCGCGCTCCACGCGGAGGCTGGCCTCCTTCTCCGAGCCCTGCGCAAACAGCAGCGCGAGCTCTTCTGACCAATTCTCCGCGGAACGGACCGGGCGGCTGACGACGGGCTGGCTCATGGATCCCTCGGGAAGGAGCCGCAGACTATCGTGCCGCCATCATTCGACACAACGCGCCTTTACGGCCCCGTCCCGAGCGCCTCTTCCAGCGTGCTGAGCTCGGCAATCCGCCGGCGGAAGGAGCGCACCAGGCACGAACGGTCCGCGCCGCACTGGCCGTGGTCGCGGATCCACGCAACCTGCTCCCGCTTCGTCTCCGGCCGCGCGCGCACCACGCGCCTGTAGATGTCCGCCATGTCCTGGTCCGTGGCGGACAGCTG
>JBDLRJ010000007.1:0-2752 GCA_039800145.1 Pseudomonadota bacterium | reverse complement strand
TCCCGCCCCGGCGGCGGTGAACCAGGGGGCCGCTCTCCTCGGTGGGAGCGGCCCTCCTGCATGTCAGCCCTGCCGCGCCAGCAGCGCCTTGTGCAGGGCCTCGGCCACGTCGGAGGTGAGGAGGGGAAGCACCCCGCCGCCGCCGACGATGTTGACGATGCGCGAGGGGGAGCCCCGGCAGACGCCGCCCCACGCCGGGGCGTGGTCCAGGCCCACCGAGGCGTAGGCGGAGAAGTCCACGAACAGCTCCGCCTCCTGCACCCCCTGCTCCGTGCAGAGCAGGTGGGGCTGGGGCGTGGCCTCCACCAGCTCCTGCACCACGAAGCCGCCCCCGGCCGGGTCCGCCGCCGCGCGGGCGCACAGCTGGGGCCATTCCAGCGGGGCGCCGTAGGCCGCGACCACGCGCTCCACGAAGCCCGGCTCTCCGGCCGTCTTCCCCACGAAGACCGCGCGCCCGCCGTAGTCCCACGCGCGCTTCAGCACGAAGCGGGCGGGCTCGGCGGCCACGCGGGACACGAGGTCCGACACCGCCTGACCGTCCGGGTCGTGCGAGGGGCCGGCGCGGAAGGGGCGTGTCCAGGGCACCGCCGCGCGCGCCGCGGCCAGCTCCTCCTCGGTGAGATCCGCGGCGCGCGCCAGCTCCGGCTCCGCGAGCGCGCGGGACAGCAGCGCGAAGCTCGTCTTCACCTCCACCTGGGATGCGGGCGGGTTGAGCACCACCACGCGCGGAGAGGGCACCTGGGCGAGCAGCTCGGACACCCACGGGGCGGGGGTCTCCTCGAGCCGCCGCACGAAGAGGTGGCGGTAGATGAGATCGAAGGTGCGCCCGCCCGCGGAGATCGCCCGGTCCCCGGAGAGCTCGTCCGGGTGGACGACGTGGGCCTCGGTTCCCAGCTCCGTGAAGCGCGCCGCCAGGTGGCGCTGCTCGGTGATCTGCGCGTCGTTGCGCCGGCACAGCAGGGCCATGCGCTGCGGCACGCGCCCGCCGCGCTCGCGGGCGAACCCGTCCAGCAGCGCCCGGTAGAGTGCCGCCGCGTTGGAGCCGTTGCGCGCCTGGAGCACGGAGATCTGCCGGGCTGGCAGCCCGGCGTAGCGCCCCACGACCTCCAGGAAGGTGTGGGCCGCGATGTCCGAGTACCCCTGCATGGCAGGGATGGTGGCGTTCACCTCGAGCGCGAAGGGCTGGGCCGCGCGCTCGAAGTAGTCCACGCGCACGGTGACGAGCTGGGTGGCCCGGTGGAACGTGGCCTCCGCCAACTGCCGCTCGAGCGGAGAGAGCGCCGACAGCAGCAGCTCCCGGTCCGGGCCGGCGAGCGCCGCCCGGCTCAGCTTGAAGGTGGCGGCGCTGATGTGAGCGGAGAGCGCCGCGCGGCGGCGCAGTTCGTGCCCGTCCCGCACCACCGGCGTGGCGGTGACCGGGATGGGCTGCGTGCTGCCGTCCTTCCGGGTGACCGCGAGTCCGCGCTCGGCAGCAAGGCGGGCAAGCTCGGGGCCGAACGCCGGGGCATGGGCGCGCAGCAGCGACATCAGGGACGTCTCGGCGGATTCCATGGCGAAGTCCGGTATGTACCGGCAGGAGGGAAGACAGGCATGAAAAAAACCGAGTTCCACCCCGTGTGCGCGGCCACGGATCTCCCCGTCGGCACGCGGCTCGCCGTGCAGCACGATGGCCGGGCCGTGGTGCTGTTTCACCTCCCGGAGGGGATCTACGCGCTCCACGACCGCTGCCCTCACCGCGGCGGGCTGCTCTCGCAGGGGGACTTAGAAGATCTTCACGTCCATTGCCCGTTGCACGCCTGGCGGTTCGATCTCCGCACGGGCGCCTGCCCGGAGCTCCAGGGGGTGTGCGTGGCGCGCTACGAAGCGAGGGTGAGAGAAGGCGTGGTGGAGCTCGCGGGAGAAGGTACGCTGGCCGGATGAAGAGGACCGTGAAACGGCGCCCCGCGGCGCCAGACCGGCAGGAGATGGCGCGGGCGGTGGAGGCCTTCCTCGTCGCGGCGGGGTTGGACCCGCAGATGCCCCACCTCCAGGGCACGCCCGGGCGCGTGGCGGAGGCCTGGGCGGAGGAGTTCCTGGACGGCTATGGCCGGGACGCGCGCACGGCGCTCGGCGAGCTCTACCCCGCGCCCGCGGGCTCCCGGGGCGAACTGGTGGTGGTGACGGACCTCCGCTTCCACTCCATGTGCCCGCACCACCTGCTCCCGTACGAGGGCGTGGCCCACGTGGCGTACGTGCCGGGCAAGGCGGTGGTGGGCTTCGGGCGGCTGGCGACGTTGTTGGACACTTTTGCACACCGGCTGCTCCTGCAGGAGGAGCTCGCGCGCGAGGTGGCCCTGGCGCTCGCCGCGGAGCTCGGCAGCCCGGCCACGGCCTGCGTGCTCGAGGCGCGGCAGGCATGCCTCCGGCTTCGCGGGGACAAGCAGCGGGACGCCGTCACGCACGCCGAGGCATACGAGGGGCGGCTGCGGACGGACGCCGGGCTGCGCGCGGAGCTGTGGGCGCGGATCTCCCGCTGGGGGCAGGGGGCGCCGTGAGCTGGGACCGGGCGCGGCTCGGCGGGTTGGTGGAGGCGCTGCGCGCGAAGCTGGGCGAGGGCGCCGTCTCCACGGAGGCCGAGCGGCTCGCGCCGTACGGCCGGGACGAGTCCGACACGGGGGAGTTCCCCCCGGACGTGCTCGTGCTGCCCTCGGATGCCGAGCAGGTGTCCGCGGTCTTCGCCCTGTGCCAGGCGCACGGCGTGCCCTTCACGCCG
>JBDLRJ010000006.1:0-8396 GCA_039800145.1 Pseudomonadota bacterium | reverse complement strand
GCCACTTCGAGCTGCCGCGCTTTCTCGCCCTCGGGGCGGTGACCGTGTTCAGCACGAGCTCCTTCATCCCCGCCACCGTGAGGGGCACGCACCTCGCCCAGTGGCAGAACGTCCTCTGGGTCGCCGCGGGGATCGGTGCATGGGACTGGTTGGCCCGCATCACCCGTGCGAGGAATCGGCCGCCGCCACTGCCAATGCTCCTCTCGTCGGGAATCGGGGCGTGCCGGGTCTGCGGCGCGCCGGTACGCGTGGACTCGGGCACGTCGGCCGTGCCGTGCTCCCACTGCGGGGACGCCATCCCGTACGAAGGCGAGCGCCGCGCCCGGGCCCTCCGCTCGGCCAGCGAGCGGTTGAACCTCCCGGTGACTTCGACGGACGGGGTGCTTCCCTCCGATTGGCAACCAGCGGAGGAAAGCTGGACCTCGAGCGCCTTCGGCTGTTGCGCGTTGATCACCCTCGCGGCCTTCAGCGTGATGCTCATCCTTCCCGGCGCCTACTTTGTCCTGGAGTCCGGCTTCGTCGGCAAGACACCGAACGGCTGGATCCTCCCTGCGCTGCTGGTGGGTTACGGCCTCGCCACGGCCCGCCTGGTGCGCGGCCTCCGTCGCGGCTCGCGCGCGGAGCGGACGCTGGAGGCCCTCGTCGGCCGGCCGGTGAGGGACCCCACCTACCGGCGTCCACCGCCCACGTTCTGAACCGCCGTCTCACGCCACCCGCGTGCGGATGTCCGTGGAGAGCGCACCCACCCGCGCGGAGACCTCCTCGGCCACGTCCTTGCCAATGTCCATCACCAGGTAGCCGATGTGCGCGTCCGTGGAGAGCACCTGCGCGTGGATGTTCGCGTCCAGCTCCGAGACGATCCGGTTGATGTCCCGCAGCACGCCCGGCACGTTGCGGTGCACGTTGAGCACCCGGTGCGTCCCCGGCGACGGCGCCAACTCCACCTGCGGGAAGTTCACCGCGCCGGTGGTGGCGCCTGCGCCCGTGAAGCGGATGAGGGACGTGGCCACTTCCCGGCCAATGGCCTCCTGCGCCTCCTCCGTGGACCCGCCGATGTGCGGCGTGAGGATGACGTTGGACAGCCCCTGGAGCGGCGTGCGGAAGCCGTCCGAGTTCGTCTCCGGCTCCTCCGGGTACACGTCCACCGCCGCCCCGGAGAGGTGCCCCGACTTCAGCGCCTCGGCGAGCGCGGTGATGTCCACCACCGAGCCGCGCGCGTTGTTGATGAGCGCAGCCCCCTGCTTCATCCGCTTCAGCTGCACCGGGCCCACCAGCTTCTCCGTCTGCGGCGTGGCCGGCACGTGCAGCGTCACCACGTCGGACGCCTCGAGCAGCCCCTCCAGCGTCGGCACCGCGCGCGCGTTGCCCAGCGGCAGCTTGGTCGCCACGTCGAAGTACAGCACGCGCATGCCCATGGACTCGGCCAGCACGCCCACCTGCGAGCCGATGTGCCCGTAGCCCACGATGCCCAGCGTCTTCCCGCGCACCTCGTGCGCCCCCGCGGACACCTTGCGCCACTGCCCCGCGTGCAGCTCCCGCACCCGGTCACCGAGCTGGCGGCTCAGCATGACGATCTCTGCGATGACCAGCTCCGCCACGCTGCGCGTGTTGCTGAACGGCGCGTTGAACACCGGAGTGCCCTGCAGGTTCGCCGCCGCCAGGTCCACCTGGTTGGTGCCGATGCAAAAACATCCCACCGCGAGCAGCCCCTCCGCGGAGGCGAGCACGTCCGCCGTCACGTGCGTCTTGCTGCGGATACCCAGCAGGTCCACGCCCACGAGCGCCGCCTTCAGCTCGTCCGGCTTCAGCGCCCCCTTCACCGCCTTCACCTCGAAGCCGGCCTCCCGGAGGAGCTCCTCGGCGGAGGTGTGGATGTTCTCGAGCAGCAGGACCTTGCGCATGGTGCCCGGGGCTTTACTTCCGCCCGCGGCCCCCTTCAACGTTCCGGCGACACGTTCGCCGAGTGGCCGACGAGCACGCCCACCAGCGCGGGCAAGGCCCCCTGCCGCGGCCTGCTCCCGTTCCGCCCCGTGGGCGCCCCGGCCAACTCCGGGCCCACGAACACCTTGAACGCGGCGTCGTAGAAGAGGGGCGCGCGCAACCGCCAGCCGGCCTCGCTCGAAACGTAGAACCAGCCCCCTTCGAAGGAGACGACGAGGCCCGGCATGCCCGGCACCCCGACCTTCGCCGCGTCTCCCACGCGCTCCACCGTCATCCCGTGGAGCCCGTGAAACCCGACCAGCGCGTCCAGCAGCCCCTCCGCCGCGAGCCGGCGCTCCTCCTCGCGTGGCGCCTGCGTGAAGGTGGCGCGGAGCAACAGCGTCTTCGCGTCCAGGATGTCGTGTTCAGGGATGGACGGCATGGGGCGCGGGACTCTACCCGGTCCGCCGGGCGGTCCCAGCAAAGAGCTCCAGCTGCTGGCGTGTCCCCAGCGCCCGCGCGTCCACGCCCCGCTCCCGCAGCACCGCGGCGAACTCCTCGGCGAAGCCGTGGTGCGTGATGACCTCGCTGGCACCCGTCGCCTCCACGTAGGCGAGCAGCCCCGGGAAATCCGCGTGGTCCGAGAGCGGGAAGGCCACGTCCGCGCCCGCACGGCGGTGGGCGCTCCCGTCCAGCGCCCAGCCCGTGAGCATCGCCAGCGCCCGCGGCCCCACCTTCTGCAGCCCCGCCGAGCGGGCCAGGTTGGGCGGGAAGACGAGCACCTCGCCCCCGCCTGCCGTTCCCTCGTACGGCTCCACCGCGAGCGGAACGCCCAGCTCCCGGTACAGCGCGCAGACCGCGTGGATGGAGGCGTGGGCGCGCAGGCGGAACCCCGCGTCCCCGAGGTACCGGATGGCCTCCTGGCTCTTCCCCAGCGGGTACGCGAGCAGCACCGGCGTCACCCCGACGGACAGCTGCGCGCGGCACCACTCCGCGATGTCCGCCATCACGGCCGCGCGCGGGGGAAGCACGTAGCGCGGGTGGCCGAACGTGGACTCGATGACGAGCGTGTCGCACTCGGCCACCTGGAGCGGCTCGGCGGTCAGCGCGGGGACGGGGTTCAGGTCCCCGGTGAAGACCACGCGCCTCCCGTCCGGCCGCACCACGCGCAGCTGCGCGCTGCCGAGCACGTGCCCCGCGGAGAGCAGCTCCAGCACGAGCGATCCCAGCTCGAACGGGCGGCCATAGGGCGCGGGCAGCGGCGCCTCCGGCTCGCGGCGCAGGCGGTGGGCCATCAGGCGCAGCGTGGCCGCGGTGGCGATGACGCGGTCGTGCCTCCCGATGTGGTCCGAGTGCGCGTGGCTGACGAAGCACAGCTCCCGCTTGCGCGGCGCATCCAGCCACAGCGGCGTCCCGGTGAGGTGCAGCCCTTCGCGCTTGAGTTCAACCGCCATGCCCGGGCGGGGGCGTACCACGACTCGAAGCGCGCGCGCGCCCGAGCAGGCGGCCGAACGCAACCTTCGCCTCCTCCAGCCAGCGCAGCCGCTCGGCGTAGGTCATCTTGAGCCCACGCAGGTGGGGCGGATCCGGTGGCGTCTCCTGCACTTCCCGCGGCGGCGTCTCGGTCTCATTCACGGCCAGCCCCCAACCGCTCGAGCGCCTCGATGTCCGCGAGGTCCTGTGCCCGGCCTGCCAGGCGCTTCAGTGCGACCAGGTCTTCGAGCGCAGCCACCTGCGCGAAGGTGTCCACGAGCGGCGCGCACGTCGAGCGGGCGTATGCCTCGTCGAAGTCGAACGGCTCGGCCACGAACACGTCCACCTCGAGCTCGCGGTGCTCCGGGCTCCAAAGGCTGAACACGGTGAGTCCTTTCTCCTCCACCCACCGCCTGCGGATCTCAGCGTCCGCGAAGTCCGCGGCGGGGACGGGCGCGCGGGGCCGGTATCCCAGCGATGTCAGCGCACGCATGCCTCGCGCAGCGTTGTCGGGTGACAGCTGCAGGACGAGGTCCAGATCGGCCGTCGTCCGCAGGTGTCCATGGAGCACCACCGCGACCCCACCGACGACCAGGTACCGCACCTGTGCCTCGTTGAGCGCGCGGAGGACGGCTTCGATGGACCCGACCATTCCCAAAGCATCCCTCGCACCCGAGGGGAAGACCAGCGGCACCTCAGGGCGGGGACTGGACGCCGAGCACAGGCGCAGGCGCTGCGTCGGTGCCCTCGGTCGCATCTGCCCGTGCCCCGCCGGTGAGTTCCCCCACCACCACGCCCAGGACAATGAGCCCACCGCCGAGCCACTCCACCGCCGTCAGCCGCTCCCGCCCGAGCGACCAGGCGAACGCCGCGGTGAAGACCGGCTCGAGCGCGAACACGAGCGCCGCTCGGACCGCGGTGGTGCGCGCCTGCGCCCACGTCTGCAGCGAGATGGCCACCGCGGTGGACAGCACGCCGGTGTAGGCCACCACGCCCCACAGCAGGGCCGTGGGCTCGAGCTTCGTCTCCACGAGGGGCAGCAGCGGCAGCGAGAACAGGAAGACGCCCCACACCTGCGTGGCCACCATCACGCCGGGCCGTGCGCCCGGGGCGTACTTGTCCGTGAGCACCACGTGGAAGGCGTACGAGACGGCGCAGCCCAGGGTGAGGAGATCTCCCAGCCAGCTGCCCTGCGCAGCGGCCCCGTCCTTCCCGGCCAGCGTCATCAGGTACATCCCCGCGGCGGCAAACCCCACGCCTGCCATGACGCCCCAGCGGAGCGCACGCCGCAACAGCCCCCACGCCACGAAGGGCACGAGCAGCACGCACATGCCCGTCAGGAACGCCGAGCGCGCCGGCGTGGTGTAGGCCAGTCCCGCCGTCTGCAGCACGTACCCGAGGAAAAGGAACGGCGCGAGCCGCGCCCCGGCCAGCACGCTCGGGAGGTGCCAGCCTTCCCGCCAGGCGAGCGCCGTGCAGGCCAGCGCCCCCACGCCGAAGCGGAGCGCGAGGAACGTGACCGGGTCCGCGTGCCCGAGCGCGTCCTTCACCAGCACGAAGCTGGTGGACCAGAAGGCGGTGATGCCGAGCAGCACCGCGTCCGCGCGCCACGCGTCTCGGGACGGCGCCGCGTTCACGGGATGAAGAAGAACGCCACCCCGAGGATGGCGTACACGCCGAGCAGCATCACGCCTTCCAGCCAGTTCGACTCGCCGTCCATGGCGATGAGCGTCGTGGCCCCCACGCCCATGGCCATGCCCACCACCTCCATGTGGCTGAACTCGAGCGTGAGCGGCTGGCCCAGCGGCACCGCGAGCAGCACCAGCACCGGGGCCACGAAGAGGGCAATCTGCTTGCTGGACTCGAAGGCGATGTTGAAGGCGATGTCCATCTTGTTCTTCATGGCCATCAGCACCGCAGTGGAGTGCTCCGCCGCGTTGCCCACGATGGCGATGACGATGACGCCGACGAAGGTGTGCGTGAAGCCGAAGGACTTGATGGCGTCCTCGAGCGCGTGCACGAGGAACTCCGCCACCACGATGACGCCCAGCGTCGCCGCGAGCAGGATGACGGTGGCCTTCTTCGGGCTCCAGTGCGGGAGCGCCTCCTCGGCCTCGCCCTCCTGGTCCTCTCCGTCGTACAGGTGCTTGTGCGTGCGCAGCGAGAAGACCAGCGACGCGGCGTAGATGAGGAGAAGCACCAGCGAGATGCCCACCGACAGGGGCTTCATCACCTTCAGCGCCTCGTCGCCCCGGGTGACGTGGAAGATGTCCGGGATGATGAGCGCCGTGAGCGCGAGGAACATCATGCCGCTGCCGGACAGCGCGGCCGTGGCGTTGAACACCTGCTTCTCGCGCTTGAGCCCGCCGACCAGCACCGCGGCGCCGAGCACCAGCAGCAGGTTGCCCAGCACCGCGCCGGTGATGGAGGCCTTCACCACCTCCACCTGCCCGCTCCGCAGCGCCGCGATGGCGATGATGAGCTCCGCCGCGTTGCCGAAGCTCGCGTTCATGAGCCCGCCCAGCCCCGCGCCGAGCTTGTGGGCAATCACCTCGGTGGCCTCGCCCATCAGCCGCGCGAGCGGCACCAGCGCCAGGGCACAGAAGATGAACGTGACGGTCCCGCTGAACGCGAAGTGCGAGACGACGGCCATGGGGAAGGCAATCACCAACAGCGCCAGGAAGACGCGGTCGGTGGTGGAGGGACCCTCGGCAGTGGGAGCGACAGGCTGGCTCATGGGGGACCGGGTTTTCGCCTCCCCGGCGGTCACAGTCCAGCGCCCGGCCCGTGCGGACAGAAATGGCGGTGGTCCCCTGGATCTGGGGCTCTACGCCGAGTTGCTCGCGCACCCCGAGCGGCTCGAGTCCATGGTCCGCGCCACTCGACAGCGGAGAGGAGTTGGAAGGCGCTGCGCTCGAGACCCTGGTGCTCCAGGAGCTCCGCGCAACGAACGACAACCTCGACCTCGGCTATGGTCTTCACTACTGGCGCACCCCGAAAGGGGACGAGGTCGACTTCGTGCTCTACGGCGAGCGCGGGCTGCACGCGCTCGAGGTGAAGCGCACTGCCACGTTCCGGGAGTCGGACCTCTCGTCCCTCCGGAAGTTCAAGGCGGACTGCCCCGTGGCGCAGTGCCGGCTGCTCTACCTGGGCAAGCGTCGGTACGAACTGCCGGACGGCGTCCAGGTGGTCCCGGTGGCCGAGACGCTCCCTGCACTCCCCGAGTTGCTGGGAGGCTGATGCCCCACCGGGTTTGCCCTCGACCGACCTGCTCGCACACAGTCCCGAGCACCATGTTTTCCGTACGGCTCTACGGGGTGTCCCTGTCGCTGTGCCACCTGCTCGCCGGGTGCGGCGGAGCCGACACCTCGTGGGACGGCGGCGTACCGGGTGTCGATGCCGGTGCGACTGCGGACGGAGGCGAAGTCACCTCGCCTGGGGACGCCGGGGAGCCTGCCGACGGAGGCGAGGCGCTGGATGCCGGTACACCGGACGCTGGCACCTCCTGTCCCAACGGCCAGGTGTGCGTGGACCAGTTCCCCTTCACCCATGGGGGCGACAGTTCGTTGGACGGCTCGAGCGTGTTCAACGCCTACAGCTGTGCCCCCACCCTCAACGAGTCCGGAAACGAGCGCGTCTACCGCGTCACCGTGCCCGCGGCCGGGTTCCTGTCTGCCGCCGTGCGTGAGTCCGCCGGCGTGGACGTGGACGTGCACATCCTCTCCGCGCTGGACGCCCAGGCGTGCCTGTCCCGAGGCAACTTCCACGCGAAGGCGGACGTGTCTGCAGGAACGTACTACGTGGTGGTGGACACGTACGTCTCCGCCGGCGTGCCCCAGGCGGGGGCGTACGAGGTGGACATCGGCTTCCTCGAGCCTTCCGTCGGTCCCTGCGACCTGCAGTCCGGCGTGATGCCGCGGGTGAACGACAACGGCAATCCCCTCGCCATGCCTGCCACGGGAAAGGTCGCGAGGGAGGCGCACCTCGTCACCCGGGAGGAGCCGGCGCCCTACCCCGCGTCCCCCACGGACGAGCTCGCTGCGCACCACGCCCTCTCGCAGGCCCGCACCGGGCTGGTGATGCACCGCTCGGAGCCCTGGGCGCCGCTCGAGGGAGGAAACTTCTACGGGTGCGGCATCGGCAGCCCCAGCGCGTTCCCGGTGGAGCACGAGGCCTGGTACGTGAACATGTATTGGACTTCTGCCGCGCGCCCGCCGAAAGGCACGAAGATGATCTTCACGCAGGGCTCCCGCGCAGTTGTGGTGGCGGCCGGTTACGAGACGGGACCCGGGGACCTTTCCTTCATCGGGGGGACACCGGAGGAGACGCACTTCTACATGGGCACCACGCACGGCTCCGTCATGACCCTGGGCATCGCCGCGGACCCGTCGATCCCGTTCGGACCGAGGACCTGCACGCCGTGAAGCGCCGCCCTCCCCCGCCGCTCCCGGTCCGGCCGCCGATGTTCGACCTCCTCGCCCAGCCGCAGGGGCCGATGCGCGGATGGGAGCAGGACCGCGCGGTCACCGCGGCGGTGCGCCACGGGCTCGCGGGGGTGGTCCTCGGGCAGCTTCCGAAGACGTTGATGAAGTTCTCGGACGAGCAGAAGGCCACGCTCGAGCAGGAAGCCCGTGCGGTGGCGCAGCAGGCGCTCCGCTCCCATTCGCTGTTGCTTCGCTGCCTGGACGCGTTCGCGGCCGCCGGGCTCTCCCCCGTGGTGCTCAAGGGGCCGGTGCTCGCTGCGCGCACCTGGCCCGAGCCGCTGCTGCGCCCGTGCGCGGACGTGGACCTGCTCGTCCGCGAGGAGGAATTGGAGCGAGCGAAGGCGTTGCTCCGTGGGCTCGGGCTCCGGCTGCAGCCGGGCACGTCCGAGTACGCTGGGGAGGACGAGCACCACGTGGTGTTCGTCACGGAGACGGGCGGGATGGTGGAACTCCACCACCGCCCGCTCGCCGGGCTGGGCACCTCGCTCGAGTGGTCGCAACTGCAGCCGCCGCGCGAGG
>JBDLRJ010000005.1:0-2584 GCA_039800145.1 Pseudomonadota bacterium | reverse complement strand
CCGGGCTCCTCCCCCTGCGCCTGCTGCGCCACTTCGGGGGCCGCGGGGGCCTCCTCTGCGGGCGGGGGCTGCGCCGGCTCGGGCGAAGGCTCGGCCGGCGGGCTGGCCGTGGTGGGGTCTGCCGTCCACGACGCGGCGAAGCGGACGAGGGACGCGCGCGCAGCGGTGGTGCCGAGCCCCTCGCCCACGGCGGCCCACTTCTCGGCGAGCGCCAGCGCCGCGGTGCGCCCCGCGCCGAACTCGAGCCGCTCCGCCCACACCTTGAGCCCCTCGGCGTCCAACGCGGCAGCCACGAGCGCCGTCACCAGGACGGTGCTGAACATGGTGCCGACGGTGGTGGTGCGACGCGGGGTCACGGGGAAGGGAGTCCTTAGAACTGGAAGTAGATGAACGGCGCGATGCCGGACGGGCCCAGCGCCTCGACGAGGAAGATGATGCCGCCCAGCACCGCGCCCTGGACGGTAGAGGGAAGCCGGTCCAGCGCGTCCTCTACGCGGGCGCTGAGTCCGCCGAGCCACTGCGGCAGGTAGGCCGCCGCGAGCGCCACCCACACCGCCGGGGCCACCTCGCCCGTGCCGCCGCGGAAGAGCGAGCGGAGGATGGCCCAGGTGTCCGCCGCGGACGTGGCGCGGAAGGGAATCCACGCGAGCAGCACGAAGTGGAACGTCACCACCCCCATCACCGGCGCGTACCACCGGTGTCGCGAGAGGCGGATGCCCGCGTCGGACGCGGTGAAGCGGCGCTCCACCGCCAGTGCAAGGCCGTGCAACAGCCCCCAGAAGAGGAAGTTCCAGGAGGCCCCGTGCCACAGCCCGCCGAGCACCATGGTGAGCAGCAGGTTGCGCTCGGTCGTCCGCGCCGTGCCGCGGTTCCCGCCGAGCGGGATGTAGAGGTAGTCACGGAGCCAGCTCGAGAGCGAGATGTGCCAGCGCCGCCAGAACTCGCCGATGGAGGTGGACGCGTACGGCGCGTCGAAGTTGGCGGGGAAGCGGTAGCCGAGCAGCAGCGCGCAGCCCGCCGCCATGTCCGTGTAGCCGGAGAAGTCCGCGTAGATCTGGGCGCCGTACCCGTACACCGCTGCCCACGCCCGCAGCCCGCCGTTTCCCTCCGGCATGGTGAAGACGGAGTCCACCACGCAGGACGACAGCGTCCCGGCGATGAGCACCTTCTTCACGAGCCCCGAGGCGATGAGCCGCAGCGCCGTGCCCGTCTCCACCTCGGAGGCGGTGGGCCCGCGGCGCAGCTGCGGGAGGAACTCGGAGGCGCGCAGGATGGGCCCGGCCACCAGCTGCGGGAAGAAGGCCACGTACAGCAGCCCCTCCTCCCAGCCCACCTGCTCGGCCAGCTTCTTTCGGTAGCCGTCCACGAGCATGGAGATGACGTGGAAGACGAAGAAGGAGATGCCCACGGGCAGGGCCACCTCCGGCAGCTTCGGCTGGAAGGCGAGGCCGACGAGTCCCGCCGCGTCCACCACCGCGCTCGCGAGGAACCCGAGGTACTTGAAGAAGGCCAGCGTCGCGAGCGAGCCCACGATGCCCACGAGCAGCCACCGCTTCGCCTTCTCCGGGTCCTCTTCCTTCTGCACGTGCCGCGTGAGCGCGGTGCCGAACAGCGAGAGCAGCACCAGCAGCGGGAGCAGCCGGGCGTCCCAGAAGGCGTAGAACCCCCAGCTCGCGAGCAGCAGGAAACGGCGGTGCACGCGCAGGTCTCCCGCGAGCGCCCAGGAGACGACGAGCGCGAACAGGAAGAACAGCGAGAACTCGACCGTGGGGAACAGCACGGCGGCCCTGATTTCATGGGTCCCGCCCCCTTGTCGAGCCGGATTTCAGCGTGCCGGGGCAGCCGGGGTGCTGCCGGTTGGCCGTCCGCCTGCCGGTCGCGGCCTCTCCCCAGCGGCTAGCGTCGCCGGGTGAGCCGCTCCAGGGTGGACAGCCGGAGCGGTTCTCCCTCGGGCGCGGCGAGACGGGGCCCCTCGGAGGAGTGGACGAGCTGCCCCTTCACCGTGACCGGCTCGTCCGCCTCGACCCAGGACTCCCTCCAGCCGGTGGGGGCATCCCCGGGCCCGGCGAGCGCGGCAGCGGCGGCGGGGAGGGGAACGCCGGGGGCCAGGCGCCCCTCGTACGTCCGGGCGAGCAGGGGCTCGAGCTGTCCCGAGTCCACGCGCGCCTTCACGCCGGCATCCTGCACCTCGAACGCGGCCCAGTCCCCGGTGGCGCGCGGCTGCTTTGTCCCGGTGAGCTCCAGCCGGTAGCCCACGCAGGGCCTCCCCTGGACCGGGGTCCGCAGCGGGGCCCCGGCCAGCACGGCCCGCCCGCACACGCGCACCACGGCGCCGTCCGCGGCCTCGGAGAGCGGCGTGACCGGCATGGCCTCGAGCGCATCCCACGCGGTCCGGCCCTTCAGGGCGAGCCACAGCAGCCAGCTGGCCCCGAGCGCGATGAGCAGGCAGAGAAACATGACGGCGCAGCATTCCATGCCTCGGGCTGCACGCGCCTCTTCCGTCGCGGCGTTCAGCGGGACACACTCCGGCCCGCATGCCCGACGTCCCCGTTCCCGTGGACCTGTCCCACCTCGACCGCCACGG
>JBDLRJ010000004.1:0-4189 GCA_039800145.1 Pseudomonadota bacterium | reverse complement strand
CGCCGGGGAGCGCGTAGCAGTCCACGTCCGTGGCCGGAGAGAGGAAGCCGTGGCGCTCGGCCTCCGGTTGCAGGGGCGTGGCCTTGTCCGGCGCGTCGTTGGGCTCGAGCTCTCCGTCCCCGGCCGCCTCCTCCAACTGCACCGTCAGCGCGTAGGCCTCCTCGGGACGGCTGCCGCGGCGCGCGTCCTTCCCCGCGTCCAGCGGCGCCGAGCGCACCACCACGTAGACGAAACGGTCCTGCGGACGGAGGCCCACGTTGCGCACGACCAGCGGCGCCCCCTCGCGGCCGCGCGACTGCAGCAGCACCGCCTCCGCCTCGGTGAGCACGGACAGCTCCGGCCGCACCCCCTCGAGCGCCGTGAGCTCCAGCTTGAGCGCGCGGGGCGCCGCCGGCGTTCCTGCATCCTCAACCGGACCACCGTCCGTTGCGTCGCCGGGCGCCGGGACGGCAGGGACCTCGGGCAGCTCTACCCGGTACCAGTCCTCGTCCGTGCCGTGCGTGACGTACCCGCGCACGGCCGTGCCGAGCGGGGCGGGGACCGCGTCCACGGCGCGGTCGTCCGGCTCGCGCTCGAAGCCGTCCAGCGGCGCCTCGAAGCGGACGGCCAGGGAATACGCCCCGCCGGCCCCCTTCTTCGCGGACGTCACCTTCACCCAGGACTTCCCATCCACGTAGAGGTTGGGCAGCAGCTCCGGCTGCCCCTCGCCGCGGCCGTTCACCAGTGCCCGCCGCGCGCCGGCGGCGTCCAGCACCTCCACCGCCACGTCTGCGCCGGGGATGCCGGAAACCTCCACCCGCGCCACGCGCGGCTGGGGCGGCGCAAGAACGTACCAGTCCACGTCCGCCTTCCCGTGCTCCACGGTGAGCTGGGCCTCCACCGTGCCCTCCGCGTCGAGCCGCAGCGCCTGCCCCTGCGCGTCGTTGGGCTCCTGCTCGGGCTTCCCGGGCGCGCCGGCATCCACCGCACCGGGAGGGGGCCCCGGGGGACGGGACGTGCCGGGGCAGGCCGGCAGCAGGGTCAGCAGCGCGGAGGCCGCGAGGGGGCGCCAGGGGAGGGACATGGGAGCGCGCGGTTGTGGCTGGAGGGACGCGCGGGTGTCAAGGCGCGGGGAGGGGAGTTGGCGCGCGCGCCGGGGCCGGAATATGGGCGTGGGACACGCCATGCGCACCGCACCCCTGCTGCTCTCACTCGCCCTCGCCGTCCCCGCCGCCGCCCACGCCGCGCCGCCCGAGCTCGGCTACGCGCAGGCCAGCAGCTACTTCAAGAAGGACGCACGCCCCACGCAGTTCCAGCCGCTCAACCTGGTGGACGGCCGGGAGAACACCGCCTGGTGCAGCAGCTCCGCCGACCCGCTGGTGGAGCGCCTCACCTTCGGCTTCAAGGACGAGGTGCGCGTGGACGAGATCCGCGTCTACACCGGCAACGGCGCGGACGAGGAGTCGTGGAAGACGTTCGCCCGCGCGAAGAAGTTGGCGGTGAAGGGGCAGGGCGGTGGGGCCACGCTCAACCTCCGGGACGAGCGCGGGCTGCAGGCGGTGGCGCTCAAGACGCCGCTCGTGGGCGTGGAGTTCACCGTGGAGGTGTTGGATCTCTTCCCCGCGGACGACTTCGACCAGCCCACCTGCATCAGCGACGTCGTCTTCTACTCGGAGGGCAAGCCGCTCAACGGCGGGTGGCTCGCCCCGAAGCTGAAGTACGACAAGACGCTCTCGCCGCTGCTCGGCACCTGGTACGCCGGCTCCCCCCGCGCCCCCACCCACTTCCTGAGCCTCTACGTGGACGGCACGTGGCGCTACGCCCACGAGCCGTGGGATGCGCCGCGGGACGCCCGCCACCTCGCCGGCACGTACGAACTCTCCGGCGGTGGCGTGACCCTGAACCTGCCGGACGGGGCGAAGCTCTCGCTGCGCGGGGAGAAGCGGAAGGGCGGTGAAGGGGTGGTGCTCGAGGGCGCCGTGCCGGACGAGCTCAAGCACCCCTGGCGCGGCCAGCCCTAGTGTCCGCCGGCCGCCTTCTTCTTGCCGGTGAACTCCCGGAAGAAGGCGATGATCTCCTCCACCGCCACCTTGGCATCCGCCGCGTCCTCGAACTCGGACTCGAGGAACGTCCCGCCGCAGGACTCGCAGGTCTCGTAGCCCATGGGGTGGTTGCGGTCACCGCCGGTGATCCGCACCAGGTCCACCTTGCACTCCGGGCACTGGCCCGTCAGGGCCTCGGCGTCCAGCTTGCCCCCGAGGCTCTCCAGCCCGGGCAGGTTGTTGTGGAGCAGCGTCCGGTTCAGGTCCGAGACGTCGATCCACAGGCCACCGCAGTCCCCGCACTTGCGCAGGTTGAAGTCATCCCCGGCGAGATCTGACATCTCGACGTTGCAGCTGGGGCAATCCATGAGTGCGTGTGGCTCCTGAAGCGGGGGAACTCCCCCGGGGTGGCGTGTGGCCGAAAGCATACGGCCCGGTTTTCTGGGGATGCAACTTGGCTGATGCGCTCCGTTGGCCGCAGGGCCCTTCAGCCCTTCACCCGCCGGACGTTCGCGCCGATGCCCCGGAGCTTCTTTTCGATGTGCTCGTACCCCCGGTCCAGGTGGTACACGCGCGACACCTCGGTCCGCCCCTCGGCCCTCAGGCCGGCGAGCACGAGCGACGCGCTGGCGCGCAGATCGGTGGCCATCACCTGGGCGCCCTGCAGCTTCTTGACGCCCTTGACCACCGCCGTAGGCCCGGACACCGAGACGTCCGCCCCCATGCGGTGCAGCTCCGGCACGTGCATGAAGCGGTTCTCGAAGATGTTCTCGCTGATGACCGACGTGCCGTTCGCCACCGTCATCAGCACCATGAGCTGCGCCTGCATGTCGGTGGGAAACCCGGGGTGCTCCGCCGTCTTGATGTCCACGGGCTTGAGGACGCGGGGGCCCTTGCAGCGGATGCCGCCCGCCTCCGTGGTGAGCGTGCAGCCCGCCTCGCGCAGCTTGAGCAGCACGGCCTCCAGGTGCTCCGGCACGGCGTGCTTCACCAGGACGTTGCCGCCCGTGATGGCCGCCGCCACGAGGAACGTCCCCGCCTCCACGCGGTCCGGGATGATGGCGTGGTCCATGGGGCCCAGCTCGTCCACGCCGTCGATGGTGATGACGTCCGTGCCCGCCCCCTCGATGCGCGCCCCCATCTTGTTGAGCACCCGCGCCAGCTCCTCCACCTCGGGCTCGCGCGCGGCGTTCTCCAGCACGGTGCGCCCCTTCGCGAGCACCGCCGCCATCATCACGTTCTCGGTGCCGGTGACGGTGATGACGTCGAAGTTCACCGTGGCCCCGCGCAGCCGCTTGCAGCGCGCCTCCACGTAGCCCTCGGTGAGCGTGATGTCCGCCCCCATGGCCTTGAGCCCCTTGAGGTGCTGGTCAATGGGCCGCGCCCCGATGGCGCACCCGCCCGGCATGGAGACGCGCGCGCGGCCGTACCGCGCCACGAGCGGCCCGAGCACCAGCACCGAGGCGCGCATGGTCTTCACCAGGTCGTACGGCGCCTCGGGGTGGACCGGGCCGTCGATGAGCACCTCGCACGTGGCCTTCTTGCGCCCCGTGAGCCGCTCAGCCTTCGCCCCCATCACGCGCAGCACCTCGAGCATGGTGGCCACGTCCGCCAGCTCCGGCACGTTGCGCAGCACGTGGTGGCCCCGCGCCAGCAGCGACGCGGCGATGATGGGCAGCGCCGCGTTCTTCGCCCCGGACACCGGGACCTCTCCCTCCAGCACGCTGCCGCCCTGCACGACGATCTTATCCACCGCTCCGCTCCTCGCGCGGGGCCGTGCCGTAGGCGAACCGGTCCCGCCGCTCCAGGTCTTTCACGATCTTCACGTCCGCGTAGCCCGCGGCCTCCAGCAGCCCCTTCAACGCCGGCCCCTGCGTCTCCCCCAACTCCAGCGCCAGCAGCCCGCCCTGCTTCAGCACCCGGCGCGCGTCCACCACCAGGCGCCGGTACAGCGACAGCCCGTCCTCGCCGCCGTCCAGGGCCAGGCGCGGCTCGCGCTGCACCTCCGGGGACAGCGTGGGAATTTCCGCAGACGCGATGTACGGCGGGTTGGACACCACCACGTCAAAGCGCGCCCCGGCGGGCACCGGCGCGAGCAGATCTCCCTCGAGCACCGTCACGCGGCCGCCCACGCCCAGTGCCTCCGCGTTCGCACGCGCCACCGCCGC
>JBDLRJ010000003.1:0-7056 GCA_039800145.1 Pseudomonadota bacterium | reverse complement strand
CAGCACCTCCACCGAGATGCCCTCGGCCTCGAGCGCCTTCGCCGCCTCCATGCAGAAGTAATACATGCGCGACCAGGTGATGAGCGTGACGTCCGTGCCGGGGCGCTTGATGTCCGCCTTGCCGAGCGGCACCACGTGCTCACCCTCCGGCACCTCGCCCTTGAGCGCGTACAGCCGCTCGCCCTCGAACATCACCACCGGGTTCTCGTCCCGGATGGCCGCCTTGAGCATTCCCTTGGCGTCCGCCGGCGTGGCAGGCGCAATCACCTTCAAGCCGGGGAAGTGGGCGTAGTTGGCCTCGAGCGCCTGGCTGTGCTGGCTCGAGAGCCGGCCGCCCGCGCCGCCCGGCCCGCGGAACACGATGGGGCAGCGCAGCTGGCCGCCGGACATGTGCCGCAGCTTCGCCGCGTTGTTGACGATCTGGTCCATGGCCAGGATGGCGAAGTTCCAGGTCATCATCTCCACCACCGGGCGCAGCCCCACCATGGCCGCGCCCACGCTGAGCCCCGTGAAGCCCAGCTCGGAGATGGGCGAGTCGATGATGCGCGCGCTGCCGTAGCGGTCCAGCAGCCCCTGCGTCACCTTGAAGGCGCCGTTGTAGCGGCCCACCTCCTCGCCGATGACGAACACGCGGCCGTCCCGCTCCATCTCCTCGGCCAGCGCCTGGTTCAGCGCCTCTCGGTACATGAGCTCTGCCATGGCGTCCTCCTAGGCCTTCTTCCCCGGCCGCCCGGCCGGCTCGAGTTCCCACGTGGTCTTCGTCTCGGGGCCGGGGTAGGCCGGCCACTCCACCTTCGCGCCGAGCACGCGCTCGCGCGGCTTCACGTCCAGCTCGCCGTCCTCCACGATGGTGTCCCGCCACAGCTCCGCGAGGTCCGGCTCCGGCGACTCGTCCGCGAACTTCACCGCGGCCTCCACCTCGCGCTTCATCTCCTCGTCGATGGCGTCGAACTCCGCGTCCGTGGCGAGCTTCTTCTTCACCACGTGCTCGCGAAGCCGCGGGATGGGATCCCGCTTCTTCTCCTCCTCCACCTCCTGCTTGGTCCGGTAGTTGGCCGGGTCCGCCATGGAGTGGCCGCGGAAGCGGTAGGTCAGCGCCTCGATCAGCACCGGCCCCTTGCCCGAGCGCGCGTACTCGGCGGCGTCCTTCACCGCCTCGTAGAACTTGAGCACGTCCATCCCGTCCGCCTGCTCGCCGCGCATGTTGTACGTGTGCGCACGCTTGTAGACGTCCGGCTCGGCAGTCACGCGCGCGAACTCCGTTCCCATCCCGAACAGGTTGTTCTCGCAGATGTAGATGACCGGCAGCTTCCACTTGGACGCCATGTTGAACGTCTCGTGGAGCGCCCCCTGGTTGGAGGCCGCGTCACCGAAGTAGCAGAGGGTCACCCGGTCCTCGCCGCGGTACTTGCTCGCGAACGCCATCCCCGCCGCGAGCGGGATCTGCCCGCCGACGATCCCGTACCCGCCGTAGAAGTGGTTCTCGATGTCGAACAGGTGCATCGAGCCGCCCTTGCCCTTGCTGTACCCGGTGCCGCGGCCGAACAGCTCCGCCATGGTCATGCCGGGGTGGGCGCCGCGGGCGAGCATCTGGCCGTGCTCGCGGTACGCGGACAGGACGTAGTCGTCCCTGCGGATCGCCTCTTCGGCCCCCACCGCCACGGCCTCCTGGCCGATGTAGAGGTGGCAGAAGCCTGCGATCTTCCCGAGGCCGTACTGCTGGCCGGCCCGCTCCTCGAATTTCCGGATGAGGACCATCTTCCGGTACATCGACAGCAGCTTGTCCTTTGACAGCGCGGACGCCATGCGGACTCCCCTGTTCAGCGGTGCGTGGAATGCGGGCAGCCTCATAACGTGCCCGGCCCACCAACTCCAAGAGGGTTTCGCGCGTGACGCGGTGCGCCCGGGCCCGCGGCCTAGGCGACGGACCGTTCGGGGGCGGCCTCCCCGAGCGGCGAGCGCTCGAACCGCACCATTCGCTTGAGCCCGTTGCGGTCCAGCACCAGGCGCACCATCTGGAGCGACACCCGCGGCGCCGCCTCGTCGTCCACCGTGTACCGGAACACCGCGTCCACCTGGTAGCTCTTGGCCCCGCGCACCCGCCCCACGGAGAAGTCCTCGAGGTCCACGTACTCGAGCGCCGTCTCGGGGTCGTCCATGTCGCGGAGAAGCCGCTCCACGTTGAGCCGCATGATGTCCGTCACGCCCGTCACGCCGTCCTCGGCGCGCGGCAGCTGCTCGGGATCCAGCACGATGTGCTTGCTGTAGCGGATGACCGTCTCGGCGAGCTCGCCCTGGCTCACCGTCACGAAGTCATCGGTCTGGCGGAGCCGGCGCACGTCCTCCGGGAGCTCTGATGGAAGCACGTAGTCCATCTTCTCCTTGAGCGTCCCGATCCGGCTCTTCGTCACCGGGTCCACGATGGCGGTCCCGCGGTCATAGAGGTGCCGCGCGGCGATCCGCGAGAACAACCGCCGGAGCCCCTCCTTGATGCGGTCCTTCATCATGTAGCCCACGACGAGGACGAGGAAGAAGTTGAGGCTGTCCTGGAGGTAGCGCTCCTGGGCCCAGAAGGCGATCCCGGTGGCGAACGCCATGGCGATTCCCGCCGCCACCGCGAACAGCGCCTCCTCGTAGTTCCGCCGCTGGTCCTCCCGCCGCACGGAGAGGAACAGGATGTTCATGCAGAACTTCTTCAGGAAGCCGATCCGGTGCATGTACTCCTCGTTGTCACCGGTGGGAGAGATGACGCTGCGCAGCTGGTGCTGCTTGCGGTACGTCTCCTCCTCGATCACGGCCGCCATGATCTCCTTGCGCAGCTCCGTGAAGATGCCGCTGCGCGGCAGCGCGTCCATGTCCGTGACGGCCTTGCGGAAGAACTGCTCCACGGACAGCGACATGTACTCGTCCACGAGCCGCAGGGAGGCGCGCGTGCGCTCCTGCAGGGGCCCCGCGGACTCCAGCTTCGGGATGACGGCGCGGAAGCGGGCGAGCACCTCGCGCACCTGGGCCATGTGGGCGCGTACGGGCTCCTCGAGCGGCGCGGACTCGAACTGCGAGGCGCGCTCCTGTGCGTCGCACTGGCCGTCCACCAGCTGCACGAAGCGGCGGAGCGCCCCTCGGAACACGCACGAGAGCAGCTTCGCCTCGTAGACGATGTCCGCCTCCGCGCGACGGGTTCCTCCGGCGGTCCGCTCCAACTCGAGCAGCGGCGAGTGGGCCGCGGCGAGCACCTCGGTCAGCGAGAACACCGGCGTCTTCAACCGGATGTAGTTGTGCAGGTCCGCGTAGAAGTCCGGGCGCGGCCACGTGTCCGCGTCCACGTTCAGGGACGCAGGCAGGAAGAACCAGCTCTCCACCTGGTACCGCGACGGCCGGTCCGTGCCAGACGGCTGGTACTCGAGCTTGATCTCGAATTGCTTGCGGTCGTGGATGTCCAGCCGGTTCTGGAGAAGCGGCGGGTGGGACGGCATGCGCACGGGGTGCATCCTAGCCGCTTCCCGCCGCCCCCGCAGACTTCCTCCCGGCGTGCGTCCGGCACTGGAAAATCCCGGCCGTGGACGGGATAAGGTGCGCGCCTCTTCTCCCCCCGAGGAACCTCCACATGGGCGCGCTCCCCCCCTGGCTCCAGAAACTCGCTCCCATCCTCTTCCTCCTGGTCGCGATCGGCGTGGTGCTCTCCCGCCTCCCCAGGGTGGACCTCGGCCACTCGCCGGAGTTCAAGCGGCGGCGGCTCATGAACTGGGTGCCGCTCGGCCTCACCTACGCGTTCCTCTACTTCGGCCGGTACAACCTCTCGGCGCTGGCGGGCGAGCTGGACGTCGCGAAGCTGCTGACCAAGTCCGACTTCAACCAGATCGACGGGTACGGCGCGTGGGTGTACGGCATTGCGTTCCTTTTGAACGGCCCGCTGACGGACCGGTTCGGCGGGCGGCTCACCATGATCGTCGCCACGGTGGGCTCCGCGCTCAGCAACGTGGGCATGGCCCTCGCCCTCTCGAAGGCGGCCCCCGAGTCTCGCGAGGAACTCAAGCAGGCACTGCTGCTGCTCAACGCCGGGAACATGTACTTCCAGAGCTTCGGCGCCGTCAGCATCGTGAAGGTCAACGCGCCCTGGTTCCACGTCCGCGAGCGCGGCGTGCTCGGCGGGCTCTTCGGCGTGCTGATCTCGCTCGGGCTCTACTTCTCGTACGACTGGAGCCTCGGGCTCGGGCGCGCGTTCGGGTTCCCGGTGGCCTTCTGGGTGCCGGCGGCGGTGCTGGCGGCCTTCGCGGTCGTCACCATCGTGTTCGTCCGGGACTCGCCCGCCACCGCGGGCTTCGCGGACTTCGACACGGGGGACGCGTCCTCGGGAGACACCAGCGGTCCGGAAGGCCTGGGCTCGGTGCTGCGCAGGATGTTCTCCCAGCGCGTCATCTGGATCGTCGTGGCCGTGGAGTTCTGCTCCGGCTTCCTGCGCCAGGCGGTGATGAAGCAGTACCGCCTGTACGCGAAGGGCATCGGGGACGCGGACTCGTTCGTCTACGAGAACTGGGGAATGCTCCTGTGCGTGGCCGGCATCCTCGGCGGCGTGTTCGCCGGCTTCATCTCGGACCACGTCTTCGGCAGCCGCCGCGGCCCGGTCTCCAGCGTCCTCTACGCGGGGCTGGCAGCGGGCGCGGGCGTGGCCTTCTTCACCCTCGGCAGCCCCGTGCTGGGCTGGGCCGTGGTGTTTATGTCCCTGTGCGTGATCGGCGTTCACGGGATGCTGTCCGGCACCGCGTCCATGGACTTCGGCGGGCGGAAGAATGCCGGGGTCGTCACCGGCATCATCGACGGGTTCGTGTACCTCGGCACCGGCGCGCAGGCCTTCCTCTACGGAGTCACCCTCCCGACGGACGCGGCGGCGAGGGATCCCTCCAACTGGAAGGTGTGGCCCGGCGCCATGTTGCCGGTGGCCGTGGTGGGGCTGGGGCTCTGCGCCACCATCTGGAACGCGCGCCCGAAGTCGTCCTCCGCCGCGGCACCGAAGCCGGACACCTCGGCCAAGGCGGCGTAGGACTCAACCCCGGCCGTCCCACAGCCGCAGCAGCGCCAGCTCCGTCTTCGCGTCGGGGACCCCGCCGGTGCGGCACAGCCGCAGCGCCTCTCCGAACTCCACCCACCGCGTCCGCGCCCCCTCCTCGAGCGGCGAGCCGTCCCCCTCGAGCGGCCCCTGCGCGAGCCCCGTCACGTCCACCGCGCACAGGTGGATGCGCTCGGAGAGAATCCCGGGGGCCACGAAGAACGGCGCCCCGAGGAACTGCACCGCCCCGGGCTCCACGCGGAAGCCCGCTTCCTCCCAGGCCTCCGCCACCGCGCGCGCCCGCAGGCCGGCCTCGCCGTGATCCTCCGGCTCCAGCAACCCGGCGACGATCTCCTCCATCTCCAGGAACTCCCGCCCATCCGGGACGACCGGGCGACGGCCCCGCCGGAACCAGGCAGCCGGGCGCAGGTTGGTGCGGAGGAGCAGCTCTCGCCCTCCCCCCTCCCGCGCGCGGTGGACGAGCACCGCCACCGCGTCCAGCCGCGGCCGGTCCACCACGTCCACCCGGTATTCGACGGACGCAGAGCCGTCCGAGCGGCGGTTCCTGCACCGCAGCCGCCGGACGTGGAGGAACCCCTCGTCGCACCGGCTCCGGGACGTCAGGTCCTCGAGGACTTCTATCTCCGTGACCGCTGGGGAAGGGCTCGACATGCCCTCCCCTCTAGCCCAGCTCCCGTGCGCCTTGAACCGCTGGGGGGCTTCTGGCAAAGAGCCGCCCGGCCGGAAGTTCCACCCCTTCGTTTTCCCCAGGACAGCCCGCTTGCGTCTCCGCCCCGCCCCCACGTTCGCCTGGGCCCTGGCTGCCCTCTGCGTGGCCGCCTGCCTCCCGGTGAACGATCCCCCGGACCTGAAGCTGGCCGGTCAGCAGGTCCGCCTGACCTTCCTCCACACGTCCGATCTCCACTCGCGCCTGCTCCCGTTCGACTTCGCGCCGCTGCGCACGGACGTGGACCTGGGGCTCATCCCGGAGGCGGCCCCGTTCGGCGGCGCCACGCGGCTCGCCTCCCTGCTTCAGCGGGAGCGCGCGCGGGCGGACCGCGTCCTCCACGTGGACTCCGGGGACGCGTTCCAGGGCGCACCCGTCTTCAACCTCAAGCTCGGCGAGGCCGAGTACCGCTTCCTGTCCCTCGTGGGGCTGGACGCGGCGGTGATCGGCAACCACGAGTTCGACGCGGGCCCCCTCAACTTCACGCAGAAGGCGAAGGACTTCGCCTCCTTCCCGGTGCTCGCGGCCAACTACGCGTGGGACGACTGGCGCTCGGTGGACTCCAACCAGACCGGGCTCTACGCGCAGCCCTACGCGCTCTTCAACATGAAGGGCGTGCGGGTGGGGCTCATCGGGCTGGCCAACATCGGCTCGCTCAACTCGATCGTGGAGGGCGGCAACAGCCTGCAGGTGACGCCGCTCGAGCAGAACGAGGTGACGCGCGCCTACGTGGACATGCTGCGCCCGTCCGTGGACCTGCTCATGGTGGTGAGCCACGCAGGGCTGACCGAGGACCAGGACCTCGTCCAGGGCTACGAGGCCTACTACGAGTACGGGAAGATCCAGTCCTTCCTCCAGCGCGAGCGCGAGCCGTGGGAGCTGCTCGAGTGGTTCGGGCCGCAGGGCGATCCGAAGTCCGTGGTCCGCGTGCGGATCCCCGGCGTGTCCGGGCTGGACGTCATCCTCGGGGGCCACCTGCACGTGGTGCTCAACCCGCCGCAGCTGCTGACGGATCCACGCGGACGCAAGGTGATCCTCAGCCACGGCGGCGCCTTCGCGAAGTACCTCGGGCGCCTGGACGTGGTGGTGCAGATGCCCCCCGAGGGCGGCGCCTACGAGGGGGCCGAGGTCCTCTCCCACGACTACAAGGTGTTCCCCGTCGACTCGCTGTGGTGCGACGAGGAGCTGCACCAGTACTACAAGAGCAGGTTCTGGGGTGCCGGTGAGTTCCGGGCCGACGCGCGCGTGGTGGAGGGCATGGCGCGCTGCAAGCTCGAGGAGGAGC
>JBDLRJ010000002.1:0-4050 GCA_039800145.1 Pseudomonadota bacterium | reverse complement strand
TGGACATCCGCAAGCGCGCCGCGGAGGACGTCTTCCGCAAGCGGCGGCCGGACGCCGTGGTGCACATGGCCACCGTGACGTCGCTGCAGGTGCAGGGGGACGAGCGGGACCGCATCAACCTGGGCGGCACGCGCGCGGTGTTCGAGTACTGCCGCACCTACGGGGTGAAGCAGGTGGTCTTCGTGGGGCGCCACACCTTCTACGGCGCGGCCGCGGACGCGGCGCTGTACCACACGGAGGAGGAGCCCCCGCTGGCGCTGGCCTCCTTCCCCGCGCTCGCGGACCTGGTGGCAGCGGACCTCTACGCGGCGACGTCGCTGTGGAGGGATCCCGGCATCCAGACCTCCGTGCTGCGGATGGTCTACACGCTCGGCCCCTCCATGCACGGGACGCTGGGGGCGTTCCTGCGCGGGCGGGCCGTGCCCATGGTGCTCGGGTACGATCCGCTCTTCCAGTTCCTCCACGAGCAGGACGCGGTCTCCGCCATCGTGCTCGCGCTGGAGAAGAAGGTGCGTGGGATCTACAACGTGGCGGGCCCCCAGCCCCTGCCGCTCTCGGTGGTCATCCGCGAGTCCGGGCGCACGGCGGTTCCGCTCCCGGAGTTCCTGCTGCAGCGCGTGCTCGGGCACGGGGGACTCCCGGCGCTTCCGCCCGGTGCGCTCAGTCACCTGAAGTTCCCCATCGTGGTGGATGGGAAACGGTTCCGCGAGGAGACCGGTTTCCAGCCCACGCGCGACGAGGTGGAGACGTTGCGCGACGTGAGGCTGCCCACCTAACTCCCGGGCACCATGTACAAGAGCCCGAGCAAGTTGACGGAGCAGGCCCGCACGTCCCTGTGCGCCACGCTGAACGAGCGGCTGGCGGACGGGTTGGATCTCCACGGACAGATCAAGGTGGCCCACTGGAACATCAAGGGGCCGCAGTTCCCCTCGCTGCACCCGCTGTTCGAGACCTTCGCGGTGTCGCTCGCGGCCCACAACGACGCGGTGGCAGAGCGCGCCGTGACGCTGGGCGGCAAGGCGTATGGCACGGTGCGACACGCGGCGAAGCACTCCGGGCTCCCCGAGTACCCGCAGGAGACCACGCGGGACATGGAGCACGTGGCGCTGCTCGCGGACCGGCTCGAGGGCTACCTGGACGGCCTGCGCCGCTCGCGCACCGTGGCAGAGAAGGCCGGGGACACGGACACGGTGGACCTGCTCACGGGCATCGTGACGGAGTTCGAGAAGCACGCCTGGTTCCTGCGCGCCTCGCTCGAGGGCTGACCCGCGGCGCACGGGCGCGCCGCACCTTGAAATGTCGGCGGGTGGACGCAATCCGGGGTAGCCTCAGACGCCCCATGCACCGTCTCGTCTGTGCAGTCGCGGCCCTGGCGTTCACCGTCGTCTCACTGCCGGCCCGCGCGGAGGACCCACTTCCCGTGGCCGCCCCCACGCCCTCCCCCGTGGTGGAGGTGGAACCCGCGCCCATGGTGGAGGAGGGTCCCACCCAAGCCCCCGCGCCTGCCTCGCAGCAGGAGGCATTGCAGCTCTACGAGGCCGCGTTCGCCGCCGCGGTGGCAGGCCGGAACGAGGAGGCGCTGGCCACGGTGGCGCAGCTCCGGGCGCGTTACCCGGACACCGGCGCGGCGGAGCTGGGCGCAGAGCTGGCGCGGCAGCTGGAAGCGCAGCGCGGCAACGGCCGGCTGCCCATGGCCGACTCCCTGCGCCGCCGCCTGGACGGATCACCTGCCCAGGCCGCCGCGTCCGGGGCGCCGTCTGCCCACCCACCCTCCGCCGCGGGCACGCGGCGCTACGCCACCCTGAAGGACGCCCTGCACGACGAGCAGCCCACGCTGGTGGCGAGGGCAGAGTTCGTGGTGTTCCAGACGCTGCACGGGATGTCGATTGGCAGCGAGTTGTGCGGGATCCTCAACGGGTGCGGCCTGGGGAACACGCTGGTGCCGCTGCTCACCGGCGGCGCGGCGGCGTGGGCGGCGCTCGCCTTCTCGGGGGACGGCATCACGGCAGGCCACGCGCTCGCCATCGACTCGGGGGTGCTGTGGGGCGCGTGGCACGGCCTGGCCTTCGCGGGGATCTCCAACACGTTCAACTCGGGGACGCTCGGCGTGGTGGTCCTCAGCCAGCTGGCCGGGATGGCGGCGGGCCACTTTGCCTGGGCCGGCCTGGGGCTGAGCGCGGGCGACATGTCGCTCATGAACTCGGCGGGCATCTGGACGGCCATGTTCACCCTCCTGGCCACCGGGGCCCTGGGGGTCCAGGGCAGTACCCCCGGCCTGTTCGCGCTGCTGCTGACGGCCTCTGACGTGGGACTGGTGGGCGGGGCGCTGCTCACGCGCGTGCTCCCCATGTCCCGCGGGAGGACGTTGGTC
Source organism: Pseudomonadota bacterium (assembly GCA_039800145.1). Lineage (GTDB taxonomy): Bacteria > Myxococcota > Myxococcia > Myxococcales > Myxococcaceae > VGRA01. Next base: position 1,679 of record JBDLRJ010000002.1, on the reverse strand, counting down.
ATCGACGCGGGCATCATCCTGGGCGGATTGCTCGGGTTCGCGGTGCAGGCGGCCTTCCTCGGGGCGAGCACCTTCCAGGTCACCGCCGGATCGCTGCTCGCGGGCGGGCTCGCCGGCATGGTGACGGCAGGCGTCCTCACGCGGGACTGGGACCTGGAGCTGCTGGGCGCCCCGAAGGTGCAGGTGGGGCTCGCACCCACGGTGGGGGGTGGTGCGCAGCTGGTGATTGGAGGTCGCCTGTGAAGCCCTTCCTGCTCTCGATGTTGCTGTGGATGCCGCTTGCAGCGCACGCGCAGGAGGGTGGGCGCCCGGCGCGCACGGCCCAGTCCGAGGCGTGGGGCCTCTACGAGCAGGCGTTCGCAGATGCCGCGGCGGGGCGTGACGACATGGCCTTGTTGGGGCTCGAGGAGCTCGTGCGCCGCTTCCCCGGAACCGGGGCCGCGCTGGTGGGCACGGAGCTCCGCCGGCTCGTCACGGGCAGGAAGACGGGAAGCCCCGAGGCGATGTCCGGACCGCTGAAGGCCCGGCTGGAAGAGCTGGCTCCGCCCGCCCGTGCACCGGCGCCGAGCGTGGCCTCGGCGGCTGCCGCGGCGGCCCCGGTGGAGAAGAAGCGTTACGCCAGCCTCGCGGAGGCGCTGCGGGACGAGCAGCCGAACAACGGCGCGCGCGCAGAGCTGGTGCTGGCGCAGACGCTCCACGGGCTGACGCTGGGGTTAGAGACCTGCTTCGCGCTCAACGGCTGTTCGACGACGCAGGCCCTGGCGGGCGCCTCACTGCTCGGCAGCGCAGCAGGCGCGGGCCTGGCGCTGCTCTACTCCCGGGACGGCGTCACGGCGGGACAGGCCCTGGCCATCAATTCTGGGACGGCCTGGGGCGCGTGGAACACCGCCATCCTGCTCTCGCTGGCCGGCGGGGAGCTGACCGGCAATTCCATCCTCGGCTTGATGGCCGCTGGACAGGTGGTGGGCACGGTGGCCGGGCACTTCGCGTGGGCCGGGCTGGACCTGGCGGCGGGCGACGTGGCGCTGATGAACTCCGTGGGGCTCTACGCCGGAATGACCACGGTGCTCACCCTCATCGCGGCGGGAGGGGGCCAGTTCGGCGCCACCGCCGTGACGGGCGTGCTGCTGGCGGCCACGGACGTGGGGCTGGTGGCGGGCTACCTGGTGTCGCGTCAGTACCCGTTGGGACGCGGGCGCGTGCTGGTGATGGACGCGGGCGCCCTGCTCGGCGGGCTGCTCGGCTCGTCCGTGGTGTTCCTGGCGACTTTCAACGGCCAGGCTGCTGCGGTGGGCGCGATCGCGGGAGGGCTCGGCGGCATCGCCGCGGGGCTGCACATCACCCGCAACCTGGACCTCGAGTGGGCGGGGCTGCCGGTGCAGGTGGGGCTGATGCCCACGCAGTACGGCGGTGGCGGCCTGGCGGTGACGGGGCGCTTCTGAGCGTCAGCCGCCCAGCTTCCGCTTCAGGACCGCGTTGACCAGCTGGGGATTCCCCTTCCCCTTCATCGCCTTCATGCACTGGCCCACGAGGAAGCCGAACACCTGCGTCTTGCCGGCGCGGTAGCTCTCCACCTCGGTCGCCGCGGCGGCGAGCACCTGGTCCACCACCGCCTCCACCGCGCCCTCGTCGGACACCTGCCCGAGCCCGCGGTCCCGGATGATGTCCGCGGGCGGCTT
>JBDLRJ010000001.1:0-3140 GCA_039800145.1 Pseudomonadota bacterium | reverse complement strand
ACTGGCGGGGATCCACCTTGAACTCCGCCCGCTTCTTGGTGAAGCCCTGGTAGTACTGGCCGAGCGAGACGATGGTCTCCACCGCCGGGATGCCCGCAGCGGCGTCTGCAGCGGCGAGCAGCGTCATCCGCTTTGCGTGGCGACAGTCGTGCGTCTTGAGGCAGGCCCCGAGCGAGTGCGGGCAGCCGCAGTAGCAGAACTCGTCCGACAACACCGTGGCGAGCTCCTTGCGCGCCGCGGGCGGGAGCGCCTTCGCGTCCAACCAGGACAGCGAGTCCAACACCGCCTCGGGCGACTCCGGGACTGCGGGGGCCTGCGCCGGGGCACGCGCAGCGGCCACTTCGGGCGCGGGCCGCTGGGGTTCGGCAGTGGGCGAACCGCCATCCCGGCGGCAGGTGGCCCCGCCGAGGACGAGCGGGACGAGGGGAAGGAGGAGGTGGAATCGGCGCATGGCGGACCGACGAGCGCTGTAGCGCCAACGCCGCGCGCTTGTAAACTCCGAAGCCTCCAATGCCCAGGGTCCTCCTCCTCCACACCGGCGGCACGCTCGGAATGGCCGGCCGCCGCCCCCACGGGCTCCGCCCCGCCGAGTTCCACCGCACGCTGCGCCGCCGCGCCCCGGAGCTGTTTGATCTGGCGGAGCTCGAGTTCGAGCTCTTCAGCAACCTCGACAGCGCGGAGATGCAGCCGGAACTGTGGACGGACATGGCCGCGCACCTCCACCACCGGCTGGACGACTTCGACGGCGCGGTGGTGACGCACGGCACGGACACGCTGGCCTACACCGCCGCGGCGCTCTCCTTCATGCTCGCCGGGCTGGACAAGGCGGTGGTGCTCACTGGCTCGCAGCGGCCGCTGGGCGAAATCCGCTCGGACGCGCGGCTCAACCTCATCGACGCGGTGACGTCCGCCCTCCGCGGGCCGCGCGAGGTGACGGTCTGCTTCGACAGCAAGCTGCTGCGCGGCAACCGGGTGAGGAAGGTGAAGGTGTCCGAGTACGACGCCTTCGAGAGCCCCAACTTCCCGCTCCTGGGAACGCTCGGCGTGGAGGCGCGCTTCGCAGAAGGGCTCAAGCGCCGCGGCAAGCGCACCTTGCGTGCGGGGCTCGTCCCGCGCGTGTTCCTGCTCAAGACGCACCCCGGCATGGACCCGGCCCTGCCGCTCTCGCTGCTGCCGCACGTGGAGGGGCTGGTGGTGGAGGCGTACGGCGCGGGCAACGTGCCGGTGGACGGGCGCCACGGCCGCTCGCTCCGGCCCCTGCTGTCGGAGGCCCGCAAGCGCCGCATCCCCGTGGTCCTCACCAGCGAGGCCCACCGCGGCGAAGTGGACCTCACCTTGTACGAGCCCGGCGTGGTGGCCGCCGAGGAGGGGGCCATCAGCGGCGGCGACCTCACCTCGTCCGCAGCGCTGGTGAAGCTGATGCACGCGCTCGCCCACCACCCCGGGCTGGACCGCGTCCGCGCCTACATGGAGCGGGACGTATGTGGGGAACGGACCGACGGCCGCGCACGTCCACCGGTGGCTTGAAGCCCTTCCCCCCAGTTGGCAGGATGGCACCGCCCGTGACGAGCGACGACGACGAGAAGACCGGGATGTTCTCGGTGAGCGAGGTGGTGGCGCGCGCGAAGGCGAAGTCCGCGCAAGCCGCCTACCTCATCCAGATTGCGGCCAAGCATCCGACCGCCGTGGGCAAGACGGTGAAGCTGGACGCCGCGGTGGTGATGCTGGGACGCGCCACCGAGTCCGGGTTCCAGGTGGAGGACGACGGCATCTCGCGGCGCCACTGCTGCATCGAGCGGGGGACGGACGGGAAGTACGTGCTCGTGGACCTCGGCAGCACGAACGGGACGTTCCTGAACGGCACCCGCGTGCAGGAGGCGGAGCTCGCGGACGGGGACAAGATCCAGATAGGCACCAACACGGTGCTGAAGTTCAGCATCCAGGACGCGCTCGAAGAGGCGTACCAGAAGAGCATCTACGAGTCGGCCACGCGGGATGGGCTGACCAACGTCCACAACAAGAAGTACTTCCTGGACGTGCTGGACAAGGAGTTCGCCTACAGCCTGCGGCACAAGATGCCGCTCTCGCTGGTGATGCTCGACGTGGACCACTTCAAGCGCATCAACGACACCTGGGGCCACCCCGCGGGTGACGACGTGCTCCGGCGCCTGTCGGCGCGCGTGATGGAGACGGTGCGGACCGAGGATGTCCTGGCACGCTATGGCGGCGAGGAGTTCGCGGTGCTGCTGCGCGGCTCGGAGATTGAGCGCGCCGTGGTGGCGGCCGAGCGCTGCCGCAAGGCGGTGGAATCCACGGAGTTCACGTTCGAGGGCACCCGCATCCCGGTGACCATCTCGCTGGGCGTGGCCTCGCTGCACGACGACGGCCCGTTCCAGAAGCCCGCGGAGCTGCTCGCGGCTGCGGACCGGCAGCTGTACCGCTCCAAGCAGGGCGGGCGGAACCGCACCTCCTCCGCAGACCGATGAGCGGGCGGGCGTCCTCGGAGTGGCGCTGCACCGGGAAGCCGCATCGGGCCACACGGGTTGATGCGGGCCCATGCCCCCTCCCCGCGCCCGGCTGCTCGAGGTGCACAGCCCCCGCGTCCACGCGCAGCTGGACGGGGTGCGCGTGGGGCACCTCTCGGATGTGCATGTGCGCGGCGGCGTCCAACCGAGGGCGCTGCACGCCGCGGTGGAGGGATTGAACGCCCTTGCACCGGACCTGGTGCTGCTGACCGGGGACTACGTGTGCCTGTCCGCGCGCCCGGTGCGCAGGTTAACCGAGGCGCTGAAGCGGCTCACCGCGCCGGCGTGGGCGGTGCTCGGCAACCATGATCACTGGGCAGGTGCCTCCGCCGTCCGCGGGGCGCTGGAGGCCGCGGGCGTGGAGGTGTTGCACAACGAGCACCGGGTACACGCCGTTCGGGGCGCCGAGGTGCACGTGGTGGGCGTGGATGATCCGGTGACCGGCCGCGCGGACGCGGCCCGGGCCTTCGCCGGGGTGCCGCGCGGGGCCACCAGCCTGTGCATGGTCCACGCCCCGCGCGGCGTGGAGTCCGTCCGCGCACACGCGCCGGCCCTGGTGCTCAGCGGGCACACCCACGGCGGGCAGATCTACGTCCGCGGCCTCACGCCGTGGCT